>DATHLN010000056.1:0-1828 GCA_035488115.1 Candidatus Limnocylindrales bacterium | reverse complement strand
CCCGCTGTTCGTGACCAACCTGCTCGAAGGCGAGCAGGTCCCGGTCTACGGCGACGGCCTCCAGGTCCGCGACTGGCTCCACGTCGACGACCACGCGCGCGGGATCGCGCACGTCCTCGAGCACGGCACCCCCGGGCACGTCTACAACCTGGGCGGCGGGAACAGCCGCACCAACATCGAGCTGACCCGCGAGCTGATCCGCCTCACCGGCCGCTCGTTCGACGAAAGCGTCCGCTACGTGACCGACCGTCCCGGCCACGACCGCCGCTACGCCCTCGACGCGACGAAGGCGCGCTCGCTCGGCTGGTTTCCGCGGATCGACTTCGCGAACGGCTTGGCGGACACGGTGGCCTGGTACCGCGCGCGCGAGGACTGGTGGCGCCCCATCAAATCCGGCGCGTTCCGCGACTACTACCGCCGCCAGTACGCGCTGTGCTGAAGAAAGATCACGTGAAGGGCATCATTCTTGCGGGGGGGCTTGGGTCACGGCTCAGACCTCTGACGAAGGTTACGAACAAGCATCTGCTGCCGATTTACGATCGGCCGATGATTTACTATCCGCTGCAGACGCTGTGCGACGCCGGGGTGCGCGAGATCATGATCGTCACCGGCGGCAACAACGCCGGCGACTTCCTCAAGCTGCTCGGGAACGGGCGCGACTTCGGGCTGCCGCACATCCACTACACCTACCAGGAAGGCGAGGGCGGGATCGCGGACGCGCTCAAGCTGTGCGAGCACTTCGCGGCGGGTGACTCGGTCGTCGTCGTCCTCGGCGACAACATCATCGAGAACAGCATCGCGGCGCACGTCGAGCGCTTCACGCAACAACCGTCGGGCTGCCGTCTGCTCTTGAAGGAAGTCGAGGATCCCGAGCGGTTCGGCGTCCCCGAGTTCGACGGCGAGCGGATCGTCGGGATCGAGGAGAAGCCGGCGGTCCCGAAAAGCAACTACGCGGTGACCGGAATCTACATGTACGACAACCGCGTCTTCGACTACGCGCGCGACCTGAAACCGTCGGCGCGCGGCGAGCTCGAGATCACCGACGTCAACAACGCGTACATCAAGGCCGGCGACTGCTATTTCGACGTGCTGCAAGGCTGGTGGACGGACGCCGGACAGTTCGAGTCGCTGTATCGCGCGACCAAGCTTGTCGCAGAGGAACGCCTGAAGTCGTCGCTGCAGCCGGCGTGACGCCCCACCGCATCGCGATCGTCGGCGCCTCGGGGCAGCTCGGCTCGGCGCTCGCGGCCGAGTTCGCGCGGCGCGAGGTGCTCGCGCCGCCGCACGCCCAGCTGCCGATCGAAGATCGCGAACGGGTCGCCGAATTTTTGGCGCGAGAACGTCCCGACGTACTGATCAACTGCTCGGCGTTCCACCACGTCGACACCTGCGAGCGCGAGCCGGAACGGGCGTTCGCGATCAACGCGCTCGCCGTCGACCGGGCCGCGGAAGCGTGCGCGGCGGCAGACGTCACGTTCGTCACGATCAGCACCGACTACGTCTTCGACGGCGCGCTCGGCCGCGCGTACCGCGAGGACGACGCGCCCAACCCGCAGACCGCCTACGGCGCCTCCAAGCTTGCCGGCGAGCTGCTCACGCGCCGGCACGGTCCGCGTCATCTGATCGTGCGGATCAGCGGCGTCTTCGGGACGGCCGGCACCTCAAACAAAGGCTACACGCTGGTCGAGAAGGTGCTGCAGCAAGCCGAGCGCGGCGAACCGACGCGCATGGTCGCGGACATGGTCTTCTCGCCATCGTACGCGCCGCACACCGCCCGCGCGCTGCGCGACCTGCTCGACGCCGGCGCGTTCGGAACGCACCATCTCGC
>DATHLN010000055.1:0-3101 GCA_035488115.1 Candidatus Limnocylindrales bacterium | reverse complement strand
AACGCTCCGCCGGCGGAAGTACCGGTGCCGGAGCGGCCGCGAGCGCCGTTGAGAAAACGCCGCCCGCGGCGAGCGCGAGCGCGGCGTAGCGGAACACGGCGAGGAGACGGCGCACGCGCCGGTGTAGCGCGCGACGTGCGCACGTTCCTCGTCGCCGCGTTCGTCCTGCTCGCCGGAGCCGCCGCGACGGCGAGCCCCGCGCTCGGGGCGCCGAACGGACTGCCGGAACCCGCGCTCGTGCCGCGCCCCTTCAGCGTTCGCGCGGCATCATGTTCCGCGCCGCGCGCGCTCGACCAGGCGCTGCGTTTCCCGGCGACGATCGACCGCGGCGGATTCGAGTTGCTTCGCGAGCGCTGGAGCGCGCTCGGCATCCCCGCTCCGGTGATCGGATCACCGCCCGATGTCGCACTGACCGGCGACCGTCTCCTGAGCCTCACCGACCCGCTCGCCAAGGCGCTCCTGACGGCTCCACTACCGAGCACTCGTCAACCGTACGGCGTGGGGCTCTACCGGTTGCGGACCGGCAGGACGATCGTGATCGACCCCCTGACGGTGGCCGGCATACCGGTGCAGGAAGCGGCCACGGAGGCGGAATTCGACGCGCTGACGACCTTGGCGCAGCTCCCGGTCCGACGCGGTAGCCGCTGGGTTTTACCGTGCGTCGAGATCGTCGACGGACCGGCGATGCGCTGGCGCGTCGTCTCCGACGACGTCTCGCGCGGCCCGTTCCCGACGATGGAGTACGCGAAGGCGCGCATCCGAACGCTCGCGTCGCTGAAGATCAACGGCTGGTCGCCGTACATGGAGCAGACCTTCGGCGATCCGCGCTATCCGTTCGTCGCCTGGCCGAGCGGCTGGAGCGCGGCGCAGCTCCGCGAGCTCGCGCAGTACGCGCGGCATTTTCACGTGACGCTGATCCCGGAGCAGCAGACGTTCGCGCATATGCACGAAACGCTGAAGTGGGAGCAGCTCGCGCCGCTCGCGGAGCTCCCGCACGGGTATCTGCTCGCCGAGAGCGATCCGTCCACGTACGCGTACCTCGAGCCGTTGGTGAAAAGCGTCCTGGTAGCGACGAAGCCCGTCCCGTTCGTCCATCTCGGCGCCGACGAGCCGATCGACCTCGGCCGAGGCCGTACGCCCCGCACGCCGCAGGCGTTCGCCGATCACGTGAAGCGCGTCGCGTCATTCCTGACCGGCAGCGACGCGCGCCCGATGATCTGGGACGACGCGATCCAGCAGGACCGCTCGATCCTCGCGCTGCTTCCGAAACAGACGGTCGTCGTGACCTTCCACTACGGCGTGGAGAAGACGTACAAGCCGTACATCGACACGATCGCCGATGCCGGGCTCGACCAGATGATCTCGCCGAGCGCGGCGAACTTCAACGAGCTCTATCCCGATCTCGGGACGTCGTACGCGAACGTCGCGCGCTTCGCCGCCGAAGCGAAGCCGGCGAAGGGGATGCTCGGGATGTTCATGACCGTCTGGCACGACGACGGCGAGACGCTCTTCGAGGCGACGTGGCCGGCGCTCGCGTACGCCGCGGCGACCTCCTGGCAGCGCGATCCCGTCGATGACGCGACGTGGCACCGTACGTTCGCGCGCGCGTTCTTCGGCACCGACGATCCGGCGTACGCGACCGACCTCGACACGCTCGAGGCGATGCGCCCGCTGATCCGCACGACGCCTTCGGACCCGCCCGATTACCTGTTCTGGCACGATCCGTTCGACCCGGCCCTGCAGGCCCGTGCGCGGACGATGGATCTCGCCGGGCTGCGTACGCGCGCCGAAACCGCGCTGCGGCACCTCATGACCGCGCGTCCGCCGCTGCACGCCGGCGCGGTCGCGGCGATGAAGCTCGGCGCGCTGCGCTACGACCAGCTCGGCCGGCGGCTGCAGATCGGCAAAGAGGCGCGCGACTATTACGACGACGCCCGCGCGCACGCGACCACGCCGAACGTGACCCAGGTGTACCGCAGCCTGAACGTCGCGAAGTACCTGTGCTGGGAGCTGCGCAACGGTCTCGCCGACATCGAGCCGGTCTACGCGGCCGCATGGCGCGCGGAGAGCACCGAGCCCGGGCTTGCGCGCATGCTCGCGCACTACCGCATCGGTGAGGACGACGCCCAGCGGTGCGCCGACCGGATCGACCGCGTCACCCGCGAGGACTATCTGCGCAAGGGGAGCGTTCCGGCGTGGGACGAGGTGATGTCATCGGCCCGCTAGCCGGCGTCGCGGTCGTCGCCGTCTTCCTGCTGCTCGCGGGGCTCATGATCGCGCGCAAGATCCCCGCGCTGCTCGCCGTGCCGCTGATGGCGCTCGCGACTGCGGCGATCGCCGGGGTTCCGCTCGTGCACGTGCCGCTGGCGAGCGACGACCCGAAGGTCGCCCACGATCTCCCCTCGGTCATCACGCGCGGCGCGGTCCAGCTCGCGCCGGTGTACGCGACGCTGTTCTTCGGCGCGCTGCTCAGCCGGGTCGTGCTTTCGACGGGGATCGCGGAGACGCTCGTCACGTACGCCGCGGAGTTCGGCGGCGACCGGCCGCTGGTGCTCTCACTGCTGATGTGCGCCGTCGTCGCGATCCTGTTCACGACGGTCACCGGGCTCGGCGCGATCATCATGATCGGGACGATCGTGCTGCCGGTGATGATGACGGTCGGCGTCCCGCGCGCGACGTCGGCGACGCTGTTCCTGCTGGCGTTCGGCCTCGGCTACATCCTCAACATCGCGCAGTGGAAGTTCTACGGGACGATCTTCGGCGTCGACCGCACCGCGTTCCAGACGTACGCCTTCGTGATCTTCGGCGTCCAGGCCGTGGTGCTGATCGCATACGCGCTCGTTCGCGCGCGCGCTTCGCGCGGCTACGCGACCAAGGTCGTCGTGCGCGAGGGCGCGGAAGACCAGGCGCCGCGCAAGCGCGTCGGCCCGTTCGCGCTGATCACCCCGGTGCTTCCGCTGGTGCTGCTGCGCGCGTTCGGCGTCGACGCGATCGTCGGCTTCGCCGTCGCCGCGCTCTACGGCGTCGTCGTCACGCGCCCGCGCGAGACGGTGAAGCTGCTGGTCGCCGCATGGATTCGCGGGATCGAGGACGTTGCGCCC
>DATHLN010000054.1:0-2354 GCA_035488115.1 Candidatus Limnocylindrales bacterium | reverse complement strand
AGACGACGTGGCCGCGGCGGTGCGTGCCGGCGGCGACGGTTTCGCGCAGGTCGCGGACGTGCCAGTCGGGCGTTGGGTCGGTGCCGCCGGCGACGGTGGCGTCGCTGAGCGCGTGCAGCGAGACGCCGAGCATCGGGTAGGCGACCGGGACCGCGAGCGGTGAGGCGGGGACGGCGTTTGCGACCGTCGCGACCGGCTCGGACGGCGGGGCGATGACGCGCAACCGCCATGGCCCGTCGCGGCGCACGGCCCGCTCGCGCTGCTCGTATGCTTCGCGCTCGAGGTCGGTCAGTTCCGTCGCGACGGCTTCGATCCCGGGGGCGATCTCGTCGAGCAGCGTGCGGATCTGCTCGGCAACGCCGGGCTCGGTTCCGACGAACGTCACCACCAGCGCGCGGTCGTTGTACAATGCGACCGACTCCGGCTCGAGGCGGCACGCAAGAAGTGCGTGCAGCGCATGCTCGATCGGCGCCTCGTGCTCGAAACGCAGCACGGCCGCGCGAAGGGACTTCGGAATCGGGTAGAGACGGAACGTCACCGTGGCGATGGCGCCCAACGTGCCGAGCGAGCCGACCATCAGCTTCGGCAGATCGAAGCCCGCGACGTTCTTCACCACCTTGCCGCCGCCGCGTGCGCGCACCCCGTCCGGACGCACGATCCCGACCCCGACGATCAAATCTTTCGCGGTGCCGTAGCGCTGCCGGCGCCGGCCGTAGGCATTCGTCGCGACGGTGCCGCCGACGGTCGCGCGCTCGCGGTCGGCGACGTCGAGCGGAAGCATCTGGCCGTGCTCGGCGAGGACGCGGTCGAGCTCGCCGAGCGTCATTCCGGCTTCGACGGTGATCGTCTGGTCTTCGGGCGCGTAGTCGACGACGGCATCGAGCGCCGTCGTGCGCACCACGGTGTCGAGCGCGCGCGGCGGATTGCCGAGTTCCAAGTGCGTCGCGCCGCCGACGAACGCGAACGGCTTGCGCTCGGCGTGCAGCCCGCGCACGATCTCCGCGAGCTCGGCGATCGTGCGCGGCGTGACGACGTCGCGCGGCACGACGCCCGCGATGCTGATCGTCATAACCCGCCCTGAGCCCGTCGAAGGGTCACCCGCGCCCGGCTTCGCCGCTGACTTCGGTCGCGTGCGCGACGTACGCTCCCGGTTTGTCGCCGCACAGCCGCGGCGTGGGGAACACCTTGTCCGGGTTGAAGCGCTGCTGCGGATCGAACGCGGTGCGGATCATCTGCATCGTCTCGAGATCGTCGGCGCTGAACTGCTCGCCGAGGTAGCACGCCTTGTCGTGGCCGACGCCGTGCTCGCCGGTCACCGAACCACCGTAGCGCAGACAGACGCGCAGAATCTCGCCGGCGACCTGTTCGGCGGCATGCTCCTGTCCCGGAACCCGGCCGTCGTACAGCACGAGGGGGTGCAGGTTGCCGTCGCCGGCGTGGAAGACGTTCGCGATGCGCAAGCCCGCGCTTGCGCCGAGCGCGGCGATCTCGCGCAGGACCGGCGCGATCTCCTTGCGCGGGATCACCCCGTCTTGCACGTGGTAGTTCGGCGAGATACGGCCCATCGCGGCGAACGCCGACCTGCGGCCTTTCCAGGCCAGCAGCCGTTCCGCTTCGTCGCGCGGCGCGCGGATCTCGAGCGCGCCCGCCGCGCGCAGGTGATCGTACGCGCGGTTCGCGGTCTCCTCGACTTCTGCGTCGACGCCGTCGACGTCCATCAGCAGCAACGCGCCCACGTCGAGCGGCCAGTCGACGCCGGTCGCTTTCACGATCGCCTCGATCGCAAGCTGGTCGCACATCTCGATCGCCGCCGGGACGATCCCCGCGGCGATGATGCGCGAGACGGCATCGCCGGCCTCGTCGGTCGACGGAAAGGTCGCAAAAAGCGTCTGCGTTCGCTCGGCGGTGCGCAGCACGCGCACCAACACCTCGGTGACGATGACCGTCATCCCTTCGCTGCCGACGACGACGCCGACCACATCGTATCCGACCGTATCCGGCTCGCCGGCACGCGAGCCGAGCTGCACGATCTCACCGTCGGGCAGAACCAGCGTGAGCCCGAGCACGTGGTTGACTGTGAAGCCGTATTTTAGGCAGTGCGCGCCGCCGGAGTTCTCCGCCACGTTGCCGCCGATCGTGCACACGGCCTGCGAGCTCGGATCGGGCGCGTAGTAGTAGCCGTCGGCGGCGAGCGCGCGCGTGATGTCGAGGTTGATCACGCCGGGCTGCACGCGCGCGACGCGGTTCGGCAGATCGACGTCCAGGATCTTCTTCATCCGCGAGAGCCCGATTACGACCGAACCTTCACTCGGCAGCGACCCGCCCGAGAGCCCGGTGCCGGCGCCGCGCGGAAC
>DATHLN010000053.1:0-15652 GCA_035488115.1 Candidatus Limnocylindrales bacterium | reverse complement strand
CCCGTCGCCGACTCCGACCCCTACGCCGGCCCCGACCGCGACGCCGAGCCCGACTCCCACGCCGACCCCGACCCCGGCCCCGACCGCGACGCCGACACCGCAGCCCACTGCCACGCCGTCCCCGACGCCGACTCCGGCACCGAGCATCTGCCCGAGCTCGAGCAAGCGCAAGACCAGCGGCACCAACCGCGGGACGCGCACCGGCTCGATCGGGATCTGCTGACCCGGACCCTCATCCAAGTCCGGGGAAACGAAAGAGGCCGTCCACCTGCCTGCGGACGGCCTCTTTCGTACTTGGAACCCGGCTGCGGAGCTAGGCCTTCGCCTGCTTCGAGAGCGCCTTCGCGAGGCGCGACTTCTTGCGAGCCGCCTTGTTCGGGTGGATGATCCCGCGGCCCGCCGCCTTGTCGAACTGCGACTCGACCGACGACGCGACGGCCGGGTCGTTCGAGGACTTCGCCTTCTTGAAGAGGGTCTTCAGGCGCGTCTTGGTCTCGAGGTTCCGCTGGCTGCGCTTGTCGGTCTGGCGCACCCATTTCTCGGCGGCTTTGATGTTGGGCACGAAGAGCAGACTACCACAAATCCGGCTTCAGCGTCTAGCGCCGCGGTCTACGCGCCCGTCTCCCCGGCCGCGATCTCGCGGTACGAGGCGTAGCGGCTCGCCGCGATCCGGCCCTCCTCGGCCGCGCGCCGGACCGCGCAGTCCGGCTCGCTGAGATGCCGGCAATCGGCGAAGCGGCAGCGCGTCGCCGGCTCGCGCATCTCGGCGAACAGCCAGGCCAGCTCGGTCGCCGGCATCGGGTCGAGCTCGAACTCGCCGATCCCCGGGCTGTCGATGAGGAACCCGTCGCCGAGCCGAACCAGCCGGGCGGAGGTCGTCGTCTGCCGGCCGCGCCCGAACCGCGAGAGGTCGCCGACGACGCCGATCCCGCCGAGCGCGCGGAAGATGCTGGACTTGCCGACCCCGGAGTTGCCGACCAGCAGCGAGTGCCGGGGCCCAAGCAGCTCGCGCAGCCCGTCGATCCCGCGCCCGGCCTTCGGCTGGAGGATCAGCACCGGGACACCGACCGCCCGGTAGATCCCGGCGACCCGCTCCGCCGCCTCCTCGCCGGCGAGATCCGCCTTGGTCAAGAGCAGCAACGGCTCGACCTCGTGCTGCACCGCGAAGGCGATCAGCCGGTCGACCATCGCCAGGTGCAGCGGCGGGTTCACCAGCGCGGCGACGATTGCAACGGTGTCGACGTTCGCCGCCATCGTCTTGGTGCGGCCGCCGCCCGTCCGGCGCTCGAGCGCGAAGCTCCGCGGCAGCACCGCGTCGACCACGACGCGGTCTTCCTCCATCGCGCGCGCCTCGACCAGATCGCCGGGCGCGGGCATCACCGTGTAGCGCGCCCCCTTGCGGCGGAGCGACGCCAAGCGCGGCTCGGTCTCGTCGTCGACGACGATCCAGGCGGCGTTGCGGCCGACCGCGATCACGCGCGCCCGGCGGAGTCCGCGCTCGCTCACGCGAACATCGGAGCGACCGTGATCGTTACGCGCACCGTGAACCTCGCCGATCCGCTCGCCCGAGCGAACGTTCTGGACGCGCTGCGCGGCCCCGGCGGCCCGGTCGGCGTTCTGGACGTCGGCGAGGACGGCGCCAACGTGACGGTGCGGTTCGACGACGCGGTCACCGCGGCCGAGCTGATCGACGACCTGGTCGCGATCGAGTCGGTCTTCGTCCCCGAGCGCACCCCGGAAGAGCTCGCATTCGAAGAAGCGGCGGCGATCGCGGCGGCCGGCCTGGGCGATCCGGAGCTGAACGCCTCGCGGATCATCGAGACGTACTTGAACGAACCCAAGCCGCCGCGATGAGCTGGTTCCCGCACCTCGCGATCCGGTTCACCGCGATCGACGCGATCGACATCCTCGCGACGTCGGTCCTGACCTACTATCTGCTGCTCCTCATCCGCGGGACGCGCGCGGTGCAGATCATGTTCGGGCTCTTCGTGCTCGTGGTGATCCTCGCCGTCTCGAACTTGCTGCACCTGCTCGTGCTGGCCACGCTGATGCAGTACCTTCTCCTCGGGACCGCCGTCGGACTCCCGATCGTCTTCCAGCCGGAGCTGCGGCGCGGGCTCGAGCAGCTCGGACGGGGGCGGCTGTTCGTGCGCGACCGCCGCGCCGAGGACGAGATCGCCGCCGAGCAGATCCGCATCGTCGCGCACGCCGCGTTCGTCCTCGCGCGCCAGCGGATCGGCGCGCTGATCGTGATCGAGCAGCAGACCGGCCTGCGCGAGTACGTCGAGAGCGGCACCGCGCTCGACGCGCGGCTCTCCGCCGACCTGCTGCTCGCGATCTTCAACAAGACCTCGCCGCTCCACGACGGCGCGGTGATCGTGCGCGACCAGATCGTCGAAGGCGCGTCGTGCTTTCTCCCGCTGAGCGAGAACGCGCTGCGCACCGAGCGCCACTTCGGGACGCGCCACCGCGCCGCGGTCGGTTTGAGCGAGCAGACCGACGCGGTCGTCGTCGTCGTCAGCGAGGAGAGCGGTCTGGTCTCGGTCGCGCGTGCGGGCCGGCTCTCGGTCCCGATCGACGAAGAAGACCGGCTGCGCCGCGTCCTCGCCGCGTGCATCCGCCCGACGCGCCGCCGCGCCCAGGCCGAAGGCGGCGTCCTCGCCAATCTGCTGCCCCGGGTTCCGCGTGCTCAACCTCCTCAAGAACAACTTCGGACTTAAGGTTCTCTCGGTGTTCCTCGCGCTCGCCGCGTGGGGCTATTTCCACCTCGCCGCCGCGCCCGGTACGACCGCGCGCTTCGACCAGAGCTTGGTGGTGCCGATCGTGGTGAGCGGCCTCAAACCGGGATACCAGGCGCGCTACGACGACAAGGTCGCGACCGTCGTCGTCGAGACGCCGCGCAACGGTCCCGAGCCGAAGCCGGACCAAGTGCAGGCCGTGCTCGAGATCGGCGATCTCACCGAGCTCGGGACGCACCACGTGCAGGTGAAGGTGAACGCGCCGGACATCGTGATCAAGTCGATCGCGCCGCCGTTCGTCGACGTGACGCTCGACCGCATCGAGGAGCGCACGCTCCCGGTCGGGTTCGACTACGTCGGCGACCGGCGCGGGATCGTGATCGAGTCCTCGCAGATCGACCCGACTGCGACCACGATCCGCGGCCCGTCGAGCGAGACGTCGCGCGTCGCGGGCGTGCGCGCGCAGATCCAAATCCCCGGCAAGCCGGCGATGCTCGACGAGATGGTGCGCCCCGTCCCGGTCGACGCGCACGGCGCGCCGATCGAGGACGTGCAGGTCTCACCGAACCTCGTGCGCGTGCGCGTCAAGTTCATCCCCGCCACGACCGGCAAGACGAAATAGGAGCGATGGCCAGATACTTCGGAACCGACGGCGTCCGCGGCGTCGCGAACGGCCCGGTGCTGACCCCGGAGCTCGCGTTCGCGCTGGGCCGCGCGGGCGCGGCGGTGATCGCGCACGACCAGCCGATCGAGAAGCCGATCGTCGTCGGCCGCGACACGCGGCTCTCCGGACCGATGCTCGAAGGCGCGATGATCGCGGGGATCGCGTCGACCGGCCGCAACGTCGTGCAGCTGGGGATCGTCCCGACGCCCGCGGTCGCCGCGATCACGACCAGCATCGAAGCGGCCGCGGGCGTGGTGATCTCGGCCTCGCACAACCCGATCGAGGACAACGGGATCAAGTTCTTCGCCGCCGACGGCTTCAAGCTGTCCGACGCGGTCGAGCGAGAGATCGAGGAGCTGATCGACTCGCACGAGGCCCTGCCGCGGCCGACCGGGCTGGACATCGGGATCGTCACGCAGACGCGCGGGCTGATCGACAACTACTTCGCGAAGCTCGTCACCGCCGGCACCGACCTGCGCGGCTGGACGATCGTCGTCGACGGCGCGTTCGGCGCGGCGTACCTGGTCGGGCCGAAGATCTTCGAGCGCCTCGGCGCGCGCGTGATCGCGCTGCACTGCGACGATGACGGGAGCCGGATCAACGTCGAGTGCGGCGCGACGAACCTCGCGCCGCTGCGCGCGCGGGTGCGCGAGGAGATCGCGCGCTCGACCGGCCCGGTCGCCGGCGTCGCGTTCGACGGCGACGCCGACCGCGCGCTGTTCGTCGACGAAGCCGGTGAGGTGCTGAGCGGCGATCACGTGATGCTGGTGATCGCGCGCGATCTCGCCGAGCGCGACGAGTTGCCCGGCGCGACCGTCGTCGGCACGGTGATGTCGAACATGGGCTTCGAGAAAGCGCTCGAGCGCAGCGCGATCCGGCTCGTGCGCGCCGCGGTCGGCGACCGCTACGTGCTCGAAGCGATGCGCGCCGGCGGCTACCGCTTCGGCGGCGAGCAGTCGGGACACGTGATCGACCTGCAGCGCGGCACGACGGGCGACGGCCCGATGACCGCAGTCGCGCTCTTCGAGATCGCCGCGCGCACGAACCGCACGCTGCACGAGCTCGCCGCGGATCTGATCGAGTATCCGCAAGTGCTGGTGAACGTGCGCGTCGCCGACAAATCGGTCGCCGAGCATCCGCACGTGCGCGAAGCGATCGCGTCCGCGGAGCGCGATCTCGCCGGTGACGGCCGCATCAACGTGCGTCCGTCCGGCACCGAGCCGCTCGTCCGCGTGATGGTCGAAAGCGCCGACGAAGCGCGCACGCACACCGTCGCGAACGCCGTCGCCGACGTGATCCGAGACCTTTCAACCGCGCCCTGACCCATGTCGACGAACGCACCTCGCCTCGATGTCACCCTGAGCCTGTCGAAGGGTGAGCCGTAGCCGCCGAGCGCGCGCCGCTAAATCCGCACGGCGTCTCGGACGAAGCATCAGTATCGGGGCTTTCGGGTCGACCAAGGTCGTACGGGCAAGCGCTCAGACGATCTTTACGATTCGCTGCGCCGTCGGGGAGGAGATGGGTGTCGGAAGCGCCTATCCCCCATCCCGTGGCCCTCAAACAAGAGGGGGTCACGTCGCCGAGGTATGGCCTCGGCGGACTTCTCACATACCTGCTATTGATCACGGAGTCCGGCTCAGCAAGCCGGAGCGGGGGACATCCAGGCAGGGGTGAACGCGCCGGTCGGCGCGCGGGCGATTCTTCCGTCCGAACCCGTCAACTAACCCCGTACGTGTGGAAGAAGGAGCAGTTTTGCGTCGTTCCATCCTCACCGGGTTTGCCGTTTGCTTTCTCTCGGCCGGTTTGCCGGCTTTGGCGAGCGCCCAGACCAGTGAACCGAGCGCTCCCGCCGTCACGACGACGGCCCAGGCGAGCGCCGAGGTAGCGGCCCCGACCGACGGTGCCGACCTCAGCATGTGGAACGCGGCCCCGAGCCAGGCCGACGACACCGCCGCCGCCACCCCGGCGAGCGCGACCGTCCCGCCGGCCCGCCTAGCCCGCGTCCTCCACCTCCAGAAATTCGCCGGCGGGATCGCCGCGCGCGGCGCCGCGATGGCGTCGAACCTGACCCGGAACGCCATGCGGTTTCTGGGCGTCCCGTACGCGTTCGGCGGTACGTCGGGCTACGGGTTCGACTGCTCGGGGTTCACCCAGCACGTCTTCGCGATGATGGGCGTCCATCTGCCGCGGATGGCGGACGAGCAGTACTACGCCGGGAAGAGCTTCACGGGCCAGCCGAAGCGCGGCGACCTCGTGTTCTTCCACACCTACGCCGCGGGCGTCTCGCACGTCGGGATCTCGCTCGGGGACGGCAAGTTCATCCACGCCTCGTCGAGCCACGGCGTGATGGTCTCCAGCCTGCACGACTCGTACTGGGGCCCGCGCTACCTCGGCGCGAAGCGCGTCGTCAACTAACGTCGAAGCGCCGCCGTCGTGACCAGCGGCGGCGAAGACCTCGAGATCCGGCAAAGAGCGGCCAACGCCTACGTGGTGTGGCCGCTCGCCGTTTTGGACCTCTTCCGCGAGCCGCCCGACGCGACGGCCTGGTCGCGCCTGCACACCCGGCAGGCCTTCGTCTACGGCATCGCCGGGACGCTAGGGTACCTGGTGCTGCTCGCGCTCCCGCTGCTGCTGACCGTGCTGATCCCCCCGCTCGCGGGCTCGACGACGGCGGTCGTCGTGATCTACTCGCTCGGCTTGTTCGCCGACATCCTCGGCGCGGTGTTCTGGTTCGTGCTCTCGATGCGCTACCGCGAGCGCGCGCTGCGCGGGCGGCTCTTCGCGATCCCGTACGTCACGCCGGTCGCCGACCGCCTCTTCCGGCTCGAGCGCTGAGGCCCGCGCCCTCCGAGGGAACGATCCCGGTGGGGCGAAGGCCCTCCGCCGCGCATGATGGGGCGTAGCCAAGCGGTAAGGCAGCGGACTTTGACTCCGCCATGCGTTGGTTCGAATCCAGCCGCCCCAGCACCGTGCCGACGGAGGAGCTCCATGCCGATCGCACCCTCCCTGTTGCGCCGCATCGCGGCGGCCGCTCTGTGCGCGGCCTCGCTCGCCCTCGCCGCGCCCGGGTTCGCACGCGCGGCGGACGCACCGGCCGGCGCGGCGGCGAACGATGCAACGAACGGCTACGCGCGCGCTCAGGAGCTGTTCCACGAGCGGAAGTACGCCGAGGCGATCGCGGCGCTCGACGCGTTCGTCGCGGCGCACCCGCGCGACGCGCGCGCGATCGTCCTGCGCGGCGACGCGAAGGCGAACCTGGGGCAGAACGCCGAGGCGCTCAAAGACTACAACAGCGCGATCAAGATCAACCCCGAATATCAGTACGCGTACGTGACGCGCTGCGAGACGCGGCTGCAGCTCGACGACACCGCCGGCGCGCTCTCCGACTGCGACGCCGGGATCCGTCTCGACGGCAGCGATTCGCTCGCGTACGAAGACCGCGGCGACGTGCACTTCAACCGCGAGGCGTACGCGCTCGCGCTGGCCGACTACGACAAAGCGGTCCAGCTCGGGCGCTCGAACGCGTACCTGTTCGGCGCGCGCTGCGACGCGGAGCGGCTCGTCGGCAAGCGCGATCTGGCGCGGGCCGACTGCGAGAAGTCGCTCTCGCTCGATCCGAAGAGCCGGCGCGGGCTGTGGGCGCGCGGGCGGCTCGCGATCACCGAGGCGCGCTACACCGACGGGATCGCCGACCTGAACGCCTACATCGCGCAGAACCCGAGCTCGTCGACGACCGCGTACTACTTCCGCGGGTTCGCGTACAACCGCATCAGCAGCTACCGGCTCGCGCTGGAGGATCTGCGGACGTACGTCCAGCGCGACTCGACCGACCCGGACGGCTATCGCGAGCGCGCGATCGCGCTGTACGGGACCGGCGACAAGCAGGCCGCGCTGGCCGACCTCGACGTCGCGCTGCGCGGATACCGCAAGAGCGGCGACACCGCGCAGGCCGACCGCGTCGCGGCGATGGTGAAGGCGATCTCCGCCGGCCAGCAGCCCGTTCCCTAAGATGTCATCCTGAGCTTGTCGAAGGACGTTCCGCCGGCGCTCGCGGCGGTGCTGGAGCTTTTCACGGCCGGCCAGGTCGCGGGCGCGGCGGAGAACTTCGCGGAGGACGCGACGTATCGGGAGCCGCGGAAAGCGCCGATCCGCGGGCGCGAGGCGATCGCGGCGGAGTTCGCGCGCTTCGCCGCGACCGGCGTGCCGTTTCGCATCGTGGTCGATGACGTTATCGGGGACGGCACGAGCGCGTGTGTCGTCTACCGCTTCCAAGTCGCCGGAGGCGAGGGCGAACCGTGGCGCGAACGCGCCGGGTGCGCGACCGTTCGCTTCGATGAACGCGGGCATATCGGCGCATGGCGGGAGTACGAGGGATGAACGTCAACGGAACCACGAGCCAGCAAGGTCCTCACGAGGATCTCTCGATCCACGTCCACGTCGCCGACGACGTGCAAGTCTACGAGCTCTCCGGCTCGCTCGATATCGCGACCTCGCCGTCGGTGCGCGCCGCGCTGGTCGCGGCGTCCGAGCGCGGCAGCCACCGCCTCATCGTCGACCTCACGCTGGTCGACTTTCTCGACTCGACCGGCCTCGGCGCCCTGATCGGCGCGCAGCGCCGCGCAAAGGAGTTCGCCGGCGAAGTGCGCCTCGTTGCGAAGGAAGGGCAGATCCTGCGCCTGCTCCGCATCACCGGCCTGTTGAAAGTCTTCGCCGTCTACCCGACCCTCGAAGAAGCCGTGAAGGACGGCCAACGCGTCGGCGATCTCTGACGGCTCACCCTTCGACAGGCTCAGGGTGACATGATCGCAATGTCATCCTGAGCTTGTCGAAGGATGCGCCGCAGCGGCGAGACTTTCGTCGAGCAGCTCGATGACGTGCTTCACCGCGACGTGCGGCGCGCCCGCGCGGTCCAGACCGTTGCGCATCTGCAGCGCGCAACCCGGGTTCGCAGTCGCGACGATCTCCGGCGCGACCTCCAGGATACGGTCGACCTTCCGCTGCTGAAGCCGCTGCGCCATCTCGGGCTGCTGCACGTTGTAGATCCCGGCCGAACCGCAGCACAGCGACGACTCCGCCATCTCCCGAATCTCCAGTCCGGGGATGCTCGCGAGCAGGCGGCGCGGCGGGGCGGTGATGCGCTGCGCGTGCGCGAGATGACAGGCGTCTTGGTAGGTCACGACGCCGCGCAGCGGCCCGAGCGCGTCCTTCGGCAACCCGATCTCGTCGAGGTACTCCAGCAGGTCGCGCACCTTCGCGGAGAACGCGATCGCGCGCTCCGACCACTCGGGATCGTCGTGGAAGAGATGACCGTACTCCTTGAGCGCCGAGCCGCAGCCGGCCGCGTTGATCACGTAGACGTCGGCGCCGCTGCGCTCGAAGGCTTCGATGTTCCGCTGCGCGAGCTCGCGCCCGAGCGGCATCTGCCCGGCGTGGATCGTGATCGCGCCGCAGCAGCCCTGTCCGCGCGGGACGACGACCTCGACCCCGGCAGCGTTCAGCACGCGCACCGTCGCGCGGTTCCATTCCGCGAACGCGACGTGCATGATGCAGCCCGCGTGCAGGAACGCCGTCGCGCGCGCGTACCCCGGCGGCGCGAAGCGCTGACCGCGCGGCGTGAAGAACCGCTCGGAGATGCGCGGCGCGATCGCCTCGAGGTCCTGCAATCCCATCGCGCGCAGGATCCCGGTCCGGCGCACGAGAGCTTGCAAGCCGCTGCGCTGGTAGAAGCGCAAGAACCACGCCGCCAGCCGCATCAGCCACATCGTCTGGAACAGCCGGCCGATCAGCACCGCGCGCCCGAGCCGCGCCCACCACGATCGCGCGGGATCTTGCGCGCGGACGATCTGCGTGCGCGCGGGCTCGAGGATCTTCCCGTACTCGACGCCCGACGGACAGACCGCCTCGCACGCGCGGCAGTCCAAACACTCGGACATCTGGTGCACGAACCCGGGGCTGAGCAGGTCGAGCCGTTCTTCGGCGACCGCCTTGATCAGCGCGATCCGGCCGCGGGGTCCCGACGTCTCGACGAGCGTCTCGACGTACGTCGGACACGTCGGCAAGCACAGCCCGCAGCGCACGCAGCGGTCGAAGACGTCCGACGGCGGAACGTCGGGTGCGGCGAACCCGCGGTTCGCGTGCTCGACGACCGGGCTGCTGCCCGCTCCGGCACCGTCCTGAGCCTCTCGTTCGGCGGGTTCGATCACGATGACCCCGGGTTCGCGGGCGCGAAGCGCCCCCCATGCAGCGTTCCGATCCGATGCGCGCCCGAAGCTCGGTCGTCGTCGACGGCCGTGATCGTGCCGCGGCCCGGTCGTTCTATCACGCCGTCGGATTCAACGACGAGGACCTCGCGAAGCCGCTGGTGCTGATCGCGAACACGTGGACCGACGCGATGCCGTGCAACTTCGGGCTGCGCGCGCTTGCCGATCACGTCAAGGCCGGCGTGCGCGCGGGCGGCGGGACGCCGATGGAGTTCAACACGATCGCGATCTCCGACGGGATCACGATGGGCACCGAGGGCATGAAGGCCTCGCTCGTCTCGCGGGAGGTGATCGCCGACTCGTTCGAGCTGGTCGCGCGCGGCTACGGCTTCGACGCGATCGTCGCGCTCGTCGCCTGCGACAAGACGATCCCCGCTGCCGGGATGGCGCTGCTGCGCCTCGA
This sequence comes from Candidatus Limnocylindrales bacterium, assembly GCA_035488115.1. Classification (GTDB taxonomy): domain Bacteria; phylum Vulcanimicrobiota; class Vulcanimicrobiia; order Vulcanimicrobiales; family Vulcanimicrobiaceae; genus Vulcanimicrobium. The sequence continues at coordinate 5,587 of DATHLN010000053.1, read as the reverse complement.
CATCCCCGGTGTCGTGCTGTACGGCGGCTCGATCGCGCCGGGCCGCTACAAAGACCGCGATCTCACCATCGGCGACGTCTTCGAGGCGATCGGGCAGCATGCGGCCGGGAAGATCGACGATGCGGAACTGCGCGCGATCGAGTACGCTGCGTGCCCGGGCGCCGGCGCGTGCGGCGGCCAGTTCACCGCGAACACGATGGCGACGGTGTTCGAGTTCCTCGGTCTCTCGATGGTCGGCAGCGCGAGCCCGGGCGCAACCGATCCGCGCAAGGAAAAACAAGCCTATCGCGCCGGCGTGACCGTGATGGAGATGCTCCGCACCGGTCTCACGCCGCGCAAGCTCGCGACGCGCGCGGCGTTCGAGAACGCGATCGCCGCGGCGACCGGAACCGGCGGCTCGACGAACAGCGTGCTTCACCTGATCGCGATGGCGCGCGAAGCCGGCGTGCACCTCACGCTCGAAGACTTCGAGCGCATCTCGGAGCGCACGCCGATCGTCGCCGACTTGCGCCCGGGCGGCAAGTACGTCGCGCTCGACGTCGACCGCGCCGGCGGAATCCAACTGATCGCCAAGCGCATGGTGGACGGCGGGCTCGTCGACGGAGCGACGCTGACCCCGAGCGGCCGCGCGCTGCGCGACGAGGTCGCGAGCGTGCAAGAGACGCCGGGACAGCAGGTCGTCGCGACGGCCGAGCGGCCGTTCAAGACGAAGGGCGGGCTGCGCATCCTGCGCGGCAACCTCGCGCCCGACGGCGCGGTGGTGAAGGTCGCGGGCCACGAGCCGTCGCGGCTCACCGGTCGCGCGCGCGTCTTCGACCGCGAAGAAGACGCGATGCACGCGCTCGACGCGCGCCAGATCGTCGCCGGCGACGTCGTCGTGATCCGCTACGAAGGTCCGAAGGGCGGCCCGGGGATGCGCGAGATGCTCGGCGTCACATCCGCGATCGTCGGTCAGGGTCTCGGGGATTCCGTCTCGCTCGTCACGGACGGCCGGTTCAGCGGCGCGACGCGCGGGCTTATGGTCGGCCACGTCGCGCCGGAAGCCTTCGTCGGCGGCCCGCTCGCGGCGGTGCGTGACGGCGACACGATCACGATCGACGTCGAGCAAAGCCGGCTCCAGCTCGATCTCGCCGACGCCGAGATAGCCGAACGCCTGCGCGCCTGGCGGGCGCCGAAGCCGCGCTACGCCGGCGGCGTCTTCGCCAAATACGCGGCGCTCGTCTCGTCGGCATCCGAAGGCGCGGTGACGCGCGTCCCGGAGGCCTGATGTCCTCGACGATCGCGCTTCGCTGCAGCGGCTGCGGCGAGACTCCGTCGGACCCCGACGTGCTCGCGTGCGGCGCCTGCGCGGATCTGCTCGCGTTCGAGCTCCACACCGACGCGATCAGCGCGTACGCCGTCGAGGACCGCGCGCGGCTGCGCCGGATGTCGGTCGATCCGCGCGACCGCAGCGGCGTGTGGCGGTATCGCGAATTGCTCCCGCCGGTCGCCGGCGAGATGATCACGACGCTGCGCGAAGGCGACGTCCCCCTGATCGAAGCGAACCGCGGCGCCTCGTACGCCGGCGTCGACCGGCTCGCGTACCTGCACCTCGGGATGAATCCGACCGCCTCGTTCAAGGACGCCGGGATGACGGTCGCGATCTCGCACGCGCGCGAGCGCGGCGCGCGCGTCGCGATCTGCGCGAGCACCGGGAACACCGCCGCATCGGCGGCGGCGTACGCCGCGCGCGCCGGGATGACCGCCGTCGTGATCGCGCCCGTCGCTGCGATCAGTCCGGCGAAGGTCGCGCAGACGCTCGACTACGGCGCGCACGTGGTCGCGGTCGAGGGCGATTTCGACGACGCGCTGCGCGCGGTGCGCCCGCTCGATCCCGCAACCGTCGCGGTCGTCAACAGCGTGAACCCATACCGGATCGAGGGACAGAAGACCGCCGCGTTCGTGCTGCTCGAGCAGCGGAACTGGCACCCTCCCGACTGGGTCGTGCTCCCGGGCGGAAACCTCGGCAACGCCAGCGCGCTCGGCAAGGGGTTTCGCGAAGCGCGCGGGATCGGGCTGACGACGCGGCTCCCGCGGCTGGGCGTGGTGCAGGCGGCGGGCGCGGCCCCGTTCGCGCGCGCCTGGCGCGAGGACCGCGATCTCGTCCCGGTGCGCGCCGAGACCGACGCGACGGCGATTCGGATCGGCGATCCCGCCTCGTGGAAGAAAGCGCGCGCCGAAGTGCGGTTCTCGGCCGGCACGGTCCTCGACGTGCGCGACGATGAGATCGCCGAAGCGCGCGCGATCATCGGGCGCGACGGCGTCGGCTGCGAGCCCGCCTCCGCGGCTTCGCTCGCCGGTCTCCGGAAGCTCGTCTCGAACGGGACCGTGGCGCGTGACGCCGACGTCGTGTGCGTCCTCACCGGCCACGTGCTCAAGGACACGGCGTACACCGAACGCTATCACGCTTCGAGCGCGCCGCACGCGAACGCGATCGTGCGCGGCACCGACCTCGCCGACTACCTGAACCTGCTGCTGCTGACGCGCGCGTGAACGGCTTCACCGTCTCCGCGCCGGCGTCGAGCGCGAACCTCGGCGCGGGGTTCGACGCGGTCGCGCTCGCGCTCGAGCTGCGCATGACGGCGCGGGTGAGCGAGCTCAGCCCCGGCTCGTCCTCGCAATGGACGTACTCCGGCTCGCACGCCCCGACGCACGACGGCCTGCGCGGCTGCGTCGAGCGCGGAATCGTCCGCATCGCGCCGGCGGCGCCGCCCCTGCGCGTCGCGCTCGACAACGCGATCCCGCTCGGCGCGGGCCTCGGGAGCAGCGCCGCCGCGCACGCGCTCGGCGTCGCGATCGGGGCTCGGCTCGTCGACCGGGCCCCCGAGGACGACCTGCTCGCGCACACGGTCGCCGAGCTCGAAGGCCACCCCGACAACGCGCTCGCCGCCTGGTACGGCGGCGCGGTCGTCGCGGCGCTCGGCGACGACGGCCTCACTTCGGCGCGCTTCGCGCCGCCCCAAGCGGCCGCGGTCGTCGTCGTCCCGGAGATCGAGCTGCCGACCGCGCAGGCGCGGGCGCTGATGCCGGAGACCTACGGACGGGCCGACGCGATCCACAACGTCCAGCGCGCCGCGCTCCTCGGCGCCGCGCTCGCGAGCGGCCGGCTCGACCTGCTCCGCGCGGCGACGCGCGACCGGCTCCACCAGCCGTACCGGGCGGTCGCGGTCCCGGGACTGAGCGAGATGCTGGCGCTCGACGACGCGGCGCTGGTCGCCGTGACGCTCTCCGGCGCGGGCCCGTCGGTCCTGGCGCTGGTGCGCGAGGGACCGGAGCGGATCGGCCGGCTGATCGCCGGGATCTTCGCGCGCCACGGCGTCCGCAGCGCGCTCCTGACCCCGGCGCTCGCGTTCTCCGGTTTGACGCTGACCGTCGCCGAGCGTCGGTAAAGAGACGGAATTGCCGAGCGAGCGAGCGAGAGGGACGGCATCCGGCCGCGAGAAGGTTGTCCGCAATGGTCAGCGTCAGCGTCGGTTCGCCGGCCGGCATGTGCACCGTGGCGAACCCCGCGTTCTACCGCTACGTGCTGCGTCTGGGTGAGGCGCCGCTCTCCGCGAGTTCCGCCGACCGCGCGCAGCTCGACGTCCTCGCGAACGTCCCGCACGCGTATGCCGATGAGGAAGAGTGCGCGGGCGACGGGTGGAGGATCGTGCCGGCGATGTCCTACGAGGACTGGCCGGTGCTCGAGGCGACCCCGCAGCGCCTGCGCGCCGCGTTCCAGACCGCCAGGCGGTTGTTGTGGAAGAACGCCGGCCCGGTCGGGATCAGCGCCGGCGACATGATCGCGATCGACACCGAGATCGAGTCCGTCCTCGGCGTGCTGCGCCAAGCCGAAGCCGGCGGCTACAGCGTCAACGTCAGCTACGTCTCGTAGTCCGATCTTTTCACGCTAACATTGCGGACACGGCGCGGCAATCCGCGTCGTTCATGCTCGTCTCGTGCTCACGCGCGACGACGTGCTCCGTATCCGCTCGATCGAGGAAGCCTTCGACCTTTCCACGCCCAAGGTGCGCAAGCGCGAAGTCGCGTTGATCCGCGTCGCCGAACGGGAGCGGCTGATTCGTTTAACCGAGCATGCCGAAGATGCGGCAATCGACGACGCGATCGACGAAGCGGACATCTTTGGCGCGGTCCGGCGGGGTTCGGCAGGATCGAAGGATTGCGATCAGAGCATGGGCCGTCAGATCGGCATCAACTTCGAGGCCGACTCCGAGGCCGCCGCCGTATTCGCGTGAAGGTGTCCTGGGATCGCACCCACTTCATTCCGACCGTTCACACGGTATGACATCATGAGATCTGAATCGACATTGGAAGAAACGACGATCACCTACAGCCGGTCACTTGCCGAGGGCGTAGCCGTTCACATCACCGGGGTGCCCGCTGAGATCCTCCACCGCGTGAGCGGCGAAGATCTGACGCTGTTCAAACCCGGAATCAGCACGCGGTTGCGTCAACTGAAGACAATCGCACGCGCTCGGGCGGCGAATGGCGAGACCGACATCACGCTGGACTTCACGACCGGCGCGTAGCGCAGAGAGTCACTGTTTCGGGTTGAAGAGGCTTCCCAGCACGCCGCCGATGTTGCTGGTGCCGCCTTGCTGGCTCGCGCCTTCGTAGGCGGGCTCGTGGTACGTCATCGACTGTAGACCTAGGCGGCCGGGGCCGGTGAAGCGGTTCATCATGAGCGACGCGCCGCCGACGAACGCGCCGAGCGCGCCGAGCAATCCGCCGCCGCCACCGGATTGCAGCACCGTCACGGTGTCCATACGCACCGACGCGTCTTTCCAGAGCCACGCGCCGGGCTCGACGTCGAGCTGCTCGCCCGGCGCGAGCGCCTTCTCGAAGACGTTCCCGTAGCCGTGCAGCAGCACCAGCCCTTCGTCGCGGCCGGCCGCGGAGAAGCGGTCGATGAACAGGCCGCTGCGGGAGAAGAAGACGTTGGCCAAGCCCTGCTGCCAGTAGAAGTCGTACGCGACCGTGTCGGTCGCGAGCAGGAACTGGTGCTCGCGGACGTCGACGATCTGTCCGGGCGCGAGCCGCAGCGCGACGATCTGCCCCGGCGCCTCGCGCGACATCGCGACGTTCCCGGGCCCCTGCGCCGTCGAGATGAAGATCTGCAAGCCGGCGAACATGCGCTTCGCGGCGTTCTTCAAGCCCATGAACCCCAGCCGCACCTGCGGCTGCTTCCAGAGCAGGATGTGGTGCTCGAAATAGATCGACGTGCGCGGCCCGAGCTCCACGTCGACTACCGGGACGAGCTCGCCTTCGATGACGATCGTCGAGTCGCCGACGCGGATCGGCTCCTTCGGGTTGTCCCTCTCGGCGACCGGCTCGGTGTACGTCCCGACGCCGATCGGCTGCGGGGCCGGCGCCCCGCAGGACGAGCAGAAGCGCGCGCCGTCGGGGATCGGGTTCTGACAGCTCGGACAGGTCATGGGCACGAGCGTTCTCCGCGGCGGAGGCCGGGCCTACGTGCCCGCCGTAGCGCCGGGTACACGAGCGACATGGAACGCGAAGCGATCGAAGACGAAGGCCGGCACGACCAGGA
>DATHLN010000052.1:0-13124 GCA_035488115.1 Candidatus Limnocylindrales bacterium | reverse complement strand
CGTCGATCCCGCCGAGGTCGACGAATGCGCCGAACTCGGCGAGCCCGCTTTACGAAGTTTTCGCACGCTTCTCTGCGTCGTCCGCTTCGGCCGAATCCGTCCAGAACGTACTGTAGTAAAGGTCCGTCTTGTCGATCCACTCGGAGAAGCGCTGCGCGAATACTTCGGGCGCAATCAGCGTGCGGCATGCGAGCGGTTGAAAATCCCGCTTGTACAGCTCGACGAAGCGCGCATAATAACGCTCCACCGTAAATCCATCGCGGAGAACATCAAGCAGCGCGCGATGTCGGATGCGCGCCAGCGATGTCTCCTGGACGAGTGCCAAGATGACTTCCTGCAAAGGCCTGATGTCCGTCGGGGCAAGGCTTTCCGCAGCGACGCTGGTTGGCGCAGCGGTGTTCTCCGCGGCCCGCTTCCGACCGGTGAGGCTGGATTTTTTCGCCTTCGCCGTGCGCTTCTTCGGCGGCAAAGCTGCCCTAGGCCGCGGCCATCTTCGGTTCGCAGATCTCAGGCGCGGTGGCACCTGACGAGCCGGCCGTCAGCGACTGCACGAGAGCGGCTTGGATTCCCGAGAGCGGTCCATCGGATCCACGGAGCTCGGCGTCCAACGCTGGATCAACGCCGACGGTACCAGTGTGGGCGACGGGCGCGTCGAGCGGTTTCATCATCGCGCCCACATCGATGTCATAGCCGAGTGCCCGCGCGAATGTGCGCAGGGTCGGCAGTGCGCAGCGGTCGTATGCGCCTCCCTCAAGCTTGGCAACGTAAGCTTGGCTTCGGCCGATTCGGTCGGCCAAGTCTTCCTGGCGTAGCCCGGCATCCTTGCGAAGACGGGTAAACAGGCGCGTTACTGCCAGCCCGATCTCGCTCTCGGCGAAGCGCCGGGCGTTCTCGGGGTCGCGAACGTACTCTTCGAAAACTTCGTCTGCGGTGCGATATTTTGCCATCTGCCCTCTAACGTTTATTCGGGTACCGGCGTGCGTTTTATGACCTGCGCGGCTTCCCGGAAGTCCCGCTCCAATCGCTGTGTGCGTTCGCTCAATGAAAACGCCGTAAATGTCCCCAGCACCCACAGCCCCTGTGGCGGCCTCGGTTCGCCCCAGGCGAACGCAACGACGAGTGTCGTCGGCACCGCGTCATCCACCGACCATCCCGCGTGCACGATACGGCGAACCGTATTGTGCCCGATCAGGAGATTTTCGAACTTCGTGGGGTGCAGCTCGGCGGCGATCTCGTCGTGTGTCATTGGCGCGAGCCGGCGAACGAGGGCGTGCGCATGACACAACAAGTCTTCGCCGATTTGGGCGAACATACGTTCGGCTTCCTCGGTGTAGATGATTGGGACCTTTGTTCGCAAAGGCCTTATTACCTATCGGTTATAGCCGCGGTCAGCCGATCTCCTGCTAAGAGGAGTAGTAAGAGTCGGCAAAAACGCGCCATTAAGGCTCGCTCCTTTTGTCGGCCGGAGCCGCCCGTCCTGGCAGCACGGGGGTCTTGCGCGTTCGCTGTAAATAACTTATAAGTTATATTGACCCTGTCGCTGACATGGGGACCTGTCATCGAGGAATCCCGCAATGCAAGCTACCGCCTCCCGTAACGCCGACGCTATTCATGCTGACTACGTCGAGGACCCTGACCACCGGCGTCGGTTCGCCGAAGGGGAGATGGCCTTGGCGGTCACGCGCGCAATGACGCGATTCCGGACGTCACGCGGCCTGTCGCTGGCGGAACTCGGCGAGCGCGTCGGCCGTTCGGCATTGGTTATCGAGCTCCTCGAAGCCGGGGAGTACGCGCGCTGCCCGTTGCCAGTGCTGCGAACGATCGCGCGCGCTCTCGGCTACGACATGGAGGTGGACATCCTGCTCTCGATGTTCCACACCATCTCGTTGCCGATGTTCGCGCACGATGTTGGGATCGAACCCTGGTTGGATGCGCAGCTGCGACAGGAGCTGGTGCACGAGCCGGCGTGGGCCAGCGATCCCGCCGAGGCGGCCGCGTGCACAAACCGTTCGCGCCAGCATGAGCTCAAGATTGGCGACGTGATCACCGCGACCGTTATCGCCGTATCGCGTGACGCGCTCCAGGTTGACGTCGGCGGTGCCGAGGCCGTGCTTCCCATAGGCGAGGTTACGATCGATCCGAAGAGCATCGCCGTTGGCAGCACATTTGACGTCGCGGTTCACCGCGTTCACGTTACGGACGGTACGCTGTATGTGAGCGAACGGCGGGCGCGCGCGCTTGCGAGCTGGCGCGAGATCGTTCGCGCTAGCCGCCTGGGCGACGTTGTCTGGGGAATGTTTCGGGAAGTCATCAAGGGGGGCGTCGTTGTCGACGTGAGCGGCGTCTCGGGGTTCATCCCGGCGTCGCAGCTCGACGGACCGATCGGCGCGAGCTTCTCCAAACACTTCGACCAGCCCGTCCCGTTGAAGGTGATCAACGTCGACAAGAAAGCTCGGCGCGCGGTGTTATCGTTGCGGCAAGGGCCGGCCTCGAAGCTAGAAGTGGGTAAGGTCGTTCGCGGAACAGTCGCAGGGCTCGCGAACTTCGGCGCCTTCGTCGATCTCGGCGGCGTGGACGGACTCGTTCATCTCAGCGAGCTCGCCCACCACCAACCGGCACATCCGTCTAACGTCGTCGCGGTCGGCGACGAAGTGGACGTCAGAGTCATCGGCGTGGACGCCGACGGCCGCAAGATCAAGTTGTCCATGAAGCGGGCGCATGTGGACCCGTGGGTCGAGAATGCGAAGTTACTTCGTGAGGGCAACACGGTGCGCGCGCGGGTCGCGAAGGTGGGACGCCGTTCGCTGCTTGTCGAGCTTGCCTACGGGCTCCTCGCTACCGTGCCAAGCGCCGAGTTCCGGATCGGTACAGAATACGTTCCAGGCTCATACATCGACGTAATCCTGATCGTCGTCGACCGTCACGCTCGTGAGATTACCGCTTCCGCGCTGGCGCGGCCGAAATCATTCCCGACGAACGGCTTCGCGCCGCTCGGCGAGGAACTTAAGCGCTGGTAACGCCCGCCGGCCGCGCTGCGATCCTCCTCATCGCGGTGGTGAGCGGAGTCGTCGCGGCAATGGGCTATTACTTGGGCATCCCGGTCATACCGTCCGACTCGGAGCCTGATTGGGCAGTGGTCTGGACGATGCGCTGGACCGCCATCACCGCCGCGTTCACAGGCCTCTCATGGCTTGCGATCGCGGCGACGGCGCTCTACGCGCAACACGCGATCAGCGTCAACATAGGGATCGAGCGCGCCAAGCTGTCGCGCGAGCTCATTAAGGAGTATCAGTCCCGAAAAATTGACGACGTGCGGGTGCGCTGCACTCGCTCACCGATGCCGCCAGAGTACTCGGACACGTCCTTCCTCGCCGATCTTGATGCGGTCTTGCTGTACTTCGAAGAATGCGCTATTCACTATGAGTCCCGAACGATCGATCGCGAGCTCTTGCTCAGCTTTCTCGATGTCAAAACCGTGGCGACGTGGCAATCGCTCTCCACGGTTGCCTTCCCGCGGCTGAACGAGCTTAGCCATCTGGCCTCGGGACGATTCCAACGGATTCAGCACTTCGCTCAGCAGGCACAGCTCCATCTCCGGCGGCGCCGCGACATCCCGAGATCCTCGACGCTCCTGGAACCGCTCGCCTGACTTTCCCGTAGAACGAACGCGAGGGAGGCGTTTCCGCCTCCCTCGTGCATCAGGATCGATCGCGGCCGAGACCATTCTCGCCGTCAGACGCTCTGCGAGAGCTCCGTGCCGAGCGGGCCGAAGCCGTCCTCGAGCGGGATCGCTTCGAGCTCTTCCGGCGCGACGTCGGCGACGTGCTGGATCGAGCCGGTGATGCGGCGCGTGCCGTGGTTGATCGTCAGCAGCGTGACGTCTACCTCCTGGCCCGGCGAGTACTGCACGCTCGCGTCGAACTCGCCCTTCGGCACCATCGCCAGCACGCCCGGGACGATCTCGACCAGGAGATAGTTCGGCGTGACCTTGACGATCTGCGCGACGAGCTTGTTGCCCTCCCACAGCTTGTCCGCGTGTTCGACCCACGGGTCGGGCAGCGCGTGCTTGAGCGAGAGCGAGACCTTCTTCGCCTCGGGGTCGAACTTCATCACCTCGACCGAGACGGTGTCGCCGATCTTGACGACCTCGGACGGGTGCTTGATGCGCGCGTACGAGAGCTCGCTGTTGTGGATCAGCCCGTCGATCCCGCCGAGGTCGACGAATGCGCCGAACTCCGCGAGCCGGACGACGACGCCTTCGCGGATCTGACCGACCTGCAGCGTTCCGAGCAGCTCCTGCTTCTTCGCGTTGAGCTCTTCCTCGAGCACCTGGCGCTGCGAGAGCACGACGCGGTGGCGCTTGTGGTCGAGGTCGATGACCTTCAGCCGCAGCTTCTTCCCGACGAGCTCGTCGAGATTGCCGACGGGCTGGCGGCGGATCTGCGAGGCGGGCACGAACCCGCGCATGCCGAGGTCGACGAGGACGCCGCCCTTGACGACTTGCGTCACGGTCGCTTCGATCACTTCGTCGTTGTCGTGCGCCTCGATGACCTTCTCCCAGGTCTTGAGGGCGCGCGCGCGGCGCTCGCTCAGATACAGCTGGCCGTCCTGGTCGTCGATCCGGTGGATCATGACTTCCAGGGTGTCGCCGACCTTGAGCTCCTTCGGCTCAATCGCGAGCGAGAGCTCGCGGAACGGCAGAATCCCTTCGGACTTGCCGCCGATGTCGACGAGCAGCTCGTCCTGGTATTTGGCGACGATGACGCCGCTGAGGACCTGGCCCTCGTCGAGGACTTTCAGGGACTCTTCGTAGAGGCGCTGCTCGAGCGCCAGCTGGTCTTCTTCTTCGTGGGCGTGCGCCGTGGCGGGCGCCTCGATCGTGGTGGAAATGGTGAGTTGACTTCCTTCGCTATATTTTTTTATTTTTGACAGCCTCGGCACCACCAGGTACCGCGCTGTCCGATGACCGTGCGCACGATGGGTTTCCCGCACCGGGGACACGGTTCACCGAGGCGGCCGTAGACGGCGAGTTGGTTTTGGAACCCGCCCTTCAGCCCCTCAGCGTCGACGTAGTCGTCCACGGACGTCCCTCGGGCTTCGATCGCCCGGTGGAGCACGTCTCGGACCGCGCCGTGCAGCCGGCGTCTCGCCGGCTTGCTGATCTTGTGGGACGGTCGGCTCGGCCGGATCCCCGCTTCCCACAAGGCCTCGCACGCATAGATGTTTCCGACCCCCGCTATCCTGGTCTGGTCCAGGAGCAGCGACTTGATCGGCGTGCGACGCCCGTCCAGCATACTCACAAACGCCTCGCTGGTAAACCCCTCGGAGAGCGGCTCGATCCCGCCGTCGGCGTCCCAGGGGTCGCCGGCCGCGAGCAGCCGCATGCGGCCGAATTGCCGGACGTCGGCGAAACTGAGCCGCGTCCCGTCGGTGAAGCCGAGGTGTACGTGCGTGTAAGGATACGGTTCGTCGTAGCCCGCCGGATGCACGATGAGCCGGCCGGTCATCCGGAGATGGACCGCCAGCCGCCGCCCCGAGGCGAGCATGAAGACGACGTACTTCCCGCGCCGGCCCACGCCGGCGATCGTCTCGCCGGCGAGGGCTTGCTCGAAGGACTCTCCGTCCGGCGCGATCGCGATCTTGCGCATCGTGACCGTCACGGAGGCGACGGTCTTGCCGCTGACGGCGTCGGCGAGACCGCGTGCGATGGTCTCGACCTCGGGAAGCTCGGGCACCTCGTCCTACGACACGGACGGTGAAGCGAGCGTTGCGGCGCGGAGGCGAGCGGGTCGGAGCGAGCCGTACGCTTCCGCCCGCGCCGGCCGGGACGCGAACGGTGCGCGCCCGGCCGGTGCGGCGCTCGCTACAGACCGCCTCCGCCGTCCGGAGGATCGATCGTGTACGAAACGCTGCCGCTCGTGCCCGGCGAGCCGGGGAGCGTCGGTCCGAGCGCCGTCCACGTGGCGACGACCTTCGCTTTGTCGGGCGCGTCGACCGTCACGGTGTAGTCGGACTGCCGAATGTACGGCGAGCCGTAATCCGGCGTTCCGAGCGTGACCAGCACGTACTGCGGCGTCGAGAAGTTGCAGTTGGACACCACCAGCGGCGGACCGTTCCCCGCCGCGAAGTGGAGCGAGGTGACCGGCGCGTAGTAGTTCATGAGCGTGAGCACGCCGGTATGACACTGTCCGACCGGCGCGTACGTGTCATAGTAGGTCAACGTCGTGGTGCCCGGACCGCCGTTGTAGCGCGGCGCTCTGAGCGCTCCGGACCCGACGGTTCCGGACTTCTGCGTTGAAACGCTCGTCGCGCCGCCGGAGCAACCGGCAAGCAACGCAACGAGTGCCAACGATGCAATCGTTTTCTGCATACAAACCCCTTACGGCACCTCTGCCGCACGGGTAGTGTACCATACCGGCCGGTGTTAGCGGTGACACAAGAGTGTCGCCGATGGAGCGGTTCGCGAACGATTCTAGGCCGGCGCGTCCGAGCGATGGAGTCCATACTGTTGCGGCATGAAGTACCAGATCGGTAACGACTCCGGGAAGCGAATGTCGCTGAACGTGTAGTCGGTCTCGAACTGATCCCATTGCGTTTGGCCGTGGATCGCCGAGATCAGCGGCAGCCCGCCCGGCCCGGGCGTGAACCGGACGTCGAACTCGTCTTCGAGCGACTGCCCGGTGAGTCCGAGATACAGATGGTCGCGCACTTTCGCGCGCCGGATGTCGTACGTCTGCGCGTCGACCCACAACTCATCGAGACGATTGCGATCGGCGTCGGTCTTCGGCACGAGCCAGAGGTGCAGCAGTTCGCCCTCGCGCGCGAAGCGCACGCGGTAGTCGCCGTCGAGCGCCGAGACGCGGCCGATCTCTTTGAGCGGCTCGGACGTGCTCGCGGTCGATGCAGCGCCGCTCGCCGCGTCGGTGCGCGCGTGGAGCGCGCCGAAGAGCCGTTTCTCGAACATGTCGGCGGTCGGCGGCCCGGGGTCGACCTCTTTGTCGAACATCACCGTGATGTTCTGCAAGTCGCCGATCGCCTTGCCTTTCCACGCGCGGCGCGCGAGCGCCGAACGGTCCGAGGTGCGGCACCAGATCTTCAGCGTGTAGCTGTTCTCGAAATCGGGGACGCCGTTGTGGCGGTCGCGGCGGATCAGCGTGTACGCGACGTACGGCGGGCGCGGATACGCGCGGAACACCGCCTTGACGCGGGCGAGGAGCTGGTCGCCGCTCAGCGCGTCGGGCGCGGGCGACTGCGCGGCGCACGCGAGCGCGACGCCGAACGCCGCGAGCACGCGCGCCGCGCGCTTCATTTCGCGCGCAGCGGCGGGATCGACAGGCGCGAGCCCGCCGCGAGGCCGAGCGCGCTCGCCTGTCCGGCGCCGAGCTCGATCACGTACTGCGCGAGCCCGCGGCGGCGCGCGATCTTCGCGTCAGGCGTCCCGCGCTTCGTCGCGGGGACGTTCGCGGCGACGCCGGTCACCGTGCCGGCGCTGTCGACGAACAGCATGTCGAGCGGCGTGATCGTGTCCTTCATCCAGAACTCGCGCGTCTGCTCGCCGTCGGGGAAGACGAAGAGCATCCCCTGTCCGCGCGGAACCGCGCGCACGTTCATCAAACCGTGCTCGCGCTGCGCTTCGTCGGACGCGAGCGCGAGATGGAGCGTCACGCGGCCGGAGTACACGTCGAGCGGCCGGCACGAGGCGAGCGGGAGCGGGATCCGCGTGCAATACGGAAGCTGGTCCATCTGCTGCGCACCGGCGGGCGTCGCCGTGACGAGCGCGGCCGCAGCGAGCAGCGCGGCGAGCGCGGCGGCGGCGCGGTCAGCCGTCGGCTTGCGCGTGATCGAGGTCGTAGCTCTCAACGTCGTACCAGTTCTTTCCCGCCTTCAGCGTCGCTTCGAGCGGCACGCTCAGCTCGTAGGCGTGCTCCATCTCGTACTTCACAACGCGCGCGACCGCGTCCAAGTCCCGCCGGGCGACCTCGAAGATCAGCTCGTCGTGGATCTGCAGCAGCATGACCGCGTCGAGCCCTGCCGATTCGAGCCGCCGGTCGAGGCGGACCATCGCGAGCTTCATCAGGTCGGCGGCCGAGCCTTGCAGCGGGGCGTTCGTCGCCTCGCGCTCGGCGGCCGCGCGCAACATGTAGTTCTTCGAGCGCAGGTCGGGCATGAAGCGCCGCCGCCCGAGCAGCGTCTGCACGTAGCCGCGGTCGCGCGCCTCCTCGAGGCAGCGGTCGATGTAGCCGCGCACGCCGGGGAAGCGCGCGAAGTACGCCTCGGTCATCGTGCGCGCCGTCGCCCGGTCGATCTCGAGCCGCTGCGCGAGTCCGAAGTCCGACATCCCGTAGAGCAGCCCGAAGTTCACCGACTTCGCCATCGTCCGCTGGCCGCGCGTCACCTCGGCGAGCGGGCCGACGTCGAAGATGCGGCGCGCGGTGAAGTCGTGGATGTCCTGGCCCTCGTGGAACGCTTGCCGCATCGCCTCGTCGCCGCTCAGGTGCGCCATCAAGCGCAGCTCGATCTGCGAGTAGTCCGCCGCGAGCAGCACGCGCTCGTCGGACGGCGCGACGAAGGCCTTGCGCACCTGCCGCCCGAGCTCGGTGCGCACCGGGATGTTTTGGAGATTCGGGTTCGTCGACGACAGCCGTCCGGTCGCGGTCGCCGTCTGGTTGAAGACCGTGTGGATGCGGCCGTTCGCGTCGACCAGCGTCGGGAGCACGTCGACGTAGGTGCTCTTGAGCTTCGAGACCTCGCGCCATTCGAGCACCTTCGCCGCGACGGGGAAGCTCTTCGCGAGCCCTTGCAGCACGTCGGCGCCGGTCGCGTAGCCGGTCTTGTTCTGGCGGCCCGCGGGGAGCCCGAGCTTCTCGAAGAGGACGCGGCCGAGCTGCTGCGGCGAGCCGAGGTTGAACTCCTCGCCGGCGATCTCGTAGATCTCGCGCTGCAGCCGCTCGACGTCGGCGTCGACCTGCACCGCGAGCTCGCGCAGCGCCTCGCGGTCGAGCGCGATCCCGGCGCGCTCCATCTTCGCCAGCACCGCGACCAGCGGCAGCTCGACGTCGGTGTAGAGCGCGAGCTGATCGCGCCGCTCGAGCTCTTCGCGCGTCTTGCGCGCGAGGAGCCCGGCCGCGTCCGCCGCAGCCGCCGGACGGTCTTCCGGGAGCAGCCGGTCGAGGAACTCGCTCGACGCCGCACCGAGGTCGGCGAACGTGCGCGAGGGGTTCAGCAAGTGCGCGCCGACCATCGGATCGTCGGCGAAGACGCGCACCGGCAACCCGGCCGCGTTCGCGACCGACTTCGCGTCGTGCACGACGAGCTGCGGAACGCGCGTCCACAGCGAAGCGAACGCCGCGCCGACGTCCGGCGCGCTCGCGGTCGCCGACGCGTTGAACGCGAACGCGACGCCGTCGCCGGTCGAGACCGCGTACACCTCGCCGCGCTGCGCGACGGCGACGCGCTCGCACGACGCCGCGTCTGCGATCAGCTTTGCGAGCTTCGCGTAGTCCGGCGGATCGGTGACCGAGACGTACGACGCGTACTCGCCCTGTAGCACTTCCTCGGTCGCGACCGGCTGCGGCGTCGCCGGCGGCTCGAGCTTGTTCAGCAGCGTCTTGAACTCGAGCTCGCGGTAGAGCGCGTAGAGCACGTCGTTCGGCGGCTGCGCGAACCGCGCGCTCTCCCAGTCGACGCTCACCGCGAGATCGCGCTTGATGAGCGAGACGTCGCGGCACACGCGCGCCTGCTCGCCGTGCTCGCGCACCAGCGCCTCCAGCTTCGCGGTCCCCGCGAGCGCCGGGTTCGCCAGCAGCGCGTCGAGCGAGCCCGCGTTCTTGATCAGCTTGGTCGCGGTCTTCTCGCCGACGCCGGGGATCCCGGGGAGGTTGTCGGACGGATCGCCCTTGAGCCCGCGGTAGTCGGGCAGCTGGCGCGGCTCGAGGTCGAACCGCTCGCGCACCTTCGCTTCGTCGTAGCGCCCGAGCTCGGTGATCCCGCGCCGCGTCGTCAGCACGGTCGTGCGCTCGTCGACGATCTGCAGCAGGTCGAGATCGCCGGTCACGACCAGCGAGTTCTGCCGCTCGGCCTCCGCTTGGCGCGCCAGCGTCGCGATCACGTCGTCGGCCTCTTCGCCGTCGATCTCGACGATCGGGATCGCGAACGTCGCCAAGATCCGGCGCACCAGCGCGAACTGCTCGCGCAGCTCGTCGGGCGTCTCGCTGCGCTGCGCCTTGTACTGCGGGTAGAGCGCGAGGCGCGCGTGCGGCAGCCCTTTGTCGAATGCGGCGATCACGTGCGTCGGCTTCTCGTCGGTGATGAGCTTGTTGAGCATCATCGTGAAGCCGTAGGCGGCTTCGATCCGCATCCCGCGCGTCGTCGTCAGCTCCGGCAGCGCGAAGAACGCGCGGTACACGAGGCCGTACGTGTCGAGCAGCATCAGCCGCGCGGTCTCCGGCGCGACGCTCAGCGGCATCTCGGTCTGCGCGCTCATCCGCGCACCTCGAGCGCGAGCGTCGCCGCGCCGACGTCGCCGTCGTCGGAGACCTTCAGCACCGAGACGACGTAGCGCCCCGGCGTCGTCGGCAGCGTGACGTCGAAGCCTTCTTTCGCGGCGCGGTCGATCCGCCAGACCAGCGCGCGCTCCGAAGGCGCGCCGAGCGTCTCGGCCGCCGGCGCGGTGCGCTCGTTCGCGGCGAGATCGACCGCCGTCGAGCGCACCGGCACGACGGAAGCGTGCCAGGCGGGATCGGCCGACGCCGGGTTCTGCGTCGTCGTCCCCGTGCCGGCGAGGACCGCGGCGGCGTCCTCGAACGAGGCGCCGCTCGAGGCGCGCGCGTCGGCGAGCCGGATCGCGAGCGTCGCGCCGGCGGTCTCGTTGCCGTCGGCGATCGCGATGTGCGCGACGCTCCCCGGCGCGTACGACGGCTTGTCGGCGGCGAGCGCCGTCGCGCGCGCGTGCCCGGGGCCGTCGACCGTCAGCCGCCGCGTCGCGTACTCGAGCGCGCCGTCGCGGACGAACGCGACGCCGACCGCCGCGTCGCCGACCGTCTCGGGGACGGTGAACGACGCGCTCGCGCGCCCGCCGCTCGCGCCAACGGTCTGCTCGCCCATCGCGCGCGCGCCCTCGAAGTCGACGAAGGCATCGCCGATCGCGCCGGCGAGCGAGGCGTCGACGCGGACGCGCTCGCCGACGCGGTAGCGCGCCTTGTCGGTCGCGATCTGCACCTCGACGCTGCGCCGCGAGCGGCCGCCGAGCGAGGCTTGCGGCGCGACGGTCACCGCGTTGACGTCGCGCGCGGTCTTGCCCTCGACGAGCGCCTCGGCGAAGGCGAGATTCGTCCCCGGGACGACGTCGCGGAACGTCGCGCGCGCACGCCCGTCCGCGTCGAGCACGAGCTGCTGCGACTGCTCGGTGGGCCCGTGCACGAGCCGCAGCCGCACCGCGAGGCCGCTCGCCGGCCGGCCGTCGGCCGCGTCGAACCCGCGCACGTCGAACGAGGCCGGCGCACCGATGTCGATCGAACTCTCCTCAGGCACGACCTCCAGCGCGACGCGCGCGGTCGGCGCGACGGCGCGCGCCGACGCGGTCGACGCGCCGCTCGAGACGACGATCCCGTAGGTCGACGGAAGCCCGTCGGTCGGCGCGGGGATCGCGTAGCGCGCGGCGCCGTTCTCGTCGGTGCGCAGCCGCACGTCGGCGACCGGCGCGGTCCCCCACGCGCTCGCCGCTTCGTCACCGCCGCCCGGTGCGACCACGTGCGGCGAACGCACGACGCGCACGCGCACCTCGCGGTTCGGCGCGACCGTCCCGTCGTCGCGGCGCCGCGCGACCACCGTCACCGGGACGGCCTCGTCGGGGGCGCACGACGCGCCGCACGCGGCGCTCACCGAGAGCACGACGTCGCCGACGCCGTCGACGTGGATCGCTGCTCCGCCGCTCGCGCCGCCGGTCGTCGCCAGCACCGCGGCGTCGCCGGCCGGCGTGTCGGCGGGCAGCGCGAGCTCGGCGCCGAACGCGCCCGCGCCGTCGAGCCGCGCCTGCGCGCTCGCGACCGTCCGCCCGCGCGCCGCGACGGTGACGCGCACCTCGCCCGCGGCCGGGCGGTACGCCGCGCCCGCGCGCCGGCGCGCGAAGCCGACGACGCGCACGCGGTCGCCGGCGCGCACGTTCGCGCGGTCGGCGCGGACGCCGATCAGCATCGCGGGCACCGGCGCCTGCGGGAGGAAGGACACGAAGGTCTTGCTCTTCCCCCACTCCGCGAGCGCGAAGCGCGGCCGCGGCGAGAGCGGCGCGTGCGCGATCCCGTGCGCGTCGGTCTTGCCGTATTGGAACGACGTGCCGACGAGGTAGGTGATCCGCATCCCGGCGAGCGCGCGCCCGGTCCCGAGATCGGCCGCGTAGAGCACGATCCCGCCCGGCGATTCTTTGGTGAGGAGGCCGGCGCGCGTGACGTCGAGCCACGCCTGCTGCACCGCATCGCCGCGCCGCGCCTCGACGACGTAGAAGCCTTCGCGGTTCTGCAGGGGGACCTCGACGTCGTTCGGCGTGTAGCGCAGACCCGGCGGCGGCGTGAAGCGCCACTTCGCGACCGGCTTGCGGTGCGAGGTGTCGACCGCGCGCACGCGCGCCGTCCCCGCGACGAGCACGTCGGCCGGGTCGACCTCGTACGCGGCGAAATCGACCGGCGCGCCGCTGTACGTGTCGAGGCGCACCGCGATCCGCTTCCACAGCACGGCGACGTCGCGCGCGTAGAGCGCGAAGGTGCGGTCCCACTTCCCCGAGTCCGGCAGCGGCCGCGCAGCCATCACCGGCGCGGCGCACGCTAGGGCGAAGGCGACCAGCGCGGCGGCGAAACGCTCAACGTTCGTAGAAGATGGTCCCCGCGACGTTCGGGTCGTTGGTGCGGAAGCCGATCGTGTACTCGCGCTTCTCGCCCTTCTTGAGCGGCGTCATCACGTTGCTCACGCCGGTGAAGACCATCGAGCCTTGGTCGTGCGCCTGATAGCGCTGGCCGGTCGGATCCATCATGAAGAAGTGCGCGATGTCGGGGATGAACGCGACGTCGGTCGTGTTCGTGTAGACGATGTGCGCGAGCACCCAGCCGGTCGTGCCGCCCGACGTCGCTTGTGAA
>DATHLN010000051.1:0-3547 GCA_035488115.1 Candidatus Limnocylindrales bacterium | reverse complement strand
CCAGAGTGCGATCACGACGTTGCGCGGCCGCTTGGCGAGAAACGCCAAGATGAGCGCCGGGCTGGTGAACGTCAGCGCGATCCCTTGCGTGTCGGGCTTCACGTACGGCCATTGCACGTGTTGCAGCCACTCGACCAGCACCGGCGCGCGGAAGAAGAACGAGTAGATCTGATACGGCACGTACGAGAGCTGGAACGGCGAGCCGGTCGGCGAGCCCCACGCGTCGGCGTGATAGTAGACCGTGTGGCCGATGTCCCAGACCGTTCCCCACATCAGCTCGTCGTAGCCGATGAAGGCGATCACCGCGCAAGCGAAGACGATCGCGGCCGAGCGCAGCCGCGCGAACCGTTCCGCGCGCGTCGGTCGCACGCCGCCCAAAGCGCCGGTCCAAAGCGCCCAGGCGAAGAACGGGAACGCGGCGACTTCGGGGAAGCGCGCGCCCGCGGAGAGCACGGCGCACAGCGCGACCAGCCAGCCGCGCTGCTTGCCGCACAGTTCGACGAGCGCCGCCATCACGAACGCCACCGCGCACAAATGCGCGAGGAACCACACGTCGCCGAGCTCGGCGCACCACCACACGTCGGTCCCCGCGACGAAGAACAGCACCAGGAAGATCTTGGTCGACGGGTCGGTGACGCCGAAGCGCTCGGCGAGCGCCCACGCCAGCCCGGCCGCAAGCGCGGCGAACGCGATCGCGACCAGCGTCTGGTTCGCGGCGTACCCCCAGATCGCGACGAACGGCAGCATGAAGATCGCCGGCACGGGACCGTCGATCCCGTAATAGTGCCCGTTGTAGAGGATCCCGTCCATCCAGCAGCGCGTCCCGGGGCACGGCCAGTCGATCCACATCCGGCCGTGCAGCCAAGCGTAGGCCACGCGGACGTAGTTGTTCTGGTGGGTCGACCGCAGGTGCGAGCTCGCCAGGATGACGAGGAAGGTGACCGCGGCGGTGGCGAGCGCGCCGAGGTTCCGGCGCGACGACACCGCCACGGCCCGTGAGCGAAGCGCGGCGACCATCGGCGCCCCGATTCGGCGAACGTAACCGCGGCCCCGCCGCGGTGGTATCCAGGAGTACGATGTACCAACCTCGCTCGCCGTACGGCTCGGGCTACGGCTCGCCGTACACCGCCGGCCCGGCCGTCAGCGTCCCTGGGCTGCTCGGCCAAGTCCTCGGGATCACCGGGGTCGGCTTCCTGATCACCGCCCTCGCGGCATATCTCTTCCAGGGCGTCGCGCCGGGGTTCGGCCTGCTGGCGTTCATCGGCGGCCTCGTGCTGCTGTTCGTGATGGCCGGCGTCCGGAACAACCCGCGGACCGCGCTGCTCGTGTTCTACGCGTTCACCTTCCTCGAGGGGATCGGGCTCGCGCCGGTGATCGCGCGCTACGTCGCGGCGATCGGCCCCGAGGTCGTCGTCAACGCGGCCGCGACGACCGGGCTCGGGATGCTCGTGCTGGGCGGCGTCGCGTTCGTGTTCTCCGTCGACTGGCGGCGCTTCCAGGGGATCGCGTTCATCGCGCTGATCGCGCTGATCGTCGTCGGCTTGATCTCCGCGTTCACGCACTTCATCCACCCGACGACCTACTCGTGGCTGACGCTCGGCGTCTTCACGCTGCTGACGCTGATCGACTTCAGCCGCATTCGCGCGGGCGGCGGCGGCGCGACGCCGGTCGAGCTGGCGGTCGCGATCTATCTCGACGCGATCAACATCTTCCTCGCGCTGCTGCGCATCTTCTCGAACCGCGGGCGCGACTAGCGCCGAGCCGACCGGGCGCCCGGGGTGAATCCGGGCCCGGGCGGCGAAGACGGCCGATCATGTGCGGGATCACCGGCGTCTACGCTCCAGGCGACGACGTCGCCCGGCTCGCGTACTTCGGACTCTACGCGCTGCAGCACCGGGGCCAGGAGAGCGCCGGGCTCGCCGTGGGGAACGGGCGCTCGATCGACAGCCATCGCGAGATGGGGCTGATCGGCGGCGTCTTCGACGAGGACATCCTCGGCCGGCTGCGCGGCAAGGTCGCGATCGGGCACACGCGCTACTCGACGACGGGCGGATCGGCGATCGTCAACGCGCAGCCGTTCGTCGAGGAGTCCAACCTCGGCCCGTTCGCGTTCGGCCACAACGGCAACCTGACGAACGCCGAGGAGCTCGCCGCACGGCTGCCGCACGACGTGCGGCTCGCCGCGACGTCCGACTCCGAGATCCTGGCGAAGACGATCGCGCTCGCGCCCGGCGAGACGTGGGTGGAGAAGATCAAGGCCGCGATGCGCGTCGCCGAAGGCGCGTACTCGATCGTGATGTGCACGAGCGACGCGGTCTACGCGTTCCGCGATCCGTGGGGCGTGCGGCCGCTGTGCATCGGGACGTACGGCGATCACGGCTACATGGTCGCCTCGGAGTCGTGCGCGATGGCGACGGTCGGCGCGCATTATCTGCGCGAGCTCGAGCGCGGCGAAGTCGTCTGCGCCGACGCGCGCGGCGTGCGCACCGAGCACACCGAGGTGGTGAAACCCTCGTCGCTGTGCATGTTCGAGTACATCTACTTCGCGCGGCCCGACAGCGTGCTCACCGGGCGCTCGATCTACATGGCGCGCTACGAGATGGGACGCGCGCTCGCGCGCGAGCACGCGGTCGACGCCGACGTGGTGATCGCGGTCCCGGACAGCGCCATCCCCGGCGGGATCGGCTACGCCGCGCAGAGCGGGTTGCCGTACGTCGAGGGGCTCATCAAGAACCGCTACATCGGCCGCACGTTCATCAGCCCCGACCAGAAGATGCGCAGCCAGGGCGTGAAGCTGAAGTTCAACCCGATCGTCGAGAACCTGCGCGGCCAGCGCGTCGTCGTCGTCGACGACTCGATCGTGCGCGGCACGACGACCCCGCGGATCGTCTCGCTGCTGCGCGACGCCGGTGCGGTCGAGGTGCACCTGCGCATCACCTCGCCCCCGATCGTGCACCCGTGCTATCTCGGCGTCGACATGGCGAGCTACGCCGAGCTGATCGCCTCGAAGCTCACCGTCCCGGAGATTTGCGAGCGCGTCGGCGCCGATTCGCTCGGCTATCTGAGCATCGAGAATCTCGTCACATCGACCGGCCGCGACAAACGCGACTTCTGCCTCGGCTGTCTGAACGGCCGCTATCCGAGCCGCCCGGCGTCCTCGCACGGCAATCTGCAGAGCGATCTGCAGCCCGCGCTCAAGGCCTGAACGCCGCGGCGCGCTACGGTGCGCCGGGCTCCGACGCCGCGGGCGGATCGCTCGCCGGGAACGACTCGGCGACGGCCTCGTCGTACGCGTCGTACTCCGCCGGCTGATCCGGGGTCGAGGGATCGCTCACCGGGCCGGCGGGATCTTGATTCGGATCGCCGGGATCGGGGACGACGGGTTCTTGCGGGTTCATGTTCCGCGTGTACCCGTCGCCCCGGCTTCGCGTCGTTAGACCGTCGTGGCCGCGGCGGCGGTCTTCGCGACGCCGTTGGTCGGCGCGCCGTTCTTCGCGAGGTCTTCCGCGACGTTGACGAACGCGCGGACCGGCGTTCCGGTCGGGCC
>DATHLN010000050.1:0-1942 GCA_035488115.1 Candidatus Limnocylindrales bacterium | reverse complement strand
GCCCAGGTGCGGCGTCGCGAAGACCTTGGGGTGGCGGTGGAGCGCGGCGCCGGTTCCGTCGGCCGGCGGCGGTTCCTGTGCGACGACGTCGATCGCCGCGCCGGCCAGCGCGCCCGCGTCGAGGGCGTCGAGCAGGTCGCGCTCCACGATCACCCCGCCGCGCGCGCAGTTGACGAGGTACGCATGCGGGCGCATCAGCCGCAGCTTCGCGCCGTCGATCATCCCCAGCGTCTGCGGGGTGAGCGGAACGTGCAGCGTGACGAGGTCGCTCTCGCGCAGCAGCGTCTCCAGGTCGACGAGCCGCACGTCGAACGTGTCGGCGCGCGCGGCGGTGATGTACGGATCGTGCGCGAGCAGGTTCATCCCGAACGCCTTCGCCCGCGTCGCGACGTTGCCACCGATCCGGCCGAGCCCGACGATGCCCAGCGTCTTGCCGTACAGCTCGGTGCCGATGAGGTTCTTGCGGTCCCAGATCCCCTCGCGCAACTGCTGCACGGCGGCCGGCGTGCGGCGCATGAGCGAGAGCATCAGCGCGAAGGTCTGCTCGGTCGCGGCGATCGTGTTCGCGCCGGGCGTGTTGAGGACGAGGATGCCGGCGTCGGTCGCGGCCTCCACGTCGATCGCGTCGACGCCGACCCCGGCGCGCGCGACGACCGAGAGCCGTGGCCCGGCGGCGAGGAGCTCGCGGTCGACCCGCGTCTCGGAGCGAACGATGAGGCCGTCGGCCTCGGCGAGCGCCGCGACGAGCTCGTCGCGCGAGCGGCCGACGCGCGAGTCGACCTCGATCCCTGCGTCGCGGAGCACGGCCAGGCCGCGCTCGGCAAATGGCTCGGCGACGACGACTCGCTTGCGCGAGAGGCCGCTCTGATGCATCGGGCGTAGTTGCACGCGCTTGGTCTTCCGCCTCCGTCGGACTGTCGCGGTAGTAGCGATCGCGTTCGCCGTCCCGCTTCTCGTGCTGCTCGCCTCGGTGCGGACGTCGGTTGGCTTCTGGGACACCGGCGATCTCCAAACCGTTGCCTGGATCGCCGGAATTCCGTATCCGACCGGCTTCCCGGGCTACGTGCTGATCGGCTGGGCCTGGACGCACGCGCTGCCGGTCGCGTCGGTCGCGGCACGGCTCAATGCGCTCTCCGCCGTCTCGCTCTGCGCCGCGGCGGCGACGATCACGGCGCTCGCCCTGCTGCTCGACGTCTCGCCGCCGCTCGCCGTGCTCGCCGGCTGGACGTTCGTCTTCGCGCGCGAGGTGTGGTGGCGCGGAACTTACGCCGACGTGCATCCTCTCGGCTTCGCGGTCGCGTTCGCCGCGCTAGCGCTCGCCGTGCGCTGGGTCTGGCGGGCGGAGACGCGCGCGCTGACCGCGGCGATCATCGTCGCCGGCGCGGCCGTTGCGATCGACAACACGACGGTGCTGCTGCTGCTCGGCGGGATCGTCGTCGTTGCGGCGCGGCGCCCGCCGCTCGAGCCGGTCGTGAACGCGCTCTCGATCGCAGGCGTGCTGATCGTGCTGACCTACGCGTACCTCCCGCTGCGGAGCGCGTACGTCACGTCGCACCGGCTCGACCCGACGCTCACGCTCGGCGTTCCGCCCGGCCGGCCGTTCTGGGACGACCACCATCCCGCGAAGCGCGACGGTTTCCGCGCGCTCGTTGCAGGGACCGAGTGGGGGCCGAGCGAGTCGCTGGTGCGTGTCGTAACACCGCACGCGATCCGCGCCACGCTCGACCGTTTCGGACCGCTCATGCGTGCCGACATGCCGCAAGGGATCTTGCTCGTCGCGGCGGTCGGGATCGGGTTTCTGCTCGCGCAGTCGCCGCTGGTCGGGATCGGGCTGGTGGTCGCGGCCCTGCTGCCCGCGCTCTTCGGCGCGTCCTATCCCGTCGAGGCCGATCCGGGCCGCTACGGGTTCGGACTCTACGCGGTCGTCGCGCTCGGGATCGCG
>DATHLN010000049.1:0-20970 GCA_035488115.1 Candidatus Limnocylindrales bacterium | reverse complement strand
TCGGCGCCGCAGGCGGTCGTCGAGCGCACCTTCAGCGTGAAGCTGCGCGCGGTGCAGTCGCGCGGCCGCGGCGTCGCGAGCATCACGCGCGGCGCGCTCGCCGCCGACCGCGCGGCGACGCTGCCGCAATCGCTGGCGAAGCTCGGCGCGACGGTTTCGTTCGCGCAGAACGTCCGCCACGTCGACTCGAAGCTCGTCTCGAAGACGCCGCTCGTACTCGACAATCGTTACTCCACGACCGGCCCGTACTGGTTCACCGATCTCAAGCAGGCCTACGGCTATCCATCGTACCAGACCGCGAACGGCACTGGCCGCACCGTCGCGGTCGTGATCGACAGCGACATCCTCGACAGCGACCTCGCGCTGTACTTCGGCCACGAGCACTTGGCGCCGCCGGTCGTCGAACGCCGCCCGGTCGACGGCGGCCCGCAGCCGTTCGACCCCACCAGCGGCAGTTCGGCGGAGTCCAGCCTCGACGTGCAGCAGTCGTTCGGCAGCGCGCCGGGCGCACACATCATGCTTTACGGCGTCCCCGATCTCTCCGACCAGTCGGTTATCGACGCGTACTCGGCGATCGTCGAGGACAACCGCGCGGACGTCGTCAGCTCGTCGTTCGGTGTCTGCGAGCTGTACTACACCGCGGCGTACCAGAATGGCACCGACTACACCTCGATCCTCGAGGCTCAGCACGACGTCATGCGCCAAGGCAACGCGCAGGGCATCACGTTCGTCGCGGCGTCGGGTGACAGCGGCGCGTACGAGTGCTTCGACCCGACTGGTTCGTACATGATCAAGGGCGTCGGCAACCCGGCCGACGACACCGCCGTCACGAGCGTCGGCGGAACCGATCTCGTCACGGCGTCGACCGCGGGCTCGAAAAACTCCTCGTACACGCGCGAGAGCGAGTTCTACGATCCGCTGGATCCCTCGCAAGGCTATCCGCCGAACGCGATCTGGGGCTCGGGCGGCGGCATCAGCCAGCTCTTCCCGAAACCGCTCTACCAGCAACTGGTGAATACGCGCGCGCATACGCGGACCGTCCCCGACGTCGCGATGCACATGGGCGGCTGCCCCGTGGGCGCGGCATCGTGCAACCCCGACGACTCGAGCGTCGTGGTCGGCTTCGCCGGCGGATTATATCTGCTGATCGGAACGAGCGCGTCCTCGCCGGAGTTCGCGGGGCTGCTCGCCGTCACCGAACAGACGCTCGGAACACGGCTCGGGAACGCCAACTACTACATCTACGCGCTCTCGGCGGTCGGCGGCTCGGCGGTGTACCGCCAGAACATCCCGGGAGACAACGGGTATCCCGCGACACCGGGCTACAACTACGTGCTCGGGAACGGGACGCCGCGCGCGGCCGTCTTCGCGGCACAGCCGCTCGCTCCGCGGGCGGGCAACCCGCAGACGCCGACCAACCCGTAACTGCATCCGACGAGGAGCGCCGTGCCTTCATGCTGGGCGAAGGCATGGCTCTCCCCGTCGGCATCCTCGATCAGTCTCCCGTCCTCTCCGGCGCGCGGCCGCGCGATGCGATCCTCGCGACGATCGCGCTCGCGAAGGAGGCCGACCGGCTCGGCTATCACCGCTACTGGCTCGCGGAGCACCACGCGATGCAAGGGCTCGCCGACCCCGCACCGGAGATTCTCCTCGCGCGCATCGCCGCGGAGACGTCGCGGATCCGGATCGGGACCGGCGGCGTGCTGCTCCCGCACTACTCCGCGCTGAAGGTCGCAGAGCAGTTTCGCCTGCTCGAAGCGCTCGCGCCGCGGCGGATCGATCTCGGAATCGGGCGCGCGCCGGGCGGCTCGCAGCGCGTCTCGCTCGCGCTCGAGTCGGCGGAGATCCAGCGCTTTCCACGGCAAGTGCGCGATGTCGTCGGATTCCTCGACCGCACGCTGCCCGGCGACCATCCGTTCGCGAAGCTCGTCGCGATGCCGAGCGGCGAGACGTCCCCCGAGGTTTGGCTCCTCGGCTCGTCGGACTACAGCGCCGCGCTCGCGGCCGAGCTCGGACTGCCGTTCGCCTTCGCGCACTTCATCAGCGGCGACACCGAGCAGGTCACCCGCATGTACCGCCGGCATTTCCGCCCCTCGCCGCGGCTCGCCGAACCGCGCGTGCTGCTCGCCGTCGCCGCGCTCGCCGCCGAGACGCCCGAAGAGGCGGAGGCGCTCGCCGCAACGCTCGACTTGTGGCGGTTGCGCATTCGCCGCGGCGTCGATCTGCCGGTACCTTCACGCGATGAAGCGCACGCGTATCCGCACACCGCCTACGACCGCGAGGAGATCGCGTACAACCGGCGCCGGCTCGCGCTCGGCGCGCCCGGCGCGGTCCGTGCGCGAATCGAAGCGGTGGCGAGCGCGCACCAAGCCGACGAGGTGATGATCCTCTCGATCACGCCCGACTACGATTCGCGCATCCGTTCGTACGCGCTGCTCGCGAACGCCTTCGCGCTGACCGGTTCGCTCTCGGAGGTCTGAGATGGCACAGCGGCTGCCCGCGATCTTCTTCGGCCACGGCAACCCGATGAACGCGCTCGACGACAACGCCTGGACGCGCAGCTGGTCGGCGCTCGGCGCGAGCATCCCGCGCCCGCGCGCGATCGTCGCGATCTCCGCGCACTGGTATCTCCCCGGGACGCACGTCACCGCGATGCCACGGCCGCGCACGATCCACGACTTCGGCGGCTTCCCGCGCGAGCTGTACGAGGTGACGTATCCCGCACCCGGCGACCGCGCGCTGGCGTCGCGCGTCCGCGAGCTGCTCGCGCCGGTCGACGTCGGCCTGGACGAGCACTGGGGACTCGACCACGGCACGTGGTCGGTGCTCGTGCACGCGTATCCGAGCGCCGACGTCCCCGTCGTGCAGCTCGCGCTCGACGAGACGCATCCGGCGTCGTATCACTACGAGCTGGGCCGGCGTCTGGCGCCGCTGCGCGACGAAGGGGTGCTGATCGTCGGGAGCGGCAACGTCGTGCACAACCTGCACGCGTACGCCTGGGGCCGGCATCCGGCGCAGCAGTTCGACTGGGCCGTGCGCTTCGAGGAGCGCGCGCGCCGCTCGATCGAGGCCGGCGAGCACGAGCCGCTGATCGACTACGAGAGCCTCGGCCGCGATGCGATGCTCTCGGTGCCGACGCCCGAGCACTATCTGCCCCTGCTCTACGTCATCGCGGCGCAGCAGCCCGGCGACGCGGTGTCGTTCCCGGTCGAAGGCGGCGACGGCGGCTCGATCTCGATGCTGAGCGTTCGCGTCGGCTGATCGTCGAAACGTCCGACTCCGCACCGTTCACGTAACGCCGCCGACAGGTCGGCGCCGTAATGCGGACCAACAGTTCCGGTACGATGCGTTCGCTTGTTTCGGCGCGGCGTTTTCATGCCGTGCCCTTGGTCGTTGCTCTGTTCACCGCGGGTTGCGGCGGCGGTGGTGGCGGCGGCGGCAGCACGCCGCCGGCGCCGCAAGGGAAGCCGTCGGCCGCGCCGGCGAACGCACAGATCACGGCGATCGCCTCGCCGGTCACGGTGACGCTCTCCGAGCCCGGCTACGCCGGCGGGTTCACGGTGAGCGCGTCGGGATGCGCCGGGATCGCATCCGTCACGGCGGGCGCGTCGGCGTCGACGTACACCATCACCGGGATCGCGCCGGGACAGTGCGCGGTCAGCTTCACCGACTCGTTCCTGCAGTCGGTCGCGCTCCCGGTCTCGGTGACGGTGTCGCAGGTGGTGGCGAAGTGAAGCGTCTCATCTCTTCCGCATCGCTGACGCTCGCCGCTGCGGTCGCGCTCGCCGCATGCTCGGGCGGATCGCATAGCACTTCCGCGATCCCGCGGACCGCCGCCAAGACGACCGCCGTGCAGCTTTCGATCGTGATCCCGCTGCGGATGACGACGACGACGTCGAACGCGCGCCGGACGCAATTCGTCTCGCCCGGCACGGTCTCGGGCGGGATCGGTCTCGGCCCGAACCCGAGCGTCACGCAGGCGTTCGACCTGTCGGCGAGCTCGCCGAACTGCAGCTCGAACGCGGGCGCGCGCACGTGCACGGTCGCCGTCGACCTCCCGATCGGGAGCGATCAAATCACGCTGATGACGTACGACGGTCCGCTCGCGTCCGGAAAGCCGACCGGACACCAGCTCGCGACGGTGACCGTGACGCAGACGATCGTCGAAGGGAAGCTCAACACCGTCGTCATGTCGCTCCAGGGGATCCCCGCGAGCGCGACGATCGTCCCGCAGACGACGACGATCACGGCGCTCGGGACGCAGGTGACCGTGCCGCTCACGGTGAGCGTCTACGACGCCTCCGGGAACCAGATCACCGGCACCGATCCGTTCGCGCAGCGTGTCTCCATCGCGATCTCGCCAGTGAACCCAGCCTACGGCGGAAACTTCAACTGGACGTTGAACGGCAACGCAACCGGTCCGGTGCTGAACGCTCCGACCGATCAGGTCGCGCTCGTCTACCCGGGCACGGGCGGAACCGGCACGGCGTACCATCTCACGGCGACGAGCGGGATCGCGAACACGCTGATCGGCACGTCGGCACAGATCAATGTCGTTCCGGGGTTCGCGCTCAAACAGCAGATCTTCTCGGGCGGGATGGCCAATGCGGATCTGGTCCAGCGCTACGACAGCCGCGACATCTGGATCACGGAGCCGGCCTCGCACAAGCTCGCAATGGTCTCGTCGAGCGGAACGTTCGTCGAGTACCCCGTGCCGAGCGGCAAAGAGCCGCGGCACATCGCGTACACCGGGTTCCCCGTCTCCGGCGCGCCCTTGTTCATCACGGAGTTTCCGGACACGATCGGCCGCGTCGCGTTGAACGGAACGATCACCGAGACGACGGTCCCGACGCCGAACGCCGGGATCGGCGGGATCGCCTGGGACGGCGGGCATTTCGTGCTCTATTTCGCGGAGTCGGCCGGCAAGATCGGCGCCGCCGACTTCGGCGGGAACGTCACCGAGTATCCGACCGGGATCGCGGGCAGCGCCCCGGCGGCGGTGGCGCTCAACAATCTCGCAGGCGGCGTCGTGTTCACCGATCCGGGGACGAACTCGATCGGCTTCATGAAGACCGATCACACCGTCACCGAGGTTCCGATCCCGACCCCGAACGCCGGGCCGTCGGCGATCGCCGGCGCGACGACGTCCGACACGTGGTTCGCCGAGGCGAACGCGGCGAAGCTCGGGCACATCGACAACTCCACCCACACGATCCTCGAGTATCCGGCGCCCGACGTCCTCGTCTCGCTCGTCCCCGCACTCGCGGACGGAAGCGGCGCGACCGTCTGGGCGCTCACGCGCGGCGGCGTGGTCGTGCGCTTCGACGCGAGCGGCGGCTACACGGCGTTCCCCGACACGCGCGTCGGGAACGGCACGCCGGTCGTCATGACGCAGGGCTATTACAACGACCTGCTGATCCAGCGCGCGGGCGTCTCGGTCTCCGATCTCGACGCGATGTTCTACTGATCTCGAGGCCGCTCGGCATGCGCGTCACCCGCGCACGCCGAGCGCCTTGAACAGAACGCGCTTCGGCCGCATCCCGTCGAACTCACCGTAGTGGACGCGCTCCCACGGCCCCAAGTCGAGCCGGCCCGCGGTGACCGGGACGATCACTTGGTGGCCGAGGAGCATTCGCTTGAGGTGCGCGTCGCCGTTGTCCTCGCCGGTCTGGTGGTGCGCGTAGTCGAGTCCCGCGGGCGCGAGCTTCTCGACCCAATCCAGGATGTCGCGCCACAAGCCGGACTCGTGATCGTTCACGAACACGCTCGAGGTGATGTGCATCGTGCTGACCAAGATCGTGCCGTCGCGTAGGGCCGCGGCGTCGCGCGCGCGCTCGACGTGCTCGGTGATGTCGCGGATCTCGTAACGTGTCTTGGTCGTGATCGTCAGGTAGTCGGTGTAGGCGGTCAACTCGCTCATCGCAGCAGCAGCTTTCTCAGTGTTCCGTATGTGCTGGGTTGATTTCGAGGTCAGTTCTGCGGCGACCGCGAACGGTGAAGTCGGCGTTGCGCAGCAGTAAGGATGTTGAAAGCAAGAGATGGGACACCGCGCCAACTATGTCCTCATAGAGCACAGCGAACCGCAGATATATCATCATCGTGGCGGAGCAACTGCCATACCGGAGGTTCTGCTGTCCGGCTTTGCCAGAACGAGGAGATATGTCCGAGACCTTACGCCATGTACCGAACTGCTGAGTGACGTATGGGCCGAAGGAGGACTTCTCCTCGATGCGGATCAGCATCGACTGCTCTTCTGGGGTGGTGAGGGAATTCAATACGAGCCTTATCTGAGGCGGGCCTTTCTCCCGGTGCTGCGTTACCTCTGGCCTCAGTGGACGGTTGAATGGGCCGTTCATGGCGTTGCGGATCTTGCCGACCACCTTCACATCGACCGCGCTACGGTTTTGACTCGTGAGACGTTCGAGGAAGGATTTCGTCCGAATCCTGTGCTGTCCGATGAGGAGCTATCACGTTACGAAGGTGAAGGCAACGTAACCATCATCACGATCAAGCGAGGAGATGGACGAGTTCTCGATTACCGCTCATCGTTACTACCTGGGACAATGCTCTCCGTTGGCCCGCCTCTCCTGGATTTCTTGCTCTCGAAAGGCCATCCGATCGTTCTGCCTCACGAGCGTGGGATTCGCGATGATGCGGCAGGGGGTGCATTCTTCGATCTGACCGCTCATGAAGTGTGGGTTTGGAATCCGGCAGTCCTCGATCCCCGCTATATCGAAGCGTTGAAACAGTCATGGACTGGATGGCGGGTGAACGGACATGTCGACGGACTTGTTCACCAGGTCGCTCTGTCGGGTCGTGACGCGAGCTCGATCATGGTTCCAGCCGATGAAGCAGCCGCGGATCTGGTAAAGGAGTTGACGAAATTCGCGACGCTTTCCAACGTCATCGTGCCCGTGATGACGAACGATGTACCGGAGGGAGCTGACCCGATCGAGATCGCTTCCGGCTTTGTCGCGACACGTGCGGAGATGAACTCCGTGGAGGAATTTCAGCAGCTTTTGCATCGGCTTTTTCGCAGCGCATTAGAGCAAAGGTCCTAAATTCCTCATCGCAGCGGCTTTCTCAGTATTCTGTACTGTGTGCCGATGGTATATCGAGGTCATTTCTCCGGCGATCGCGAACGGTAAACTCGAAGCCGCGCAGCATTAACGATATTTAAGCTGCGGCTCGAAATGTTGCCTGCATTTTTCGAGACGGCGGCCCGATGCGTGACCCATGGCGAACTTCGCTGCGCATCCCGAAGCCGTCGCACGCGTCCCGCGTGCTCTGGCCTTCCGGCACGACGCGCTCCCGCTCGGCGTCGCAGGCGGCGTGCTCTCGGTCGCGCTCGCCGATCCCGACGACGCCGCGGTCGTCGATGCGCTGCGGGCGGCGACGCGGCTGCGGGTCCGCGCGCTGCCGATGGCGCGCGAGGCGATCCGGGAAAAGCTGCACGCCGCCTACGGCGAGCCGCACGCCGGGACGTCGGAGCGTGAGGGCGACGCGCCGGCGGTCCGCGCGGTCGACCGCGTCTTCGAGCGCGCGATCGTGGCGCATGCCAGCGACGTGCACGTCGAGCCGCTCGCCGGCGGCGGCCGCGTGCGGATGCGCGTCGACGGGATCTTGCGCGAGCTCGAGACCGTCCGGGCCGAGCTGCTTCCGGCCTTCATCTCGCGCGTGAAGCTGCTCGCCGGGATGGACATCGCGGATCGCCGCTCGCCGCAGGACGGGCGGTTCGGGATCCCCTTCGAGCAGCGCGAGATCGACGCGCGCGTCGCCTCGGTGCCGACGGTCGACGGCGAGAAGCTGGTCGTGCGCCTGCTCGACCGCTACGCGTCCGCACCCGATCTCGGAGCGCTCGGGATGCCGCCCGCGCTGCTCGAGCGGTATCGCGCCACGGTGCGCGCGCCGTGGGGCTTCGTCCTCGTCTCGGGCCCGACGGGGAGCGGAAAGACGACGACGCTGTACGCTTCGCTCGCGGAGCTCGACGTGCGCTCGCGCAACGTCTGCGCCGTCGAGGACCCGGTCGAGATGCGGCTCCCCGGCGTCTCGCAGGTGCAGGTCAGCGTGCGCGCGGGACTGACGTTCCCGCTCGTGCTGCGCGCATTCATGCGGCAGGACCCGAACGTCGTGATGGTCGGCGAGATGCGCGACGGCGAGACCGCCGCGGTCGCGGTCTCCGCGGCGCTCGCCGGACAGCTCGTCTTCACGACACTCCACGCGAACGACGCGCCGCGGACCATCGACCGCCTCGCCGAGCTCGGCGTTGCGCGCCACTCGCTAGCCGCGGCGCTCACGGCAGTCGTCGCGCAGCGGCTCGTGCGCACGCTGTGCGATCGCTGCCGCGTGCGCGAGACGATCCCCGCGCAGCTCCGCGCCGTACTCGGCACGCCGCACGACGCGTGGTTCATCCCCGCGGGCTGCCGCGCGTGCGCCGGAACGGGATACCTCGGCCGCACCGGCGTCTACGAGCTGATGGAGGTCGACGACGCGGTGCGCGACGCGATCGCCAACGGCGCGTCGAGCGTGCAGACGGCGCAGCTCGCCGCGCGCGCGGGCTATCGCCCGATGCACGACGACGGGCTCGCGAAAGTCCTCGCCGGCACGACGTCGTTCGAGGAGTTGACGCGCGTCGTCCCATGGAGCGCCGCGCGGTGAGCCTCGAGGCGATCCGCATCCGCGATCTGGTGCGCGGCGCGCGCTCGCGCGGCGCGACCGATCTGCACTTCGGCGGCGGCGACCGGCCCGCGCTCCGTGTCGCCGGGAAGCTGCTCGCGCTCGACGCACCGCCGCTCGACGAGCAGGGCGTGCGCGCGTTCCTCGCCTCCGCGCTCTTGCCGCAGCAGCTGACACGGCTCGACACGGACGGCACGGCCGACGGTGCGGCGGCGCGCGGTGAGGACGGCGGGCCGTACCGCGTGCACGCATACCGTCATCTCGGCGGCGTGCGCGTCGCGATCCGGCTGCTCGCGGAGTCGGTGCCTTCGCTCGAGCAGCTCGGCCTGCCGCCGGTCGTCGCGACGCTCGCCCACCGCCCGGCGGGGCTGGTGCTTTTCACGGGTCCGACCGGGAGCGGCAAGACGACGGCGCTCGCGGCGCTCGTCGACCGCGTCAACCGGACCTCCGAGCGCAACGTGCTGACGGTCGAAGACCCGGTCGAGTACGTCCACTCACCGGTGCGCTCGCTGGTGACGCACTGCGAGATCGGGCGCGACGTGCGCGACTACGCGGAGGCGCTGCGGGGGTTCCTGCGCGCGGATCCCGATGTGATCTCGATCGGCGAGATGCGCGACCGCGAGACGATCGCGGCCGCCCTCACCGCCGCGGAGACGGGGCATCTCGTGTTCGCGACGCTGCACACCAACGACGCCGCGCAAACCGTCGACCGGATCGTCGACGCGTTTCCGGCCGACGCGCACGCACAGGTTCGCTCGCAGCTCGCCGCAGTGCTCGCGGGGATCGTCGCGCTGCGACTGCTTCCGCGCCACGACGGCGCCGGCCGCCGCGCCGCCGCCGAAGTCATGATCGGGACCGACGCGGTGCGCGCGCTGATCCGCGAAGGGAAGACGCACCAGCTCCGCAACACGATCGTCACCGGCCGCGCCGCGGGGATGCAGACGCTGGAGACGCATCTCTCGGAGCTCGTCGTGCGCGGCGAGGTCGCGCTCGCGGACGCGCGCGCGGCGACGACGCGGCCCGGCGAGGTCCGCGGCTTCGAGCGAACCGCGTCGTGAGCGCGGCACTCTACCGCTACGCCGCGCGCACCGCGGCGGGCGAGCTGGTGCGCGGGACGATGGAGGCGCCCTCGGCCGACGCGGTGCTCGCGAGCCTGCGGACGCGCGCGCTGTTCGTGACAGCGGTCGACCGCGAGCCGGCGGCGATGCGTGCGCTCGGGCGGCCGCTCCGTCTCGGGCGGCCTTCGCGGCGCGCGCTGCTCGCGTTCTTCCGCTCGTTCTCGACGCTGATCCGCGCCGGCGTGCCGATGCGCCGCGCGCTCGACGTCGCGATCGAGCGGACGAGCGATGCCGCGCTGCGCGAGTCGCTCCGCGCCGTGCTCGCGGACGTCGAGCACGGCAGCTCGCTCGGCGATGCGATGGCCCGCCGCCCGCGCGGCTTCGCGCCGCTCTACGTCGCGATGGTGCGCGCGGGCGAGGCGGGCGGGATCCTCGACGACGTGCTGGAGCGGCTCGCGACGTTCCTCGAGCGCGACGCCGACCTGCGCAAGAAGCTTCGCTCCGCGCTCGCGTACCCGGCGGTCGTGGTGGTCGCCGCGCTGGGGCTCGCGCTGTTCCTCGTCGCGCGGATCGTCCCGATGTTCGGCCAGATGTTCGAGGCGTTCCACGCCGAGCTGCCGCCGACGACGCGCGCGCTGCTCGCGCTCGGCGGCGCCTTGCAGCAGCCGGCGATGTGGATCGCCGGTGCGCTCGTCCTCGTCGCCGTCGCGGGTGCGCTCGCCGCTGCCGCGCGCACGCCGCGCGGTGCGCTTGCGCTCGACCGCGCGCGCCTGTCCGTGCCGGTGATCGGCCCGATGCTGCACAAGGCGATCACCGCGCGGACCGCACGGATGCTCGCGACGCTGCTGCGCTCCGGAATCGAGCTCGTGACCGCGATCGCGGTCGTGCGGCCGGTCGCGGGCAGCGCCGCCTACGCCGCGGCGCTCGCACGGGTCGACCTTGCCTTGCGCGCCGGCGAACCGCTCACCGCGCCGCTGGAAGCGGCGAAGCTCTTCGACCCGCTCGCGATCGCGCTGGTGCGCGTCGGCGAGGAGACGGGTCTGGTCGACGAGATGCTGCTCAAGGTCGCGGCCTACTTCGAGTCCGACGTCGAGGCCGCGATCGCGACGCTCGGCGCCGTCCTCGAGCCGGCGCTCATCGCGGGCCTCGGCTGCGTCGTCGGCTTCATCGTGTTCTCGGTCTTCATCCCACTCTACGCTCTCATCCAGGAAGTGTCGAAATGAGTCTGCGGGAAGTACTCATCGCAACCTATTGCGCCGAACGGACGCTCGAGCGGCGCAACGCCGTCGTCGACGCGCACCGGTATCTCTGCGCGCGCGGCGCGAAGAAGTTCAAGCGCGCCCACAACGACTGGTCCGACCTCGAGCAGGTCGCCGCCGTCGGCCTCATCAAGGCCGCGACGAACTACCGCGCGGAGATGCAGACGCCGTTCGAGGCGTACGCGTGGATCATGATCGTCGGCGAGCTGATGCACTACGTGCGCGATCACGAACGCCTCGTGCGCGCCCCGCGCGCGCTGCTCTCGCTCGAGAAGCGCTATGCCGCGGCGTGGGAGGCGCTCTCGGTCGCGAACCACCGCGAGCCGACGACCGGCGAGCTCGCATCGGCGCTCGGCGTGAGCCTCGACACGGTGATCGCGCTGCGCAGCCTGCGCTGCGTGGGCCACGTGCCGCTGCCGGAAGAAGACTCCGACGAAGGCCCCGAGCGCGTCGAGCTGCTCGTCGACCGCAAAGCCGCCGTCGCGCTCGACGAGCGCGTCGCGCTGACGCTCGCCGTCGAGGAGCTCGCCGAGCGCGAGCGCACCATCGTGCTCGGCACGTACGGCGCGGGACTCACGCAATCCGAGCTCGCGACGCGGCTCGGCCTCTCGCAGAGCCACGTCTCGAAGCTGCTCGCCCGCGCGCTCGGCAAGCTGCGCGCGGCCGCATGACGCTCGTGCGGCGGTCAGAGGCCTTTCGTGTAGCGCGTCAGGCCGCCGTCGATGACGAACGTCGAGCCGGTGACGTAGGCGGCGGCGTCCGAGACGAGGTACGTGCAGAGCGCCGCGATCTCGTCGGGATCGCCGACGCGCCCGAGCGGGATCTCTTCGAGCAGCTCGGCACGCTGCTTCGGATCGTCGCGGACGTCGGCGTTGATCGGCGTCGCAATCGCGCCGGGTGCGACGTCGTTCACCGTGATGCCGTGCGGAGCGAGCTCGAGCGCGATCGTCCGCATAAACATTCGGATCCCGCCTTTCGACGCCGCGTACGCGGCGTTGTTCGGCATCGCGATGTCCTCGTGCACCGAGGAGATGTTGACGATCCGCCCGCCGCGTCCCCGCGCGATCATCGCTCGCGCGGCAGCCCGGGAGCACAGGAACGCACCGGTGAGGTTCACCGTGAGGATGCGGATCCACACGTCGAGCGGCGTGTCGACCAGCGGATGGGCCGCTTCGATCCCGGCGTTGTTGACCAGCACGTCGAGGCCGTCGAAGCGCTCCACCGCGCGCGTGACGAGCTCGTCGACCGCGTGCTCGTCGGTGATGTCGGCGGGGATCGCGAGGCCGTGCCCTCCCGAGTGCTCGATTTCCGCCACGACCGCGTTCGCGTCGTCCGCCGCCCCGCGGTAGTCGACGACGACGTTCGCGCCGCAGCGGCCGAAGCGCAGCGCGATCGCCTTGCCGATCCCGGTCGACGAGCCGGTGACGATCGCCGTCTTGCCCTTCAGGTCGACGTGAAGATCGTTCGTGTTCGCGCCCGTCCCGGAAACCGCCGCCGTGGTCATCGCTCGCTCCTCTCGTGCTCGCGCGTCTCATTGCCGCGCTCGTCGTGAAACGTACCCACCGCGAATCAGAGATGCGCGGCGACGAACGCGAGCAGCGAGGCAGCCGACGCGCGCCAGAAACCGTCGTCGTGACAACCCGGCTGTTCGACGATACGCGCGCTCGGCAGGGCTTTGGCGAACATGCGCACGCCCGGCACGAACGGATCGCGTTGCCCGACCGCGATCATGACCGGGCGGCCGCGCAGCGCATGCGCTCCCGCGACGACGTCGTATTTCGCGAAATCGGCGGCCGAGTCGAACGCATCGCCGACGCTGCGGCGCTCGTCCTCGTACGACGGGAAGATCGCCGGACCGGCGACCGCCACCGCGCGAAACCGCCGCGGCTCGCGCTCGGCCGCGAGCAGTGCGCCGTAACCGCCCATCGACTGTCCCATGATCGCTTCCTGAGCCGGCGCGCGGCCGAGCACGTCACCGACGATGCGCGGCAGCTCCGTCGTCACCGTCGCGAGCCGGTTCTCGCCTGATGCGCGAGGATGGAAGTATGTCTCGCCGGCGTCCGCGATCGCAAGCGCGAAGCGGTGTCCACCGCGGCGCATCTGCTGTGCGAGAAATCCAGCCCAGCCGACGCTCAGCGCGGCATTCACGTCACTCCCGCGTCCGGGCAGCAGGTATACGACCGCGTCGGGCTTGGCGCCGTCCGGAATGAGGATCGCGTAGCGGACGGCATCAGGCACGTGCGCGCTGAGGAATGCACCGCGCTCGATGTGGACACCGTCCGCCGGCGGGACCGGCACGTCGACGCAACCGTGCGCGAGCTCGGCGATCCGCACGACCTTGCGCGAGACGCCGCACCCCGCGAGCCCGCCGCTCGCGAGCCCGAATGCGGCGAGTGCACCGAGCGCGGCGCGGCGAGAACCGATCACCGTGCCGTCGCTGCGCGCGCGCAACGGCGTCAGTGCGCGAGCGCGCCCAGGTGCGTTGCCTGGTACTCCTGCAGCGAGCGCGGCGGGCCGGCTTCCGACTCGAGCGCCGTGACGAGCGCGCGCGCGGTGTCGATCGAGGTGAGCGCGGCGATCGACGCTTCGACGGCGGCGCGGCGAATGCGGTAGTTCTCCGTCTGACCGCGCCCGCCGATCTCGTTGATCACGAGGTCGACGGAGCGCCGGCGGATCACGTCGAGCACGTCGGGCTCGCCTTCGCCGATGCGGTTCACGCGCTCGGCGGCGATCCCGTTCGCGCGCAGCAGGTCGTACGTCCGCGGCGTCGCGACCAGCGTGTGGCCGAGCGCTGCCAGACGCCGCAGCAGGTCGACGCTGTTCGGCTTCTCCTCTTCGCTGATCGAGACCAGGACGCGGCCGCCTTCCTGCGGCAGACGAATGCCCGCGCCGACGAAGCCCTTGCGCAGCGCGCCGGCGTAGGTCGCGTCGATCCCGAGCACCTCGCCGGTCGACTTCATCTCCGGGCCGAGGATCGTCTCGACGCCGCGCATCTTGGCGAACGAGAAGACCGGGACTTTCACGACGACGTAATCCGGCTTGTGCGCAAGCCCCGTTCCCCATGACATGCCCCGGAGCTTCTCGCCGAGCGCGATGCGCGTCGCCGCCGCGACCAGATTGATCCCGGTCGCCTTCGAGATGATCGGCACGGTGCGGCTCGCGCGCGGGTTCGCCTCGATGATCAGCAGCTCGTCGGTCCCTTCCGGGATGACGAACTGGATGTTGATGAGCCCGCGGATCCCGAGCTCGCGCGCGATCGCCTCGGTGACCGCGACGATGCGGCCCTCCATCGCGTCCGAGACGGTCTGCGTCGGGAAGACGCTGATCGAGTCGCCGGAGTGGATACCGGCGCGCTCGACGTGCTCGAAGATGCCGGGGATCATGATGTCGTCGCCGTCGAAGACCGCGTCGACCTCGACCTCCCGGCCGCGCATGTACTTGTCGATCAGCAGCGGCGCGCCCGGCGTGATCGGCGGCGCCGACTCGACGTAGCTCGCGAGCTGCCCCTCGTTGTAGACAATCTCCATCCCGCGGCCGCCGAGCACGTACGAAGGCCGCACGAGGACGGGGAAGCCGATCTCGCGCGCGATCGAGCGCGCCTCGCGGAACGTGTTCGCGGCTCGGCCGCGCGGCCGCGCGACGCCGAGCTTCTCGAGCGCCGCGTCGAACTTCTCGCGGTCCTCCGCCATGTCGAGCGAGCGGCGGTCGCTCCCGACGATCGCGATCCCGCGCTTTGAGAGCTCGCCGGCGAGGTTGATCGCGGTCTGCCCGCCGAACGCGAGCATCACGCCGCGCGCGTTGGTCGCGCGCGCCGTCGCCTCGACCTCGTCCGCGCCGGGCGGCTCGAACACCAGCACGTCGCTGACGTCGAAGTCGGTGGAGACCGTCTCCGGGTTGTTGTTGATGACGACCGCGGCCCGCCCGGCGTCGCGCAGCGCCCACGCCGCGTGCACGCAGCTGTAGTCGAACTCGATCCCTTGCCCGATGCGGATCGGACCGCTGCCGACGACGACAACCGCCTCGCGGTCGACCGTGCGGATCTCGTCCGACTCGTTCCACGACAGGTAATAGTACGGCGAGGTCGCCGGAAACTCGGCCGCCGCGGTGTCGACCATCCGGAACGAGCGCCCGGCGGCGTGGCCGTTCCCGATCACCGGGCGGACGTCGCCGCCGACCAGCGACTGGATCCCGCGCGAGGAGTAGCCGTTTTCGTTCGCCCGTCGCATCGCCGCGCTCGCCTCGGGCGAAACGTAGCGGCCGCCGGTCTCGTCCGGCTGCATCGTGCGCATGAGCGTCTCGTCGTCGACGAGCGCCTTGAACTCCCACAGCCAGAACACGTCGATCGCGGAGAGCGCGTTGAGCTCGTCGACGCTGCGGCCGCGGCGCAGCAACTCGCAGACCGCGAAAAGACGCTCGTGGGTCGGCGTCTCGAGCGTGCGCTGCAGCTCGTCGTCGCTCCACTCGGCGTACGCGCCCCCGGTCAGCGTCTCGAACTTGAGGTCCAGGCCGCGGATCGCCTTCATCATCGCCGCGGCGAAGGTGCGGCCGATCCCCATCGCCTCGCCGGTCGACTTCATCTGCGTCCCGAGGCGCGTGTCGCCGAGCGGGAACTTGTCGAACGGCCAGCGCGGGAACTTCACCACGCAGTAGTCCAGCGTCGGCTCGTAGGCCGCTTTCGTGCGCCCGCCGGTGACCGGATTCGGGATCTGGTCGAGCGTCTGTCCGAGCGCGATCTTCGTCGAGATCTTCGCGATCGGATACCCGGTCGCTTTGGAGGCGAGCGCGGAGCTGCGCGAGACGCGCGGGTTCACCTCGATGATCTGGTACTCGGGCCGGTCGGGATGCAGCGCGAACTGGATGTTGCAGCCGCCCTGCACGTTGAGCGCGCGGATGACGTTGATGCTCGCGGTGCGCAGCATCTGGTAGTCGAGGTCGGAGAGCGTCTGCGAAGGCGCGACGACGATCGAGTCGCCGGTGTGCACGCCGACCGGATCGATGTTCTCCATGTTGCAGACGATGATGCAGTTGCCGGCCCGGTCGCGCAGGACTTCGTACTCGAGCTCTTTCCAGCCGAGCAGCGAGGTTTCGACCAGCGCTTGATGGATCAGCGACGCCTCGAGCCCGGTCTGCAGCGTCGCGCGCAGCTCCGCCTCGTCGTACACCACGCCGCCCCCGGTGCCGCCGAGCGTGTACGCGGGGCGCACCACGAGCGGATAACCGGTCTCGTTCGCGAAGGCGACGCCGGCTTCGATGTCGGTGACGATCTCCGAGCGCGGCACGGGCTCGCCGATCTCGATCATCTTCTCCTTGAAGCGCTCGCGGTCTTCGGCCAGCTTGATCGTGTCGAGCGGCGTGCCCAACAGCTCGACGCCGTACTTCTCGATGACGCCCGCTTCGGCGAGCTCGACGGCGAGGTTCAAACCGGTTTGGCCGCCGAGCGTCGGCAGCAGCGCGTCCGGTTTTTCGCGCTCGATGATCCGCTCGACCGAAGCGACGGTGAGCGGTTCGAGATAGACCGCGTCCGCGATCTCGGGATCGGTCATGATCGTCGCGGGGTTCGAGTTGACGAGAACGACCCGGTGGCCTTCTTCCCGCAACGCGCGGCACGCTTGCACACCCGCATAGTCGAACTCGGCGGCCTGCCCGATGACGATCGGACCCGATCCGATCACCATGATGGTACGCCGGTGCATGTCCAGCGGGGTATACGCCGGGGCCGTGGCGGGGCCTGCCCTCGGCGGTGACCTTGGGCGAGGTGCCGAACGACCGCACGATGCGCGCCGTCATCACCGCCGGTGGTCTGGTCGACGGAGCGTTCGCGGAGGCGATCGGCGGCAGGGTGAAAGCGCTCGCTCCGTTCGGTGCGCGGACGCTGCTCGACGTCGCGCTCGACGCGTGCGCCGGCGCGGGGATCGACGGCGTCGCGGTGATCGGCGGATCCGAAGTGCGCGCGCACGTCGCGGGCCGCGACCTTCGCGTGATCGACGCCGATCTCGACGGCGGCACGAACGTCCTGCGCGCGCTCGATGCGTGGCCGGGCGAGCGTTTCGTGTATCTCACCTCCGACATGCCGTTCGCGAGCGCGGACGGCTTGCGTGATCTGATCACGCGCAGCGCGGGCTACGCGATCACCATGGCACTCGCCGACATCGAGGCGTACGAGGCGCGCTTCCCCGGCGCCGCGGAACACAGTGTCGCGCTCGGCGGCGAGCGCGTGGCGAACGGGAACGCGTTCGTGATCGGCGCCGAGGCGGTCGCACCGGCGCGCGCCCTCGCGACGAAGCTCTTCGCGGCGCGGAAGAGTCTGTTGAAGCTCGCGCTGCTGCTCGGGCCGTCGCTGTGCCTGCGATTCGCGACGAAGCGGCTGACGATCGCGGATCTCGAGGCCTACGGCCGGCGAAGGCTCGGCGTCGCGGTCGGCGCGCTGCGCAGCTGCGATCCGGGCTTGTGCTACGACGTCGACACCTTCGCCGACTACCAGTACGCGCTCGTGCACGGGGAGACGAGCGCGTGACCGCGACGCCGCAGGCCGATCCGCGCCGGCTCGGCGCGTTCTGGTTCGGGATCCAGGTGGTGTGGACGGCGATCCTCGGCGTGGTGCTGCAGGAGCGGGCCACCGCGCTCGCGCCGAACGCCGTGAACGCATACGCGGCGCTGGCTGCGTGCGGTGCGCTGTTCGCGGGCGCGGTGCAAGTCGCCGCAGGGATGTATTCCGATCGGCTCCGCGCGCGAAGCGGGAACCGCCGCGCGTTCTACGCGGCCGGCGTGCTCGTCGCCGTGCCGGCGATCGTCGCACTCCCCGTCGTACCGGCGCTCGGATGGCTCTGGCTCGCGGTGTTCGTGCTGCAGCTCGGGATGAACGTGGCCGGCGGACCGTATCAGGGCATCGTCGGCGATTACGTCGAGCCCGAGCGCGTCGGCCGCGCGTCCTCCTGGATGAGCGTCCATCAGTTCACCGGGAGCGTCGCCGGACTGCTGCTGACGACGCTGCTGCACGGGCCCGCGCTCGGATTCGCGCTCGCCGCATGCCTCGCCGGCGGCTGGCTGGTCACCGACCTGCACGTGCGCGCGCTGCCGCGCACGCACGAGGCGGCCCAGCGGCTGCGGATCGACCGCAACATGTGGACGGTGCTGGTGTCGCGCGCGATGATCAACGTGGGGTTCTACACGCTCTTCGGTTTCTTGTTCTTCTTCGTTCGCGAGTCACTGCACGTGAACGACGCGCGCACGACGACCGGGATCTTGTTCCTGGCGTTCACGATCGCGGGCGTGATCGGCGCCGCGGTCGCCGGACGCCCCGCGGACCGTCTCGACAAGCGCGTCGTCGT
This sequence comes from Candidatus Limnocylindrales bacterium, assembly GCA_035488115.1. GTDB lineage: Bacteria > Vulcanimicrobiota > Vulcanimicrobiia > Vulcanimicrobiales > Vulcanimicrobiaceae > Vulcanimicrobium. Next base: position 2,649 of record DATHLN010000049.1, on the reverse strand, counting down.
CAGCGTCGCGTGCGCGGCGATCGCGGTGGCGGTCGGCGCGTTCGCCGCCGCGCCGACGTTCGCGGTCGCGCTGGTCTGCGCGATCGGTTCGGGTGCCGCCTGGGGCGCCTTCTTCACCGCCGACTGGGCGATCGCGTACGCCGTTTTGCCGCGCACCGCGCTGGCGTGGGCGATGGGCGTGTGGAACCTCGCCGCGGCAGTCCCGCAGGTGGTCGCGCCGGTCATCACGGCGCCGATCGTGGACTACTTCGACGTACGGAGCGCGGGGCTCGGGCCGCGCGTCGCGCTCGTGTGCGTGATCGTCGAGTTCGTGCTCGGAACGCTCTGGCTATGGCGACTTCGGCTGCGGTGAACCGCGCGGCGCCGGATCGTCCCGCTCGACGACCGTGAGCACGCTGCGGATTCGAATCGTCTCGGGGACGCTCTCGACGCTGCCGCTCGGGAGTCTCACCGCGAGTCCGCTCGACGGGCCGCCGCTGAGGTTGAGCGCGCGGTCGACGCGGCCCACGCCGAACGCCTGCGGCGTCAGCAGCAGCGCGTTCATGAGATCGTAGAGCCCGCAGTCGGAGGTGACCGCGACGGCGATCGCGTCGTCCGACTCGATCACAACCGAACGCCGCTGGCGGCTCCGATCGTCGCGCCGGATCCCGGGCAACCCGCCTGGATCGACGACGAACGGCCCGGCCTGCATCGCGTAGCGCAGCGCATGCGCATCGAGGCCGTCGATCCACGTCACGACCGGCCGGCCGTCGCGGGTGCTTCCGACCACACCGGAAAGATCGTTCGACGCCGGCTCGTGGACGGACCCATCCATCACGAGCAGGCCTTTCGGCCGGTAGCCGCCACGGAAGTACCCGCTGCCGATCGCCGCGAGGACGTGCTCCACGACCGATCGCGAAACCGTCGCGCCCGGCGGCCCGCCGAACGGGTAGTCGATGATGCCGAGACTCACGCGATCGCGCGGAAACACCGCGGACTCGACGGTCACGGTGGCGCCGCCCGGCACGACGAGCTGCGACCGCACGAGCGAACCGACCGGCAGCGGCTGCACCGTCGTACTGAGGACGGACGACGCAGCGAGCGACTGCAGTGCGAGCACCGATGCGGCCAAGAATGCGATCATGGCGGCTACGGCTTCGGCGGCAGGCGCCGCGCGCCCGCCTGCTCACACCGTTAGGAAAGTACCGTTTCGCGCAAGATGATGCGGCTGTGCGTCTCCGAGGCGCCGCGCGCGCGCAGCCGCTCGATCAGCGTGACGAGGGCCGGCTCGTCGGCGACTGCGACGCGAAGCGTGTAGTCGAAGTTCCCGGTGGTCAGTGACGCGGCGAGGACGCCGGGCGTCCTGCGCAGAGCCGCCTCGAAGTCGTCGGCGGGCGTTCCGCTCGCGAGGCGGAGATCGATGAAGGCGAAAAGGCGCGCGCCGCCGGCGTTCGGGTCGATCTCGGTGCGGAAGCCGCGGATCGTGCGCGACGCGACGAGCCGCCGGACGCGCTCGGCGGCGGCGTTGGCGCTGAGGCCGACCACCAGCGGGCGCGCAACCCGATCACGAAGACCAACTGGGAAGGCGTCGGTGTGAAGCCCGACGTCGCGCTCCCGCGCGAACGCGCGCTGATCGCCGCCTACGGCATGGCGATCGACGCGAAGCTGAAAGACTCGTCGCTCTCGACGCCGCAGCGCACCGGCCTCACGCAGCTGCGCGAAGCTCGACACGATGACCGATGCGGAGATCCTCGCGCTCTAGTTCGCGGCGACTAGGGCGAGAGCCGCGCGAGCGTCCAGCCGTCGGCGCCGCGTTCGTATGAGACGCGGTCGTGGACGCGGTTCGGACGGCCTTGCCAGAACTCGAAGCGATCGGGGACGACGCGGTAGCCGCCCCAGAACGGCGGCCGCGGCACCTCGCCGGGGAAGCGCGCGTCCGCATCGGCGACGGCTCGCTCCAGCGTCTCCCGGTCCGGCACGACGGCGCTCTGGCGCGACGCCCATGCGCCCAAGCGGTGGCCCCGCGGCCGCGAGTTGAAGTAGGCGTCGCTCTCGACGTCGAGCACACGCTCGACGGAGCCTTCGATGCGGATCTGCCGCTCGAGCGCACCCCACCAGAACAGGAGTGCCGCATAGGGGTGCACCGTCAGATCGGCGCCTTTGCGGCTCTCGTAGTTCGTGAAGAACACGAACCCGCGCGCGTCCCACTGCCGCAGCAGAACCATCCGCGCCGACGGCCGCCCGTTCGCGCCGACGGTCGACACGCTCATCGCGTTCGGCTCGGCGATCCCCTCGCTCTTCAGCGCCTCGTCGAGCCACCCGCGAAACTGCTCGAACGGATCGGTCGCGACCACGTCCGCGCCGAGCTCGCCACGCTGATACGTGATGCGCCTGCTGCGGATCTCTTCGTTCACGTCGTAATCAGACACGATCGAACGAGCCGATTCTCCGCCCCGTCAAAAAGTCTTGGTACAGTCGATGTTGGCCGTTTGGGGCGATGAGCCGCCTCGGTGCCCGCGAAGAGTGCGGGGCAGATGACCCATCCATTTCCTGGCCGTCGGGCGGACTGATGACCGCCGCGGCGAACGTTCATGCCATGGCCGAATGGTTTCGGTACGCCGTGATTCTCGAACCCGACGAAGACGCGGTGCGAGTGATCGTCCCATCGTT
>DATHLN010000048.1:0-8393 GCA_035488115.1 Candidatus Limnocylindrales bacterium | reverse complement strand
CGAGCGGGCCGTTCGTCCTGACGCAGTGGAACCACGGCTCCTCGCTCGAGATGGCCGCAAACCCGAACTACTGGCGCGGCAAGCCCGGGCTCGACCGCGTCAGCTACCGCATCATCCCGAACGCGGACACGCTCTTCAACTTGCTTCGCACGCACGACGTCGACATCTTCGACAGCGTGAACGAGAACCAGATCGACAGCCTCAAGCAGCTCGCCGGCTATACGGTGACGAAGCGCCGCATCGCGAACCTGCGGCGGCTGCAGTTCAACACCTCGAAGCCGGTGCTCTCCGACCCGCGCGTGCGGCTCGCGATCGGGAAGTCGATCGACTGGGACCGCATCAACCAGACGGTCTACCACGGCTACAACGAGCGCGCGGCGACCGACATCTTCCCGCTCTCGTGGGCAGCGCCGAGCGGCTTCACGCCGATGACGAAAGACGTCGCCGAAGCGGCCCGGCTCTTCGACGCGGCCGGCTGGAAGCTCGGTCCGAACGGCACGCGCGCGAAGAACGGGACGCCGCTGGAGTTCTCGGTCTCGACGACGGTCTCGAAACAGGCGAACATCAACGCCGAGGTCCAGATGCAGCAAGACCTCAAGGCCGTCGGCGTCCAGCTCGACATCCGGAACTATCAGACGAGCCTGCTGTTCGCGCAGACCGGGCCGATCTACAGCGGGAAATACGACTCCGAGTTCACGATCGAGACGCAAGGGCCGGATCCCGACAACGAAGGCTTGTGGAGCGGGAAGATGATCCCGCCGCACGGCGCAAACGCGTCCTGGCTGAACGACCCGGTGCTGACGCAAGTGAGTCACGACGCGAACCTGACCTTCGACCGCGCGAAGCGCAAGGCGCTCTACCAGAAGCAGGCGGAGCGGATCCGCGAGCTGACCCCGGCGGTGTTCCTCTACTGGCAGAACTCCTACAGCGCGGTGAACAGCGATCTGAAAAACTGGAAACCCGCCTCGTACATCTCAGACTATTGGAACTGCTGGGAGTGGACGATCTGAGATGCTGCGGCTGATCGAGCGGCCGGGGCATCATGCGCAGGTGCGCGTCCCGCCGTCGTCGCGCGCGGTCGTCTCGTGGAATACGACCGCGCCGTCCGGTGGGATCGCGCTGGTCGCGCACCGTGCCGACGGCTCGGTCTCCGAGCCGCTGCTCTTCGCGCGCTGGTCGCCCGCCGAGCGCCGTTCGCTCGACGGCGCCGACGCGATCTCGCGGATCGAGGTCGACGTGCTGCGCAGCGACGTCCCGCTGACGGCCGTCGGCGTCTCGAGCACCGTCGAGCTCGACGCCGTGGCCGTCACGGTCCCTCCGCCGCCCGACGCGCGCGTTGCGCGCCATGCGCGCACCGCCGAGCTCGACGTCCCGCGTCTGTCGCAGTATTTTCCCGAGCATCCGAACGAGCGCGGCTGGTGCAGCGCCGCGTCACTCGCGATGCTGCTGCGGTACCACGGCGTCGAGACCGACGTGCTCGACGTGGCGAGCGGCGTCTTCGACACCGCGTACGGCGGGACGGGGAACTGGGCGTTCAGCATGGCCTACGCCGGCGCGCGCGGTCTGCGCGGCGCGGTCGCGTACCTGCGCGGGATCGACCATGTCGCGGCGTTCGTCGACGCCGGACTGCCGGTCGCGATCTCGATCGGCTGGAACCATGGCGAGCTGCCCGGAGCGCCGCTCGAGCACAGCGCGGGGCACCTGCTCGTCGTGCGCGGGATCGAGCGCGCGCGCGTGCTGGTGAACGACCCCGCTCATCCGGCGATCGTGGCGGCCTATTCGCGCGATGCGCTCGATCTCGTGTTCCGCAACCACGGCGGCGTCGCGTATCTCGTCGCGCCGCGCGAGCGCACCGCCGAGCTGGTCGCGCTGGCGAACAACGCCGAGCTCGCCGCCGCGCGCTGATGCGCGCGCATCGCATGCCGCAGCCGCAGGACCGCGTCGTGTCCCCGGACGCCGTGGGCGATGCGCCGCTGCACGTCGTGCTGGTCGAGCCGGAGATTCCGCCGAACGCGGGCAACGTCGCGCGACTCTGCGCGGCCACCGGCTGCGCGCTGCATCTGGTCGAGCCGCTCGGCTTCCGCATCGACGACCGCGAGCTCAAGCGCGCGGGCCTCGACTACTGGAACGCGCTGGCCGTCGTCGTCCACCCCTCGCTCGACGCATTTCTGACCGCATTCTCGTCGCGCCGCTTCTGGCTGCTCTCCACGCGCGCGGAGCGGGCATACACCGATGCCGATTTCGCACACGGCGACACACTGGTGTTCGGCAAGGAGACCGCGGGCCTGCCGCAGTCGCTGCTCGACGCGCATCCCGACCGCGCGCTCCGCATCCCGATGCGCCCCGGCGCCGTCCGCTCGATCAACCTCTCGACCGCCGCCGGCGTCGTCACCTACGCCGCGCTCGCGCGTCTCGGTTTCCCCGGCTTGTCGTAGCGCTCAGCGAGATAACGGCCGGACGTCGGAACCCAGCAGCCCGGCGTCGTCCGGGGTCGTGACGGTGGCGGGAACGGCGGCGTAACGGCGCGGCTCTTTCGGGAGGGTGAAGCCGATGATGGTGCCGGCGAGCGCGAGCGCGGCGGTGGTGAGCAGCGTCGCGTCGACGCCGTGCGCGTCGGCGATCGCGCCGAGCGCGGGCGAAAGGCTGCCGCCGAGCGAGACCGCGAGGCCGAGCGTCACGCCGGAGGCGAAGCCGACGCGGTTCGGCAGATACTCCTGGCCGAGCACGACGAACGACGCCTGTGAGGCGACCAGCACGAATCCCGTCACGATCAGCATTCCGACCGCGAGCCACAGGGGTCCGCCGCCGCGCGTCAGCGCGACGAGCGTGCAGACCAGCACGACGGTGCCGCCGGTCGACCACAACAGCACCGGCTTGCGGCCGACGCGGTCGGCGATCGGCCCGCCGGCGATCGTGCCGAGCGCGCCCGAGAGCAGAAACGCGGTGTCGGTCAGACCGCCGGCGGCCGGTGAGCCGTGCAGCACCTCGACGACGTACAGCGGAATGAACGCCACCATCCCGAGATACGCCATCGAGCGCACGATCACGAACGCGCTCAGCTTCCCGAACGCGGTCCAGTCGTCGTTCCCGAGCGAGCGCCGCGTCTTCCCGCGCTTCGGCGCGAAGCTCGAGAGCCGCCGCAGCTCGAACCCGACGATCGTCGCGACTACGAGCACCGGCAGTGCCGCGAGCGCCGTTCCGCGCAAACCGAACGCCGCGAGCACCGCGGTGGCGAACGCCGGGCCGACCGCGAAGCCGAGGTTCCCACCGACGGTGAACCAGCGCATCCCGCTCGCCTTCTTCTCGCCCGAGACGTAGTTCGCGAAGCGCGCGGCCTCGGGATGGAACATCGCGACACCGATCCCGCTGATCAGCGCAGCGACGAACAGCAGCGGCAGCACCGAGATCACGCCGAGCGCCGCGACGCCGCCGCCCGCGAGCAGCAGCCCGAGCGGGATCAGCCACGGCATCGAGCGCCGGTCGGCAAGGTGGCCGATCGCGGGCTGGACGACCGACGAGGAGATCGCCTGGCACAGCACCAGCGTTCCGGCCGTCGCGTGCGAGATGTGCCACTGCACGATCAAGTACGGCAGCAGCGCGGGGATGAAGCTCTGGTTGAGGTCGTCCGCCACGTGAGCGGTCGCGAGCAGCGCCATGGAGCGGACGTCGAGGCGGGACACGATGCCTTATCGTGCCACGCCGCGCGCCCGCTCCAACAAGACGACGGTCGGAGCCGCGCCCGTTCTACGGGTTGGGCGGGTTCGGTTTGTTCGGATCCGTCTTTTTGTCGTTGTGCACCACGTACCAGGGTCCGTCCGCGCTCGCGCCGACCAGATACGTCCGGGCACTGGTCGCGAAGTTGTAGACGGTCCGCGCCGACCCGGCCGGTATGGGCTCGGGCGCCGAGCGCCATCCCGCCGAACGGCCGTCGTAGACGCGCAGCGCGGAGTCCGGGCCGAGCCGGTCGGTGGGCAGGAACCCGGCCTCGTCGCCGCCGTCGCGCACGCCCCAGCGGTGAACCGGCGTCGCCCGGATTCCGCCGACGTCGAGCAACGCGTACGCGCCGTCGTGCCGGAAGACGTGCTCGATGCGGGCCGTGCGCGCACTCGGGCGCTGCTGCTCGGCATGGTCGCGCTCGGCGATCGCCAGGATCGCGTCACCGACGCCGATCTCCTCGATGCCGCGCGACGTTCCGTCGGCCATCAGGACGCGCGTCCCGGCGACGAAGCACCCGCCGTCCGGCGATGTGCTGAACCCCGACGGGCTGCCCGCCGGCGCGCCCCAGCCCGTGCCGCTCGGCGCGTCCGTGTTGGGCCCGGTCGACGGGCTCTCGGAGCCCCCCTGCCCGGGCTTCGGACCGTCGATTTGAGCATCGACGCTCCGGAAAAGCGCAATGTTGATGGTGCCGGCGTTGCTGTGGACGGTCGCCGTCGCACGCGCGGGGCCGTCGCCGGACAGCGTGAGGTCGACTTCCACCGAGTGGTTCTTGCTCTTCGGGACGGTGAAGCTCGACGGCGCCTTGACGTGAAAGTTGCCGCCGTTCGGTCCGGCGACGGTGATTCCGGTGACTTGGACGTCGCCGCTGCCCGTGTTGTGGAGGACGAACGCCTGCTTCGAGGAGCCGTCGAAATCCAGCGAGGTCGGTGTCGCGGTGAGATGCAGAGACACGAGTGTGGTTCCTTCAAGCGATGTGGTCAGCCCGCATAGCCCGCGTTCGAAGAAACCACGAGGGACATACCGCTCGCTTACGCGCGCCTTTCGTCCCGCTTACGCCGCTTCACACCGGCCGCTCGCCGTCCCGCCCGGCGGCACATCGCGGGCAGTCGGCCCCGGCCGTCGAAACGGCGCGCGATGCCGAAGCTCGAGACGATCGAGAGGCGGGTCGTCGCCTGCCGACGCTGCCCCGAGCTGCGCGCGTACTGTGCCGAGATCGGGCGCGTGAAGAAGCGCGCATTCATCGACCACGACTACTGGGCGCGCCCGGTCCCCGGCTGGGGCGATCCCGGCGCGCGCGTGGTGCTGGTCGGGCTCGCGCCGGGCGCGCACGGCTCGAACCGCACGGGCCGCGTCTTCACCGGGGACGGGAGCGGCGAGTGGCTGTACCGCGCGCTGCACCGCGCCGGCTTCGCGAGCCAGCCGAACGCCTCGCACCGCGGCGACGGCCTGACGCTCCACGACGCGTTCATCACCGCCGCGGTCCGCTGCGCGCCGCCCGCGAACAAGCCGACCCCGGAGCAGCGGGCGCGCTGCTTCCCCTATCTTGCCGAGGAGTTCGCCGCGCTGCGCCGCGTGCGGGTCGTCGTGTCCCTCGGCAAGATCGCCGACGACACGGTGCACGCGCTGATCAAGGAGACGGGAGCCTACCGCGGCGCGCGCGCGCCGTTCGCGCACGGCGCGGAGACGCTCGCCGAGCTGCCGGGCGGGCGAAATGTGACCGTGCTCGCTTCGTATCATCCGAGCCGGCAGAACACGAACACCGGCGTGCTGACCGAGCCCATGCTGGACGCGATCTTCGAGCGTGCGCGCGCATTGGTAATTCAGTCCTAACGAGTCCTAGGGTTCAACACCCCTAGTTTCGGGTATCGAACGTGCGACGTGGCCCACGCTTCTGTGAGGCACGTCAACCAATCGAGCGCGTAATCGGCATCACGAATCGTGAGCGCTGGTTGTTCGTGCGCGCAAGCATGCATAGCACCGTCCACGGCGGGTATATGTGCGCGCACCATGAACTTCCGCATCGACGACCGCGACCTCAGCGCCTTCCTCGTGTACGCGGCCCGCGAGCGGAGTCTCGACGCCTCGCTCCGGGCGGCGAACAAGTACGGCCGTTCCGACGAGCACAAGAAGTCCATCGACGCGCTGCGCGAGCTGAACAAGAAGATGCTGTTCCGCGAGACGCGCCGCGACGTGCATCCGTTCTGATCGCCCGATCGCCGACCGGGTCGCGGCCCGCGTAACCGCATGTCGCCATGGCAGTATGAACCGCCGTGGCGTTTCTTCTTCGAAGCGGCGATGGCTGACGAGATCCCGCCGATTCGGCCGCGCTTCGAGCCGCTCTTCCTCGACTGGTCGTTACCGGACGACCGAACTCCCGAGGCAAGCTCGCCGTGGCCGTTGGTCTTCGTCACACTGGACTTCCTGACGCTCGGCCTCCTCGGGTTCATGGCGCTTGTCGTCGTCGGATCCTGGGACCTCGGCGCGGGGATCGTACGAGCAGTCCGCGAGCGCAAGGCTCGCGGACTGGAATCACGATGCGCTAGGCGGCTGGACGACGCGTAAGCCGAGATCCTTGAGCGCTTGATCGGGGACGCTCGAGGGGGCGTCCATCATGACGTCGCGGGCCATCTGGTTCTTCGGGAACGCGATGACGTCGCGGATGCTGCTCTCACCGCAGGCGATCATGACGACGCGGTCGATGCCGAGCGCCATCCCGCCGTGCGGCGGCGCGCCGTACTTCAGCGCCTCCATGAAGAATCCAAAGCGGTCGTCGATCTGCTCCTGCGTGAGCCCGAGGCGCTTGAAGACGCGCTCTTGGAACTCGGCCGTGTGGTTGCGGATCGAGCCGCTGCCGAGCTCGGAGCCGTTCAGCACGAGGTCGTAGTGCTGCGCGGTGATCGCAAGCGGATCGCTCTCGAAGAGCGCTTCCTGTCCCGGGAGCGGCGCGGTGAACGGGTGGTGCGAGAACGTGATCTCGCCGGTCTCCTCGTCCCGCTCGAAGAGCGGGAAGCCGAGCACCCAGCAGAACGCGAACTCGCCGGGCTTACGCAGCCCGAGCCGGTCGCCGATCTCCAGCCGCAGCTTCCCCGCGACGTCGGACGCGGCGCGCGACGCATCGCCGACGAACAAGATCGCGTCGCCGTCCTGCGCGCCGGTGCGTTCGCGCAGCTTCGCAGCGAGCGCGTCGTCGACGAAGCGCGCGATCGAGCCTTTCACGCCGTCCGGCACTAACGAGACGTACGCCAGCCCTTTGGCGCCGAAGGTCTTCGCGAGTTCGGTGACCGCGTCGAAGTCGCGCCGAGAGAGCGACGCGCCGCCGGGCCAGCGCAGGGCGATCACGCGATTGGCGTCGCTCTCCGCGAGCCCCGCGAACAGCCCGAACGCGCCGCCCTTGAAGAGATCCGCGACGTCGATCAGCTCCAGCTCGAACCGCAGGTCCGGCTTGTCCGAGCCGAACCGGCGCATCGCTTCCGCGTACGTCAGACGGGGCAGCGGGTCGGGGATCGTCTCGCCGAGCGCGCTCTGCCAGACGTAGCGCATCGAGCCTTCCATGACCTCGATGACGTCCTCTTGCGTCACGAACGTCATCTCGACGTCGACCTGCGTGAACTCGGGGCCGCGGTCGGCGCGCGGGTCCTCGTCGCGGAAGCAGCGCGCGATCTGCATGTACCGGCCGAGACCGCCGATCATCAAGAGCTGCTTGAGGATCTGCGGCGACTGCGGGAGCGCGTAGAACGTGCCGCGATGGACGCGTGAGGGCACCAGGTAGTCGCGCGCGCCCTCGGGCGTCGACTTGATCAGGTTCGGCGTCTCGATCTCGAGGAAGCCGTTCGCGTCGAAGTAGTCGCGGATCGCCTTGACGATCTTGTGGCGCACCGTGAGGTTCCGCTGCATCCGCGGGCGGCGCAGATCCAGATAGCGATAGCGCAGCCGCACGTCTTCGGCCGGCTCCTCGTCCGCCGAGACGACGAACGGCGGCGTCTCGGAACGGTTCAGCACGTCGAGCGTGCCGGCCGGCACCTCGACCTCGCCGGTCGCGAGCTTCGGGTTCTCGGTCCCCGCAGGCCGCCGGCGCACGACGCCGCGCACGCGCACGACGTCCTCGCCGCGCAACGTCTCCGCCACGGCGAACACTTCGGCGTGCGAGGGGTCGAAGGTCACCTGCGTGATCCCCCAGCGGTCGCGCACGTCGATGAAGATCAGCCCGCCGTGATCGCGGCGGCGATGGACCCAGCCGTCGAGCTCGACGGTCTGCCCGTCGTCGGATGCGGTGAGCGCGCCGCAGGTGACGCGGCGAACGGGCGAACTATCCACGAAGAGCGGCCTTGACCCCGGTGAGGTAGTGATACTGGTACGAGAGCGTTCGCGCGAATCCGGGCTTCGACGCGCCGTTCTCGACCCACGCCCGCAATGAAGGGACGCGGTCGATCACGTCGTGCAGCGCGAGCGAGACCGGCGTCATCCCGAGCCGCAGCTTCACGTCGAGCGCCGGATGCTTGCGGTAGAAGCGCACCGTCGACTTCCCGGCGAGCTCGTACTTCTGCTGCTGCTCGTCCCACGGGACGGGATGCCAGTGGTAGTTCACCGCGCGCGGCTCGTAGACGATCGGGATCCCGGCGTGCTGCAAGCGCTAGCCGAGCTCGAGATCTTCGTGACCGTAGCCGGTGAAGTGCTCG
>DATHLN010000047.1:0-10540 GCA_035488115.1 Candidatus Limnocylindrales bacterium | reverse complement strand
TGATGACGCCGGTCGCCGACTTCGACGAGGTCGCATCGACGCAGTCCGCCGACGACGCGATCGAACATCTGGCCGAAAACCGCGCTGCGGTCGCGCTGACGAACGCGCAAGGCACGGTCGTGCGGGTGGTGACGCCCGAGTCGGTGATGCGCTGGCTCAGCGGCGTCCGGAATCGCGCGCAGCCGCTCTGACCGGTGGGGCGCCGGCCGCGCGCATTTTCTAACGCAACACCTTTCGAGCCTCGCTCTCCCTAGCAACAGGAGCAAGCTCGAAGAACCGCGAAGGCTCGCATCGGTTTGCCACGGGGGTTCGCATGCCGATGAGGATTCCAGCTTCCAAAGGGGCGGCCGATCGAGACCCGCGTCTTTTCGGCCGATATCGGCTCTTGACGCTCCTGACCCTCGCGTTCGGGGCGCTTTGGGTCGGAGCCAACGTGACCGCAACGGCCATGCTCCCCGCGAGACCGGTTTACGCGCTGCCGGTGCGCGCGGATTACGACGGTCAATTGCACGTCGCCGCTTCGTGCGCGACTGAAGCAAAAGCGGGAGCGAACGCTATGACGAAGACGACCGGTTCGAACACGCTCGACGGACGCTACCTCGACCTGCACGCGATGGATCGCGAGCCGATCGTACGTCTCATCTTCGGCACGACAGCCGGCAAAGCTCCGATCAGCGCGCGATATACCTCCGAACCCAAAAGCGAACCGACGATCGTCCCGCGCGCAAACTCGTGCCTTCGCATGAGGGCTGGAACGCTGTCGGTGCGCTGTCTCAGCGCCGTCGCGATGCTCGTTCTCGCGGCGTTTCTGGTGCGCATTCTGTTCTTCCCGATTCGCAAGCGGGAGGCGTCGCCGTACATCGTCCTCGGGTTCCTTTGGTTCGTTCTCGGGTTCTCTCCGATGTCGCAGAACACGCTGAACGCCTATTCTCCGATCTGGGTGGCAATCGCACAGAATCTCCTGAATGACGTCTTCGAAGGCGCCGGGCTGTTCGGCTTGATCCTGTTCTGCGAAGGCTGGTTGCGAGCAACCGATCCCGGGACGCCGGCTGAAACCCAACAATTGGGCGCGGCGAACGTCGCGATACGCTGGGCCATAGGACTGCTCGCCGCGGTCTCCACCGCATGCAGCGTAGCCTCCGATGTCCGACTCGAAATCCTCCGGGAAAAAGCTGCTAACCTCTTCGTCGCCTCTCAGGTCTTGGCTCTGCTGGGCGCCGTTTTCGTCATCTTGCTGATCTGGACGACGTATTCGCTCTCGGACGCCAAGGCGCGCGCACGGCTGCAGCTGATTCGCTGGGGATTCGCCCTCGGGATACCGCTTTACATGATCGGGTACGTTTCCGACAACAACCCCATCTTCCCGTTCACGATACCGGACCCGATCACGGACTTACTCTATTCGGCGATCGTCTTGGTGCCGGCCTCCGTGGCGCTCGTCATGCTCCGCCACCACGTGATGGATCCCGGTCTCTTCATCAGCCGCGGCGCAGTGTACGCCGCAGTCGTGGCGTTCATCGTGATCGTTCTCGAAGGCGCCATCGCTTGGGCTCATTCGATCGTCGAAAGCGTCCCCGTCTTGACGGTATTAGCCGCGTTCTTCGTGGTATCGTTTCACCCGCTCACCGAGTTCGGGCACAAGCTGCTCTCGGGCTGGCTGGCAAGGGACCGCGTCAATGGCATTCGCGAGCTGCGCCTCAGGACTCGCGACTTCGCCCTCGCTCGATCGTTCGAGGACCTCGAACGCCGCATGGTCGACGATGCGACCGAATCGCTGAAGCTGGTCGGCGCCGCTCTGGCCAGCGAGACGCATCTGATCAAAGCTACTCCCCTGTACAGCGAACACGCCGCGGAACTCGAGGAGCTTGCTCGTGACGTGAAACTCCGCGAAGATCTGGCGGCCAGCACGAGCGCCGTCCGCCTGCACCGTGTACGGTATATGGAGCCGCTGAGCTCTTTCCACGACGACGTCGTGCCGCTGGTGGCAGTCGCCCTGGAGAACCCCGGTCTTCCGTTCCACGTCTTCATCGTCGGGCCCCATACCGACGGGACCGACCTCGACAAAGAAGAGCTGGTCGCGCTCGACGACTTCGTCGAGCGCGGCGTCATCGCGCACCTCGTCCTCACCATACGCGAGATCCGCAACAGAATCGGCATGAGCGGTTCACCGCTTACCGAGTAACGCGCTATCTCGTCCAGAAGGCCGCGCTGACGTCGCGTGTGACGAGGCGCCCCTGCGTGTCGACGAGGTCGCCGCGCTCGTCGATCACGAGCAAGGAGCCCGAGCCGGCGAAGGTCGCCGGCGTTCCCTGCGACCACGTGCGACCGTCGAGCGAGTACAGCGGCCGCTCCATGGCGTCGTGCTGAAGGTACGCGAGCTTTCCGTCGCCGGCGACGAGCCCGTGGACGCACGGCCCGGACCCGACGGTCTTCCCGGTCATGTCGACGATCTTGACTCTGCCCTGCGGCTCCTCAGCGAATCGCCGGTCGGCGCGCCTGAAGAACGGGCAGCTCTCGTCGTCCGTGACGACCGCGAGGCGCCCCTCCGAAACGAATCCCATCATCCGGCGGCTGAACTCACCGACGGTCACAGGGACGTTCTCTTGAGTCTCCGTCGGATGCGCCACGCGAAAGACCGTCAGCGTTCCGTGTCCGTCCGATCGCAAACACGCTGCGTTCACGCCGTTCGGCGAGATCGCCAGCGGGTCACACGCGGTGGTGTCGGTATAGAAGCGACCGTTCCCGAAATGATTGCCGCCGAACAAGTGTTGTCGCGGCAGCAAGGCCTGCGGACGGTTGCGCGCCGCCAGTGGCGGTAGTTCTTGACGCTTCGTTGACACGACGCGGCCGTCTCGAATCGTTACGAGGTCCCATCGTACCGCGCTGGTAGAGCGCACCACGTACAACGTCCCCTTGATGGGTTCGACGGTCTGCACACCCGGAGAGCCGGGCGCGACGGCGAGGGCCGTCGCGGCACAGCCGGCCGTCAGGACGAGGCCCCAGACGAGATGGCGCATGGGACGGCTCCCGTTCGACGAAGCCGCGAGCGATACCGGTGAGCGCGAGGCCGGCGTAGAGGCAAGCTGCGCCGTTGCAACGAAGCGGCGATTACCGCAGCGCGGGTTTTCTTACCCGCGCATGCGATTTTTCGTCCGCATGTACCTCGACCGCTTCGCCTTAGAGGATCGACGTAAAATGAAGAACGCCATCGCGTTTGCAAACAACGACATCGCGATCATCGCCTGGAGCTTTGGCGCGCGGCCCGACGGCTGCATGGGGTTCGCGATTTACCGAATCGACGACAAGAACACGGAAACCCCGCTTCCGAGCCACGCCGTCTTTCCGGATGAGACGATCAAGCCGGGCCAGACGACGGAAGACTATCCGGTTCAGAAGTTCTACTGGAAAGATCCGTACGCCCGGCTCGTCGGTGACCAAACGAAGAACTACTCATTCCGGTACAAGATCGTGCCGCTCGAAGGCAAACCGGGAAGCTTGACGCCGATGAAGAGTTTGCCGTTCATCACCACCAACGAGGTGACCCTGACCTCGGAGATTTCGCCGACGCTGTCCGCGACGTTCAACCGAGGCCTCATTTCCACGCAGCACATTTCGCAAGCGCTCAAGGGCCACATCAGCGCGCCGGCGCTCTTGTCAAATATCGTCAAGCCCGGAAACAAGATTCGCATGGACCTCACCGGCGATACGTTGCCGACGCTCCTGGCGTTCATGCAACGAGCGAAACGATCGGGACAAATCTTTGCGGCGCTCTACGAACTGACGGACGTTGAACTCATCGCGGGGCTCGCCGCTCTGGGGTCGCGTCTCAATATCATCATGGCAGAGATTCCGGGGAAGAAGCCGAAAGGCGGTGGCGAGGCGGGCCCGTCTGAAAACGAGGACGCGTGGAATAAGCTCAAGGATTCCGCGAAAACGGCGTTCTACCGGTTGCCGGCCAGCGGGCACATCGTGCACAACAAGTTCTTGGTGTACGTAGGCGACAACGGTCCCGAAGCGGTCTTGACCGGCTCGACGAACTGGACGGACACCGGTCTTTGCGCGCAGACCAACAACGTGCTCGTGATCGAAGACGCCAAGGCCGCCGCGCGTTATCTCGCCTACTGGAAGGCGCTGCTCGCCGACGAGAAGGCCCACCAGGACGGCGGCCCCTTTCAGGGACCGGCTCTGCGCGCGTTCGACAAGAAAGGCGCCGATATCACGCTCGATGCGAAGGCCGACGAGAGCGCGCTCACGAGTTATTTTTCGCCCAACACTCCGAAGCAGCGTTCAAAGGCGAAGAAGGGCCGGAACGCGTCCGCCGAGCCGCAACCGGTCGACATGAAAGACCTCCAAAAGCGGGTCATGGCCGCACAGGAGGCGGTATTGTTCTTGGCATTCATTCCCGGGAAACCGAGCATCACGACGTACGCTGCGCAAGCACAGCAAAAGAACAAAGACCTGTTCGTGCGCGGTTGCGTAACGTCGCCGGACGCTTCCGGCGATTTCGCGACGACGCTGCAAGGCACTTCGCCGCCGAAGTCGATGAAGAGCCTTCGATCGAAGGCCGCCGTAAAGGAAGATCCCCGCGTGATCGCCGCTCAGGCGCTCACGAAAGCGGATGCGCCCGCAGGCTGGCTGGCGGAGCTGCTCAAGGCCGGTTTCGCGATCACTCACGACAAAATCGTCGTCATCGACCCGTTCTCGGACGATTGCGTGGTGGTGACCGGAAGCCACAACCTCGGCTATCAGGCGTCCTACAACAACGACGAGAATATGGTCATGATCGCGGGAAACAAGAAGCTCGCGCAGGCGTACGCAACGCACGTCCTGGACGTCTACGATCACTTCGCGTGGCGATGGAGCCTCAAGAAAGAGGACGGCACGCAGACGGCCGATTCGTACTTGAAGACGGACCCAGATTCATGGCTCCAATGGTATTACGACGAGAACGGCGACGTTAAAAACCAGCAGTTGAAGTTCTGGCTGCACGCCGACGCATCGTAAGGGACGTCGTGCGCCGGGGCTGCCGTCGAGGTACGTCGACCCGCGCGCCGTGGGGGCTGCGGGCGGCGTGCGTCATCGCCGTCGCGGTCCTGCTCGCCGGCGCGCGCGCTTCGGCCGCCGGTGCGCCGGACGCGCCGGCACGTGTCGAAGCCGTAGCGCGCCACTAGATGCGCGCCATGCACGTCCCCGGGATGACGATCGCGGTCGCATGCGACGGCCGTATCGTCTATAGCGGCGCGTTCGACACGCGGGACGGCACGAGCCGCGCCGAACCTACATCCAAGCGAACGCTGCCAAGTTCGGGCAAGCTGGCGCCGATATGGCTGACCACTATGGCGTCTACGAGGCGGGTGGCGCAACCGCGGCGGAGTTCTTAGATGCCTGTTTTGCGACATTTTCGGTAGGCGACTGGGCGGCGATCCTCGCAGCGGTGGGCCTTACCGTTTGGCAGGTCGCCTCTCAAATTCATTGCTATGCGGCCGCGTTTGGATCATAATGGTACGGCATTGAGGAACCGCTAAATGGTCCCACCCATCGCGCTCATACCGATAGTCATAGGCCTTGTAGGACTGCTAGCGGCTGTACTCAAGGTCTTCAAAGATCGGGACATGCCGCTTCAGGAGGGGATCATTCTCGCCGCGCTTGTCCCGGCTTGGACATACCTTTCGGTCCGCAATATCGTCCATTTTGATTCCACGATGCGAGCGGTCACCTGGGTCCTCGTACCGATCATTCTCGTCATGCTCGGTCGCCGAATCAAGGCAAAGGTCGACCGCGAAGTCCCAAAGTACGTAGCACAGCAACGGCGCACTCGGGGTCTTTAGCAGAATCGCCGATCTGGCTCCACGGTGTCGGGCAGGTTTTCGTGCAGTTTATGCCGAGGCCATCGTACTACACACGACGATCGCATTTTGTGCGGCGTCGGTCCAAATAGCGGTCCCGACCAATGGTTGCGTCATCCAGTTGAAGGCCGCTGTGACATCGGCGCGTTCGCAGCGCGCTTCGGTGCCGGATCGTGCGAGCGACTCGTTCACGCAGATCATTGCCGAGTCCAAAGTCAGGCGTGCTGCGATGGATGGGGAAGCGGTCAAGGCGATGCGCTGTTCTCGGAACGCGATCTGCTGAAGCATCTCCGCGATCACCGCGATGCGTTTCCGGATTCCGTGCGAGCGCTCCCATAGGACATCGCCAAGCGCATCTTCCGCGAAGCCGGCCGCGAACGCCGAGCGCAGCTCCAGCGGGTTCAGGGCCGCCTCGACGGCGGTCGCGAGGTCGTCGATCGTCCAGGCGCTCACGTCGTGCGCGTGGAGTTCGGAGATCAGCGTTGGTTCGGAGCCGAAGGCCGGGCCGATCAAGGCGGCGGCTTGCGCGTCATGCGTCTTGCGGTAGCGGGCGGGCTCCTCGACGTTCGGCAGGCCGACGGTCGCGTTCAGCGGCGTCGACTTGCATTCGAGGACCACGCGGTAGCCCAGCGGGCCGAGAGGCGCGTCGATGATTCCGTCCGGTTGCGGGTTGCCGCCGAGGTGCGTCGCAACGTAGCCGAGCGCGGAGAAGACCTCGCAGACGGCGCGCTCGAACGCGGCCGGGTCGGTTCCGGTCGAAGTGCGGCGTGCGAGCTCGAGCGCGGCTCGCGCGGCGTCGCTGGGCCGGCGCACCGGGAGCGGGGTGCGCGGTTCGGGCCACGGGTCGCGCGGGTGGTTCAGGCGGTAGCGGCGGTTCTCGTCCTCGACCACGAAAGGTTTGCGGCCGGCGATGATCTTGCGGCCGATGTAGGCGTGCACGGCCATCGCGATGTCCTGCAGAGTTCGGTTCTGCGAGAGCAGGCCGCGCGCTCGGCCGTCCGCGACGATCTCTTCGGTCGTGCGCGGTTTGCCGTCGGCGAGGATCTCGCGCACCGCGGTGAGGACCGGTCGGCGATGGCCGCGGTGGTGACGGCGCGCGTGGTGCGGCGGGTCAGCGCGTTGCATGCGTGGGTTCGCCCGCGGCCGGTGAGACGATCACGATGGCGTCGCGCGCGTCGTCGGTCCAGACCGCCTTGTGGACCAGCGGGCTCGTGAGCCAGGCGAACGCGGCTTCAACGTCGGCTCGTTCGCAGCGCGCGTCGCTGTCGGCGTCAGCGAGCGCTTCGTTCACGCAGAGGGTCGCGGCTTCGATGGTCAGGCGCGGCGCGTCGGACGGGTTCGCGACGAGGCGCTGTTCGCGCAGGCCGACGGACTCAAGCATTTGGGCGATCACGGCGACGCGTTTGGCGCGGCCGTGCTCGTGCTCCCAGAGGACGTCCGCGAGCGCGTCTTCGGCGAAGCCGGGCGCGAAGAGCGGGCGCATCGCGTGCAGGTCGAGGTCCGCGTGGACGAGCGCCTCGAGGTCGTCGATCGTCCAGGCGCTCACGCCGTGCGCGTGCAGCTCGCCGGAAAGCGTCGCCGCAGAGCGGTACGCGGGTCCGACGATCGCGCACGCCTGCGCGCCGTACGGCTCGCGGTAGCGGGCGGGCTCGGCGGGGTTCGGGATCGCGACCGAACCTTTGTTGGGGCCGGTCTTGCACTCCAGGATCACGCGGTAGCTGAGCGGGCCCAGCGGCGCGTCGATGTAGCCGTCGGGCGCGACGTTGCCGCCGAGGTGGCTCGCGAGGAAGCCGAGCGACTCGAAGAGCGTGCAAACCGCGCGCTCGAACGCCGCCGGGTCGCGGCCGGTCGATGTTGCGCGCGCGGCGTCAAGCGCGGCGAGCGACGTCGGCGAGGGAGGCCGGAACTGCGGGCGCGTGCGCGGCTCGGGCCAGTCGTCGCGCGGGTGGTTCGCGCGGAAGCGGTGGTCGGGGTCGCGCACGATCGCCGGGCGGCGGACGTTGTGGGACTGGCGTTCGAGGTACTGCCGCAGCGCTTGGTCGATCGGCACGATGCCCATCTGCGGGGGAAACAGGCCGCGCGCGATGCCGTCGTGGAGCAGGTCTTGGGTGGCGCGCGGTTTGCCGTCGCCGAGGATTCGCAGGATGCCGGCGATGACGGCCCCGTGCGGCATGCGGAGCGGCCGGCGCGCGCCGGCACCCTCCCCGGAGTACGCGATGTGCGGCGGCGCGGTCATGGGGTTCTTGCGTTCTAGCCGGCGAGTTCGGCGAGGCGCTGGTTCGCGAGCGCGTGGGCTTGGTCGGCGTAGACGTCGCCTTTCGCTAGGCGCTCTTGCGCGTTCGCGGCGGTGATGTCGCCGTTGGCGATCGTGCCGAGCTCGTCCCAGGTGACCGGCGCGACCATCGGGAGGTGCGGTCCGCCGTTCAGCGAGTAGGGGACGAGACAACCGCGCCCGACCGCGTTCGAGACGACGGTGCACTCGATGCGCGGCTCGGTGTGCTGTTCGTGCGGGCGTTTCTCGTGGACCAGCAGCGTCGGGTGCTGCGCGATCGCGCCGTTCACGAAGACGTGCAGCAGCGCGCGGGCTTCCTCGTACGTCGGCGCGTCGGCGCACGGCAGGAAGAGCGCGGCGCCGAAGTTGCCGTGCAGGATCGGGATCGCGTCGAGGCCGCGCTCGCGCAGCGCGGCGCGCAGCGTGCGCATCGCGTCTTTGAGAAGCTGCTGC
Organism: Candidatus Limnocylindrales bacterium; assembly: GCA_035488115.1. Classification (GTDB taxonomy): domain Bacteria; phylum Vulcanimicrobiota; class Vulcanimicrobiia; order Vulcanimicrobiales; family Vulcanimicrobiaceae; genus Vulcanimicrobium. Next base: position 1,969 of record DATHLN010000047.1, on the reverse strand, counting down.
GTCGCGCCGGCGACGGGCTTCATGCTGATGTGCGCGACGGTCACGCGGTCGGCGTCGGACGGGGTCGGGAACCAGGACAGAAACCCGACCGCGTAGCGGTGCGCGAGCCAGAGGATCGTGTTGTCGGCGCACGCGGGGTAGACGTGGTTGCCGCTCGGCGTGACGGCGGATGCGCTTGGGATCGTGTGCGGGAGCGGTTCGTGCGCCGGGCCGGAGAAGGCGACGTCCTGGTCGAGACCGCGCGGGTAGTACATCTCGACGAGCGGGACGTGAGGGAAGTTCTTTGCGATGATCGGCGCTGCGCGCTCGTAGTAGCCGAGGATCTGTTGTTCCTCGGCGCGGGTCAACGCGTGGCTCGGCACACTCATAGTAAATTCACCCGTTCTCCAATGCAGTGTTAGTGGGCTTTTAACACCACCGGCGTCTACTCCCTTTCACGGTCGTATTGCGGCGCCACGATCTTCTCGGGAACATTCCCGGGCGGCTCTGGTGGTCCGGCGTAGAATCGTGCCCATACCCTAGGGCATCTGCCCTACGGTACGTCAGGCATGCGATGCCGGAAGGAGACTTCTTAGGATGGTCGTTTTGGTCCAAGTCCTCGCGTTGCTCGCGGCGTTGGCACTGTCGATTGCGAACACCACCTATCATACTGCGCCCGCGCCACCGGTCGTCGACGACGTCTTCTTACCGTCGGGAGGGTAGCGGCGGGCGGATCCGCCGCGCGAGCGCATTGAGGCGCTCGACTGGCCGAACCGCTGCTCGCGGTGCACGCGCGAGGCTTGGTCCTCCCCGGGCCGACCCGTGGAGCACGTCTCGTTCGGTACGCCATTTCGCGCTGGACGACGACTTCGGAATCGCCTTTGTACGCGGTGCGGCGACTCGTCGGCGCCGGATGGTCGGCGGTCGTCCACCGCTTCTAGAACCATCTTTGGTACGGCCGACCGTGCCCAAACAGGCGGCTCCGTTCGCCGCGCGCACGCATGCGCAGCGAGGAAAGCAGACGCGGCGTGACTAAGCCCACGCGAATCTCCACATCCGTGCGCTCGAACCGGTGAAAATCCTGTGGATAACGCACAACGTGAAGATCAGGCGTCTGGTCACGAAGAATCAAGAACCTCGCGATGCGGAGAACAAAGCGCAATTTTCCACGGAGACACGCAACCTCGTGAACCTCCTGCGCGATCTCGGGAAGAAGCAGCGCGCGGTCACGAAAGTCGAGTCGTTAATCGTCGTCACCGAACGAAACGACAGCACGCCGCTGCGATAGCCAGAGGAGCAGTCCCACGATGACCCCGCAACAGGCCGTGCACCTTCCGATCGACTTCGAGCGCGACATCCGCGAAGCGGTGATGCAGCGGCTTCCGCACAAGCCGGCGCAGGCCGCCGCCCTGCGCGCGCTATCGCCGGCCGGGTTGCTCGTCACGTACATCAACTGGCAGAACCGCCTCATCCCCGCGCAGCCTCGGGACGTTTCCCAGTCGTGGGAGTTCGCCGCGAATCCGCTGCGGTGGGACCCCGCCTACCAACCGGCGGTCGATCACATCATCGACGCGCTGAAGACCGGCGGGGACCTAACGGGACACCTCAGCACGCGAATCAACACCGGATTCGGGGTGAGCGGCCCCACCGACTTCGGCCGGCGGAGCGACCTGGACTTACTGCTCAACGATTGGAACGTGCACCACCTGCATCTCTCGACCACGAAACGCCCGGACGACTTCGTCGAGCGGACCGGGCCGGTGCTCTTCGCCATCATCGGTGCCAAGCAGGCGTTCCTGGTCGACATCGCTCCCGACCACAAGTCTTGGACCTGGGAGCACGTCGCGCACGTGATGATCGACAACTGGCCGAACACGAACTTCGTACACCATATGTCGACGATCGTCTGGGCACCCGCGGTCTCGGAGGAGGAGCGCAAGCTTCGGCGTGAAGCCGGCATCCACACTGGCTTCATCGAGCGCAAGGGCAA
>DATHLN010000046.1:0-13566 GCA_035488115.1 Candidatus Limnocylindrales bacterium | reverse complement strand
TCATCACGCAATTGCGCGGCTCGAATACGGGGGTCGTCTCGCTCGCGCCCGGCGACTACGCGGTGACGGTGCGGCAGTTCTGCATGAGCCATTCCCGCCCGGCGCGCTCACCGCTCGCATTCGTGCTCGGACCGATGCGCGGACACCGCGCGCCGGCGATCATCGCGATGAACTCTCGCGCGTCGTCCACTCCGTATCAGTTCAGCCCCATTCAGCAGACGTCGTGGACGATCCAGAGCGGCGTCGGACTGGGTGATTTCGGGAATGAGCCGCGCGGCGTCGTCAACGCGCTGATCCCCGATTACAAGGGCCTCCTCGCCTCGAACGTGCTCGACGATATCCAGGGCAAGTGGAGCTCGCTCTCGAGCTCGGTCGGCGGACCGTCGCTGGACAGCATCCTCGGTCAGCTCGGCGGCGCCGGACAGCTCGTCCAAGATCTGCGCAGCTGGCGCAGCGACATCATCAGCTCTGCGAACGATTACAACGCGATGACCCGCAGCTTCGCGCCGCTGCAGCAAGCCGACGTCTCCGGGCTCGAGTCACCGTGGGCCACGGTGAGCCCGACGGTGTGGATGCGGCTCGTGACGCGCGGCCACTACGGCAACGTCGGGACGATGCAGATTCGCGTCGCCGGCACGGGCCCGCAAACGATCCCGCTAATCTCGTCGATCGGTTACGGCCGGTGCACGCCGCAGTACACGACGCAGGGTCAAGCGTACGCGTGCACGCAGCCGCTCAGCTTCGAGGTCGTCCGGACTCCCGCCGACAGCTGAGGGCGCTCAGAGGTCTCCGCGCGCGTACAGCATCGCGCTGAGGACGACGAGCGCCGCCGTCTCGGTGCGCAAGATACGCCGGCCGAGCGAGATCGCGCTCGCGCCGGCGTTTTGCGCGCGCTCGACCTCGTCCGCGGCGAAGCCGCCTTCCGGACCGATCACCAGGAGCACGCTGCTGGCGTCCGGCAATTCGCGCTCGAAGACCGCACGGAGCGGCGCCGGCTCGGCGAGCTCCCACGGCACGTAGACGCGGTCATAGCCCGCGAACGTCGCGAGCAGCGCGTCCCAGTCGTGCACGTCCGCGACTTCCGGGACGCGGACGCGGCCGGATTGCTGCGCGGCGGATCGCGCGATACGGCGCCAGCGCTCGACCTTCGCCGGGCTCGTCTCGTGGCCGAGGACACGGGCGCTGCGCACGGGGACGATCGCGTGCGCGCCGAGCTCCGTCGCCTTCTCGACCACGAGATCCATCTTCTGTCCCTTGGGCACCGCCTGCGCGACCGTGACGCGCAGCGCGGTCTCGACGTCGCCGCGGTCAAGGCGCTCCTCGAGCGTCGCGGCCACGGCGCGCCCGTCGACCGCGAGCGTCGCCGCGTACGCCGCCCCGCCGGAGTCGACGACCTGCACCCGGTCGCCGCTGCGCTTGCGCAGAACGATGGCGAGCTTCCGCGCGTCGTCCGGCGCGAAGGCGATGCGGTCGCCGACCGCGTGGACGCCCTCGACGAAGAAGCGGTCCCGCATCGCGGCAGGCGATTCGCTTCACCGGCGCGGAAGGCCCGCGCATGGTCGATGACGCCTTCTGGCTCCGCTACCTGCGCGCGCACGCCGACCCGCGCACCCGCACGCTCCACGCCGCCGGGACGGTCCTGGCGACGCTGGTCGCGACCGTCGCGCTCGCGCGCCGCGACCCGAAGCTCTTCGGCGCCGCGCTCGTCTGCGGCTACGGCCCCGCATGGTACTCGCACGCCTTCATCGAGCGCAACAAGCCCGAGACGTTCAGCGCGCCGCTGCGCTCGCTCGCGAGCGACTACCGCATGTGCTGGAGCCTCCTCACCGGCACCCTCGACGCCGAGCTCCAGCGCGCGAACGTCGCCACGCCCGCCCACATCGGCGGCTGAACGCACGACGAACGGTCACCTTCCGGCCATCATGCGGTAACGCTATGGCGCGTACGATCGCGCCATGCTAGAATCCGCCGCGATGCCGAAGACGACCCGCGTCTCGGTCACCATCGACCGAGCGCTCCTGGACGAGTTCAAGCAGCTCACCGAAGGGCAGGTGAAGCTCTCCGCGTTGTTCGCCGAAGCGGTGCAAAATGAAGTGAACCGGCTCGGAATGATCGCGCTCCTCGATGAGTTGGAACGCGAGGACCCGATCTCGCCGGAAAGCCGCGCAGCGGGAGAACGGCTATGGCAGAAAATCTCATCGTCCTGGATTCCGGAGCGCTATCGCAGCTCGCAGAGCGCAACGGAGCCGTCCGGCGAGCGCTCCGCAAAGCCGCAGCAGACGGCGTGAGAGTCCTCGTACCGACCGCGGTGATCGCCGAAGCGACGACCGGCGATCATCGTCGAGACGCGAACGTCAACCGTGAGCTCAAGAGGACGACGCTGGTCGGTCTGAACGAACCGATCGCGCGAGCAGCCGCGGCACTGCGGCACGCGCATCGCAAAGTTGCCGCCGGAACGATCGACGCAATCGTCGTCGCCACGGCAGATGCCGTACCCGGAACGCGTGTCCTCACCGGCGATCCGATCGACCTCGGCTTGCTCGCCACCGTGAGGGGCCGAACGCGCGTGATCGCGCTGTCCCAAATCGATTAGCACTGCGCTGGGTATGCTGCGCCGCCGAGACGGGCGAAGCTAGCTAGCGCAGGAGGCGAGCCGTCCACTCCAGCGCGACGACCGCGGCGAACGCTGCAATCGTCGTGTGAACGCGGGCGAGACGCGGGACCGCAATCCAGGTCGCTCGCATCTTGACCAGCCACGCGACGGCCGGTAGGAACGCCAGCAGGACGAAGACCGCCATTCCGAGTCTTGCGCCGGGTATGTCCGCGATCGCTCCGGCCGCGGCGACGATTCCGAGCGCTAGGACGACGACCGCCGCGCGCCCCGGCTGCAGCGTCATGGGATCGCTGTTCCACGCAGCGGACCGCTCGAAGGTCGCGAAGCCGAGTACCATCGCGATGAGCAGCAGTCCGACACCCAGGTCTTCCACCCGAAAGTTGCGGCGCGGCAGCGTCGCTTCCGCGTCGTGCATCGCAAAGTGGGCCGCAAAACCGTTCAATCGGTCCTCGTCGTCGCTCTCGATGGACACGACCCGGCGGGCGACGACGGTCCTCGCCATGAAGCCGCCGCGCGCGGTCGTTTCGTTCAGAAGCCGGGGCTTCAGCCCGTGTCGCTCCGCCTGAAGTGCGACGGCACGCGCGATGCGCTGCTCGCTGCGCAGCGCGGCCGCCTCGTCGTTGACCGCGGTCGTCTCCACGCTGACCGACATCGTCCATTTCGGCGGCTGATAAGCGCGCGCGAAGAGAACGACGAGAGCCGGTAGCAACAGCGCGACGATGAAGCTCCGCAGCACCGTGCGGCGGATCGTCCCGGCGGCACCTTCGCCGACGTAAGGTTCGACCGCGGGCGCCAGGCGTTTACTCCGCGCGGAACGCGTCTTTGACGCGGTCGAAGAACGACTTCTCTTCGATCTGGTCGCCGCCGGCGCGCGCGTACTCCTCGAGCAGCTCCCGCTCGCGCTTGCTGAGCTTCGTCGGGACGACCACGTGGATCGTCACCAGCTCGTCGCCCTTCGCGCCGCCGCGAACGCTCGGCATCCCGCGGCCGCGCAAGCGGTACTGCGAGCCGCTCTGCGTCCCCGCGTGCAGCGTCAGCGGGATCGGGCCGTCGAGCGAAGCGACGGAGATCTCGCCGCCGAGCGCGGCCTGCGGAAACGAGACCGGCACGTCGAGCAGCACGTCGAGGCCGTCGCGCTGGAACAGCGCGTGCGGCTTGACGCTGAGATATACGTAGAGATCGCCGTCCGGGCCGCCGCGGATCCCCGCCTCGCCGCTGCCGGTGATCTTGATCCGCGAGCCGTCGTCGACGCCGGCCGGGATGCGAATCTGCAGCGTCTTCTCCTGCTCGACGCGGCCGCGACCGCGGCAGCTCGAGCACGGCGTCTGCACGATCTGCCCATCGCCGGCACACTTCGAGCACGTCGTCTGCGTGACGAACTGCCCGAGCGGCGTCTGGCGGACTTGGCGCTGGATCCCGCTCCCGCCGCAGCGGTCGCACGGAACGATCAGCGTGCCGGGCTCCGCGCCGTTCCCGCGGCAGGTCACGCACGTCGCCAGATGGCGGAACGTGATCTCGCGGACCGTCCCCGCGTACGCTTCTTCGAGCGTGATCTCGACGTCGTAGCGCAGATCGCTGCCGCGCGCGGGGCCGTTGCGGCGCTGCTGCGCGCTTGCGCCGCCGCGCGCCGCGCCGAAGAACATGTCGAAGATGTCGCCGAAGCCCTCGCCGCCGAACGGCCCGAAGCCCGCATCGCCGGCGCCGCCGTTCACGCCGGCGTGGCCGAAGCGGTCGTAGTTCGCACGCTTCTGCGCATCGGAGAGCACCTCGTACGCTTCGTTGATCTCCTTGAAGCGGTGCTCCGCCGCCGCCTTGTCGGCCGCGACGTCGGGATGGTGCTGGCGCGCGAGCTGGCGATACGCACGTTTGATCGTGCTCTCGTCCGCGTTGCGCGCGACGCCGAGAACGTCGTAATAGTCGGCCGGCATGCTACCTTATTTCGACGTCGCTGAGATGATCGCCGAGCGAGCGCGCGGTCCCCGACGCGAGCGCGATGAGGCGGCCGTACGGCATGCGGCGCGGTCCGAGGATCGCGAGCATCCCCATGCCGCGGTCGCCGAAGCGATAGGGGACGGTGACGACGCTGCACTCGGCGAGCTCGTCGGCGCGCAGCTCGTGGCCGATGCGCACGTGCGGCGTTGGATCGGGCGCCGCCGCCGCGCCGTCGGTGTTCAGCTCGTCCGCGATCAGGTCGTAGAGCGTGCGCTGCTCCTCGACGATGCGCAGGATCGCGCGCAGCTTCCGCAGGTCGTGGAACTCCGGCTGGTCGAGCAGGTTCTGCGCGCCGGCGGCGGCGATCTCCGGCTCGTCGGTCTGCCGCGCGGTCGCGAAGATGCTGCGCACCGCGTCTCGGATCTCGGCGGCGACGCCGACCTCGGCACTGACCGCGTCGACGTCGGCGGCGCCGATCTCTTGCATCACGCGGTTGCCGAACCGCGAGTTCAGCGCGTTCGAGAGGCGCGTGAGATCGTCGGCCGCGACGTCGCTCGACCACTCGAAGACGCGCTGCGCGGCGACGCCGCCCGAGGTCACCACGATCGCCAGGCTGGTGCGCGGCGAGAGCCAGATCAGCTGGACGTGCTTGAACGCGTGCGAGTCGCGCGAAGGAGCGATCGCGATCGCGAGGTTTCCCGAGAGACCCGAGAGCAGGCGCGTCGTCTGCTCGACGACCTCGCTCAGCTCACGCGAGGCGTCCCGGAACTGGTCGCGGATGCGGCGCGCGTCGTCCTTCGTCAGGGTCTCGGGCTGCATGAGCCGGTCGACGTAGGTGCGGTAGCCGGCGTCGGAGGGGACGCGGCCAGCCGAGGTGTGCGGCTGGACCAGGTAGCCGCCCGCCTCCAGCTCCGCCATCTCGTTGCGGATCGTCGCCGAGGAGACGCCGAGGTTGTACTTCTGGGTGAGCGTCACCGACCCGACGGGCTCCGCCGTGTTGATGTACTCGTACACGACGGTCGCGAGGATGAAGGCTTTTCGTTTGTCGAGCTCGAGCTTCTCGTTCACCAGGGTGGCACCGCTAGCAGTCGGCACGAAAGAGTGCCAGGCTTCACGTTAGAGTACCACCCCGGGCCCCGAAAGATCAAGGCGGCGCCGGCGCAGCGCCATCGTGGTCGCCTCCGAGAGCAACACCCCGTAGAAGAGGACCGTGCCGAGGAGGCCGACCCAGAGCGGCTCGGTCACGACGGCCCCGCTCACCGGGACGGCGACGTCGTTGATGAGCCACCAGACGAGCAGCCCGTAGCACAGCCCCCAGACGACCGATCCGGGCGCCCGCCACATCGAGCGGACGTGGCGCGCGAGCAGCGCGTAGAGGATCCCGAACGCGACCGCGACCAGCAGCCAGAGCACGACGCCGAGCCCGACCAGCGCCCATGAGGGCGGCGCGCCGTGGAACGGCGGCAACGCCTGCGCGACCTGCGCGAAGAGCTCGCTCAGCGTCATGTCGTGCAGCCACGCGACCGAGACGAGCGCGTGGAAGATCGCGCTCATCACGCCCGCGATCAGGCCGCCGTAGAAGCCGTCGATCCAGCGGACCATCATTGTGTCTTTCGGCGGCACGGCGGGATTCCGTTATTCGGCGCCGGGGGGTTGCCCGCCGGTCGAAACGAATCCGCCCGCCATGTCGACGCCGACGCAAAGCGAAGCCATCGAGGCGCTCTTCAGCGAAGCGCGCCGCTTCCCGCCGCCGCCCGAGTTCGCCGCGAAGGCGAACGCGCAGCCCGGCATCTACGAAGAGGCCGAGCGCGACTATCTCGCCTGGTGGAAATCGTGGGCGGACAAGCTCGAATGGATGACGCCGCCGACCAAGATCCTCGAGTGGGACGAGCCGTTCGCGAAGTGGTTCGCCGACGGCGAGCTCAACGCGTCGGTCAACGCGCTCGACCGCCACGTGCGCGCCGGCAAGGCCGCGAAGGTCGCGTACTACTACGAAGGCGAGCCCGGCGACCGCTGGACGGTCACCTACGGCCAGCTGCTCGACGAGGTGTGCCGGTTCGCGAACGGACTGCGCAAGCTCGGCGTCAAGAAGGGCGACCGCGTCGCGATCTACATGCCGATGATCGTCGAGCTCCCGGTCGCGATGCTGGCGTGCGCGCGCATCGGCGCGGCGCACTCGGTGATCTTCGGCGGCTTCTCGCCCGACTCGATCGTCGACCGCGTCAACGACAGCGCCTGCGTCGCGATCATCACGGCGGACCAGGGCTGGCGCCGTGGCAACAAGGTGCCGCTGAAGGCGAACGTCGACGAGGCGATCGCAAAGGGGATGCCCTCGCTGAAGCACGTGATCGTCGCGAAGCGCGTCGGCGACCCGTGCACGATGACCGAGGGCCGCGACGTGTGGTGGGACGACGTCGTGCGCGACCAGCCGATCACGTGCGAGCCCGAGCGGATGAACGCCGAGGATCTGCTCTACCTGCTCTACACGTCGGGGACCACGGCGAAGCCGAAGGGGATCAAGCACACAACCGCGGGCTATCTGACCGGCGTTACGGCGACGCACAAGCTCGTCTTCGACCTCAAGGAAGACACCGACGTCTACTGGTGCGCGGCCGACATCGGCTGGGTCACCGGGCACTCGTACATCGTCTACGGCCCGCTGTGCAACGGCGCGACCAGCGTGATCTACGAAGGGACGCCCGACTACCCCGACAAGGACCGGCTCTGGGAGATCGTCGAGCGCTACAAGGTCACGATTCTCTACACCGCGCCGACCGCGATCCGCACGTTCATGAAGTGGGGGACCGAGTATCCGGCCAAGCACGACATGAGCTCGCTGAGGCTTCTCGGGAGCGTCGGTGAGCCGATCAACCCCGAGGCGTGGATCTGGTACCACGAGCACATCGGCGGCGGGCGCTGCCCGGTCGTCGACACGTGGTGGCAGACCGAGACCGGCGCGATCATGATCACGCCGCTCCCCGGGATCACCACGCTCAAGCCGGGCTCGGCGACGAAGCCGTTCCCCGGCGTGCAGCCCGACATCGTGAACGACAAGGGCGAATCGGTCCCGCTCGGCGGCGGCGGGTACGTCGTGCTGAAGCGCCCGTGGCCCTCGATGCTGCGCGGAATCTACGGCGACGACGATCGCTACGTGCAGACCTACTGGTCGAAGTTCCCGCACATGTACCTCGCCGGCGACGGCTGCAAGCGCGACGAGGACGGCGACTACTGGTTCATGGGCCGTATCGACGACGTGATGAACGTCAGCGGCCACCGCATCTCGACGACCGAGGTGGAGTCAGCGCTCGTCGATCACCCGGACGTCGCCGAAGCCGCGGTGACCGGGAAGAACGACGACATCACCGGCCAGGCGATCTGCGCGTTCGTGACGATCAAGTCGCACGCGAACGGCTCGCCGCAGCTCGCCGACGAGCTGCGCGAGCACGTCGCCGAGAAGCTCGGCAAATTCTGCCGCCCGAAGTATCTCACGTTCACGCAGGAGCTGCCGAAGACGCGCTCCGGCAAGATCATGCGCCGGCTGCTGCGCGACATCGCCGAAGGCCGAATGCTCGGCGACACGACGACGCTCGCCGACTCCACCGTCGTCGCGGAACTACAGCGCCGCGCGAAAGACGAAGCCGGCAAAGAGGACTGAGTGGCTTCGGCCGTCAGGCCGAAGCCACTACGGGTGCGGCGATGCGGATGCCATGGGTGACGGTGCCGTCGTCGGGCCCGCGCCGGGCGGCGGTGTTCCGGATCCGAGCGGCTGATACGTCGGGCCCGTCACCGGTGCGTTCGGCTGCGTTCCGCCGCTTCCGTTTCCTTGGCCCGTCGTCGAGCCGCCGTTCGGCGCCGAGGCCGGGTTGTTCGGGACGCCGGAGGTCGAGCCGCCGGCATTGTTCGGGTTCGGGTTGCCCGGGATCGGCAGCACGTCGGGCGGCGTGAACGGCGTGAGGCTGTGCGCCGCGAGATACGTCTGCGCGAGCTGCAGGTGCTGCTGGACGTTCGGGAGCAGCCGCGTCGCGAGCGTCTTGAGGTTCGTGTTCGTCCCGTTCTGCGACTCCCATTGCAGCAGGTTCAGCGCGATTCGGTGCTCCGGGACTTGATAGCGCATGTAATCGTAGTCGAGCTGCTGCCCGGTCTCGGATTCGAGCCGCGCGAGAACGCGCGCCCCGAAACGCGGCATGCTGCCGTCGTTGCGCGGCGCCGGGTGGAGGTTCGTCCCGCGCGTCGCGGCTTCGAGCTGTACCGCGGCCGTGCTGTGCTCGTCGATCATGTGCTGCGCGAACTGGTGCACCGCCGGATCTTTCGTCCGGTTCACGACGTACTTCGCCTGGTCGAGCTCGGCGGTGTTCGAGCCGTCGAGCGCGCGGACGAACTCGGCATCGTTCGCCGGCATCCGCATCCCGGTGCCGTACGGCGGCCCGCCGGGGCCGGGCACCGGCTGCGCGCTGACCGCGAACGTCGCGGCGGCGAGGCCCGCGACCGCGGCGAATGCCGAGACCGCGCGTGCTGTCGTTGTGTGCTTCACGCTAGCTGCTCCTCACGTCTCGAAGTGCACGCTCGATTGTTCCGAGGGCGGACGCGGCAAAACTCGCTCGCCCGTCTGCCGGGCGAGGCGGCGCTAGTCGCCTAAACCGACGTTCGCGCGCGTCGGCGCGACTGCGCCCGACTCGATGTCGCGCACCGAAATCGGCGGGTAGCCGACGTGCGAGCCGGCACTGGCCTGCCAAGCTTCGACGATGAGATTTCGCGTCTCCGCCGCACCGGCCGCGAGCCGGTCGAGCACCAGCGCGGTCGCCGCAGGGCTACGGCCGTCGATCCCGCCCGCGGCTTCGAGGCGGTACACCGCCGGCACGAAGCTCTCGGTCGTCGACAGATACGCACCGACCTGCGCCAGCACCGGGTCGTTCGAGGTCGCAAGCGGTGGGACGCGTGGCACGACGAGGTCTTCGCTGGCAACCGCGCGCACGAGCGCGGTCTCGAAGCGCGCGTGGATCGTGCGCGACTCGGAGAAATTGTTCGGGTTGGCGTATTGCTTGCCGTTCCAGCCGTTGAAATGCACCGAGACGTGCAGCGGCTGCGAGCCGTCGCCGACGAAGTGCGACCAGTAGCCGATGTCGCGCAGCGTCAGCGCCTCGCGCACGCCGCGGTCATATGCGAAGAACGCGCGCTCTTCCGCGCTCGGCGCCTTCGTCTCGCCCACGACATCGACGCGCCAGTACGCGAGGTCACGCACGATCCGCTGCCAGCCGTCGGCGATCGAGTACGGCAAATAGCCTTGCCCGTACTGGTCGCTGCCCGGCGTCGCGCGGTGCAGCGCGCGGTCGTACTCGGCGCGGTCCTTCGGCAGCGCACTGAGCTTTACGACGCCCGCGATGGTGAGATCGTCGAGCGCGTCGACGTAATGCCCCGGGTTGTCGTCGTCGTCGAGCGGGTCGCCCGCGCCTTTGATGCGGTCGGCTTCGGGGCCGAGCAGCATCACCTCGTCGTGCGCGGCAGCGGTTCGCAAGAACGCAGGTACACTGTCGGGAAGCGTGCGCATCGCGGCACCGCTCACGATGCGATGCCCTTGCGCGCCCCACGCCGAGGCGGGGAGCGGCGCGGCGGCGAGCGCGGCGCACAGGAACAGCAGCGGCGAGCGGAAGCGCATGGCGCGCGGCTTCGCGCGCGCACGCCTCATCCCTCGCGGAAGAGGTCGTCCAGCAAGGCGAGGTCGGTGATGCGCGTCGCCGGTGGGAGCGCGCCGACGATCGTCGCGCCGTAGCGCATCGAGGTCGCGCGGCCGTCGAGCAACGCGACGACGCCGCGATCGGTGGTCGAGCGGATGAGCCGCCCGAAGCCCTGTTTCAGCCGCACGATCGCGCTCGGGATCATGTAGTGCTCGAACCCGGAGCGCCCTTTGGCCTCTAGCGCAGCGATCCGCGCCGCGATGAGCGGCTCGGCGGGCGAGGGGAACGGGAGCCGGTCGATCACGACGCACGAGAGCGCATCGCCGACGACGTCGATCCCCTCCCAGAACGTCCCGGTCGCGAAGAGCACCGCGTTCTTCGTCGCGCGGAACCAATCCAGCAGCGCCGAGCGCGGGAGATCGCCCTGCACTTTCACCGGGAACGGGATCCGCTCGCGCAGCAGCGCGTGCACCTCGCGCAGCCGCGCGTACGACGTGAAGAGGACGAACGCGCGCCCGCCGCTGCGGTCGAGCAACTCCTCGACGAGCGGCGCCGCGCGGCGCGCGAAGTCCACTGCCTTCGGGTTGAGCCGCGGTGGCGCGACGTACAGGCGCGCCTGTTTGGCGTAGTCGAACGGCGAGGGCGCGATCAGCTGCTGCGCGTCGTCGATCCCCAGCGAGGACTTGAGGAACGCGAACGGGTCGTCGAGCCCGCCGCCGAGCGGAGCGGAGATCGTCGCGCTGGTCAGCACGACGCTGCGCGTGCGTGCGAACAGCGTCGCGCGCAGGAAGTCGGCGACCGAGAACGGCGCCGCGTTCACCTCGTAGCGCTCGCCGCCTTCGCCGCGCTCGACCCACGCGACCGCGTCGATCTCGTCCGCCGGCAGCGCGCCGCTCGAGGCCTGCATCGCCGCGCTCTCGATGCGGTCGACCGTCGCGACGTGCGCGGCGACCGCACGCAGCGCGAGATCGCGCCGGCGTTCAGCTTCCGCCTCGTTCTCGGTCGGCTTGCGCAGCGCGTCCTTCCAGCTCGCGTGCAGCCAGTTCTCGAGCCGGTAGAACGACTCGCGCAGCACCGGAAGCACCTCGAAGACGCCCTCGTTCGCCGCGATCGGGTACTTGTCGCCGGGGACGCGCGCGAGCGTCTGCTGCAGGCGGCGCATCCCTTCGTCGAGCTCCGCGTCGTGCGAGCCCGGCACGGCGTAGGTGCGGTGGAGCTTGCGCATCATCCGGTTGACCGAGACCGGCGAGAGCGTCGCGGTCAGCGCGGCGGTGGCGTACTTCTCGGCTTGGTGCGCTTCGTCCAGCACGACGAAGTCGTAGGCGGGGAGCAGCGCGCCGCCGCTCGCGAGATCGAGAAAGAACAGCGCGTGGTTGACGACGACCAGATCGGCGTAGCGCGCCGCGTCGCGCTTCGCGAAGAAATGGCAGTCGGCGAAGCGCGCGCAGTACTCGCCGACGCAGTCGTCCGCATCGGCGTCGAGCGTCTCCCAGTCCTCGGCGCGCGGCGTGAAGTCCAGCTCGGCGCGGTCGCCGGTCTCCGTGCGCTCGGCCCACGCCCACAAACGCTCGAGCGCGAGCGAGGGCGCGATCAGCCGCGCTCCGCTCTCCTTCTCGAACTTCGCCTTGCACAGGTAGTGGTTGCGCCCTTTGAGCAGGACGACGCGCGCCTCGATCCCGAGCGCCTCGGTGACCAGCGGGATGTCCTTGCGGACGAGCTGCTCCTGCAGCGCGATCGTCCCCGTCGATACGACGACGCGCGCGCCCGCGCGCAGCGCCGGGACGAGATACGCGAGCGACTTGCCGACCCCGGTCCCCGCCTCGACGATCGTGTGCACGTTCTCGAGGAAACCGCGCTGGATGAGCCGTGCCATGCGCACTTGTCCGTCGCGCGCCTCGAAGCCCGGGAGAGCGCGCGCGATCGGGCCGTCCGGTGCGAACGCGTCGTCGACGAGCTTCATTCGCGCGGGTCGCGGATCTCGAGCGGCGGCGCGCCTTCCTCTTCATGCGGCCCCGCGTCCGGCGGCTGTTCGATCGTCTCGACGGCGCTCTCTTCGCGCGGGTCGAACGGCACCGCGCCGGGGATTCCGGGATCGCCCACTCCGGCCGCGGCGTATGCGGGGCGGCCGTTGATGAACACGTTCGCGCGGTCGCGGTACCGCGACGGAATCTGGAACACCAGCCATCCGACCACGAACCCAGTGATGAGACCGCCGACGTGCGCGGCGACCGAGATGTTCGGGATGACGAATCCGAGCCCCAGGTTGATGACGATGATCGGCACCGTCTGCGTGACGATCGACATGCCGCGCGGCGGCAAGCTCAAGCCGATCGCGACCAGCGCGCCGAACAGCCCGAAGATCGCGCCGCTCGCGCCGAGCGTGGGCTGCGTGTAGTTAAACCAGATGACCGCCGCGCCCGAACCGACGATCGCGCACGCGTAGACGAACAGATACCGCAGCGGCCCCATCGCGCGCTCCACGATCGTGCCGACTTGATACAATGCGAACATGTTGAACGCGATGTGCGTGATCGAGCCGTGCAGGAACGCCGCGGTGACGACGCGCCACCATTCACCGCGCACGACGACGTCGGAACCGCGTAACCAGCCGTGATCCGCGTCGACCCCGCCGGTCGCCAGCTCCCACACGAACACGACGACGTTGATTGCGATGAGCGCGTTGGTGAGGGTCACGCGCTGAGCGCCGGGCTCGCCTCCACGGAGATCGCGATGAGCCGCGCGAGCTCGATCGAGATCGCGGTGCGGCCGCTCGCGCCTTCGATCGTGATCGGTCCGCCGAGCGGCCCGCGCTCGACGACGTCGACGCTCGCACCCGGGCGCAGTCCGATGCGGTCGAGGTAGCGCAGCGTCTCGGGGACGTCCTCGACGACCTCGACCACCTTCACCGTGCTGCCCGGCTGCGCGTCGGAGAGCCGCATCCCGACCCGCTCCGGCTCGCTCAGATCGACCGGCGGGATCGGGTGCCCGTGCGGGCAGACCTTCGGGTCGCCCAGGATCGCGACGAGCCGCTGCTCGACGCGCTCGGAGATCGCGTGCTCGAGCCGGCACGCCTCCTCGTGGACCTCGTCCCACGGCATCCCGAGAACGTCCTGGAGGAAGACCTCGGCGAGGCGGTTCCGCCGGATCACGCGCACCGCGACCCGCAGACCTTTCTCGGTGAGCTTCGCCTGCCCGCGGGCCTCGTAGGTGAGGTAGCCGTCGGAGCCCAGCTTCTTGAGCATCCCGGAGACCGAGGCCGGGGCGACGCCGAGGTCGGCGGCGAGCCCGGAGGTCGTCACGCCGGGGCCTTCCCGTTCCAGGCGGTAGACC
The DNA here is from genome assembly GCA_035488115.1 of Candidatus Limnocylindrales bacterium. Lineage (GTDB taxonomy): Bacteria > Vulcanimicrobiota > Vulcanimicrobiia > Vulcanimicrobiales > Vulcanimicrobiaceae > Vulcanimicrobium. Next base: position 18 of record DATHLN010000046.1, on the reverse strand, counting down.
GCCTCGAGATACTCTTCG
>DATHLN010000045.1:0-4087 GCA_035488115.1 Candidatus Limnocylindrales bacterium | reverse complement strand
GACGCCGTCGTGCGCCGGATGATGAACGACGTCGGCGTGATGCGTTCCGTCGGCCGCACCGTCTCGCTCGCGGGGGTGACCTGCGGTGGACCGGCGGAGAGCGGCGGCTGCGGTCGCGCTTGCCCGCTGCTGTTCCGCGACGAGTGGCTCGAGCCGTCGTCGGAGGAGCGGGCTGAACCGGCGCGCTGCGTGCGGCAGTACGCCCGCATCCGCCCGCTGGCGACGATCCTCGCGTCGCTGGACGCCGGGGGCCGGCGCGACGGCGTACGCTTCATCGCCGAGATGGAGCGGTATGCTGGCGCGCGGCTTCCGGTCTACAAGCGGGTTCGGCCGGTCGCCGCCCGTTCGTGGCGGCGCGAAGGGGCGGCCTGGTACGTGCTCGCCGGCGTGCGCTGCAGCGGCGCGATCCTGGGCGGCGAGGGGCCGTGCCACCGCGGCTGCGGCCTGCTCTGGCACGCGGATTGGCTCGAATTGGAAGAAGCGCCGCTACGCCCCGCGCCAGCCCAGTGCCTTCGCGGCGAGTTCGACGCGGTTACGGGCGCGCGTCTTGAGCATCATCCGTTTGATGTGGTCGTGCGCGGTGGACTCGGCGATGTCGAGCGCGCTGGCGATCTGCGGGGTGCCGAAGCCCTTGAGGACGAGCGCCAACACCTCTAGCTCGCGCGAGCTCATCCCGAACTTCTCGGCCGCATGCCGCAGCGGGTTGCGCGAGCGGTAGCGCTCGACCAGCACCCCGATCTTCGGCCCGGCCGGCCCGGCGAGCGGCGCGACGCGCACGACCATGAACGGGAGCGGGACGACGGTGGCGGGCTCGCGCGAGGCGGGGTCGTCCGTCCACGAAGCGGTCACCGCGCGGACCGCGCTCTCGACGACCGGCGGCAAGCCGTCCTCGGCCAGCTCCAGGATGTTCTGCAGCACGTCGCTCGGATCGTCGTTCGGGATCCAGCGCGACTCGATCGCGTAATCGCCGGTCAGGACGAACTGCGCCGGCGAGGCGCGTTCGGCGGTCCGCTCTTGCGCGCTTTGCTCGCCCTCGAAGGTCGAGAGCCGGCGCATCAGCTCGGAGCCCGAGCGCAAGGTGTTCTCGAGCAGCTTGCGCTCCTCGGGGGTGAACGCGCGCGGCCGGGCCACGATCGCCATGCCGAAGATCGTGCGGTCGACGCCGTAGACCGCGACCAGGCCGCGCATCCCGTCGAGCGCGATCAGCGCGTCGGTGACCCGCGGGATCGTTCCTTCGGAGCGCGACTGCAGCAGCCGTTCCGCCTGCAGCCACTCCGACTGGCGCGCCGCGTTGCCGTGGTCCTCGGAGAGGACCGCCTCGCTCTGGATCCCGTTCTGGTCGTAGCGTGCGAACACGACGTAGCTCGCCTTCACCAGCGTCCGCAGCTCGCCGACGAAGGCCCGGGTGCGGTCGGCTTCGGGGACGGCGGTGATCACCGCGGCGGCGGGCGAGGTTCGTCGGTTGCGCACGATAGTATTCCTATCCCGTCCGAGGGCGGTCCTCACAGGCCTTCCGGGGTCCCTAGGCGTAGAACCCCCAAAAGTGGGGAGTCTATCGGACTCCCTTACCGGCGACATAGGAGATGGGCCGGACGGCATAGTCCGAATGCCCTCCCCCGATAGGCCGAGAGGAAGAAGCACCAATGCTTTCCACGATCCCCGCTCCTGCCCCGTCCGCGACCAAGCCCGTCCGCGTTCTCGTGGTCGAAGGGCAGGCGTTGTTCGGCAAGGCGCTCTGTCAGGTACTGGCGAGCGATGCCGAGATCGAGGTCGTCGGGGATGCCGACTCGATCGCGAACTCGCCGCTGCGCCGGCTCCGCCCCGACCTGATCGTCCTCGACCTCGACGGCCACAACCAAGAGTTCGCCGAGGCGATGCGGACCTGCCGCGAGCTGGCCCCGCAGGCGAAGGTCTGCGTCCTCTCCACGCACGTCCAGCCCGAGGTGATGCAGCGCTGCCTGAGCGCCGGCGCCGACGGCTACGTGGTCAAGGACATCCTGCCGGTCGAGCTGATCCGGGCGGTGAAGAGCGTCGCCGGCGGCCACGCGTACGTGGACCCGCGCGTCGCGGGCGGCGTGCTGAAGCGGCGCTCGAACGGCTTCGGCCGGACCGCCCAGAACGAGCTCTCCGTGCGCGAAACCGAGATCATCCGTTTGATCGCGCGCGGGATGTCGAACAAAGAGATCAGCGCGAAGCTCCACCTTTCGGAGAAGACGGTCAAGAACCACATCAGCCGCATCTTCGCCAAGCTCAACATCACCGCGCGCACCCAGGCCGCGGTCCACGCGATCAAGACGGGACTGGCATAAAAAAGTAAGAGTCGCTTGGCTGCGTTTCCCTTAGGACCCAAGGCCTCGTTAGAGAGGACCACGGTCCGCGGTACCGACAAAGGTGGACTCGTACGTCGTGGAACCGCAGTCTCTCTTCGTTCCATACCTGAGCGACGTGCTGGCGCGTGCGGAGCTCAAGGTCGTCCGGGTTGCACCGACCCTCGACGTCGACGACATCAAAGCAACCCGGCCCGAGGCGCTCTTCGTCGACACCGACTTTCTGGAGATCGACCCTGCCGACGCGGTCAGCGCGATGCGCGCCGCGGTCCCGCGGGCGTTCATCTGTGCGTACACCGAGGGCGAGGGCGCCCGCGCGGAGCGGCTCCGGTTCGCGGGCGCGGACTGCGTCGTTTCGAAGCGCTTCGGCGCCCGCGAGATCACCGCCGCGCTCAGGACGGCCCTGGCCACGCCTGTTCCCTAGCCGGCCTGGGTACGATGTGGCCATCATGGATGATCGCCGCGTCCTGCTGATCGAGTTCAACGAACTCTCAGCCGCGCTGCTCGAGCGGTTCATCGCCGAAGGCGTGCTGCCCAACTTCGCCGCGTTTCGCGCCGCCTCGGACGTCTTTACGACCCAGGCCGGCGAGGCGGAAGCGACCCTGGTCCCGTGGATCCAGTGGCCCTCGGTGCACACCGGCCTCCCGTATGCCGAGCACCGCATCTTTCATCTGGGCGACGCGGCGCGCTGCGCGGCGCCGACGATCGCGAGCGTCCTCTCCGCGGCCGGGATCGCGGTCGGGATCTTCGGCGGAATGAACGTCCCGCCGCACCCGGTCCGCGGCTTCCGGCTCCCCGACCCGTGGGACAAGGCGCCACGCGCCGAGCCGGCCTCGCTGCAACCGTACTACGACGTCACGGCCGAGCAGGTCAAAGAGTCCTCGCACCACGGACGGTTGACGGCGCGCGACGCGCTCAAGCTCGGCGCGTTCTATGTGCGGCGTGCGTTTCGGATCGACACCGCGCTCGCAATCGCGCGGCAGCTGGCCGGCGAGCGGCGCGACCGCGGCGTGAAGTGGCGGCGCGCGGCGCTGTTCGACCGCATTCAATACGACGTCTTTCGCGCGTACGCGCGCGCTCACCGCGTCCGCTTCGCGAGCTTTTTCTCGAACTCGACCGCGCACTACCAGCACCTCTACTGGCGCAACATGGAACCCCAGCGGTTCCCCGATCCGCCCAGCGCGAGCGATCATCCCTCGCTGCGCGATGCGATTCGGGAAGGATACCGCGCGATGGACCGGCTGATCGGGAAGTTCGTCGCGGATTTTCCCGACGCAACGCTGATCTTCGCGACCGCGCTGAGCCAAGAGCCGTACACCGGGCCGGTGATCCGCAACTACCGCCCGATCTCGTTCCCCGCGCTGCTGGAGTTCTTGCGCATCGACGGGCGCGTCGCCCCGGTGATGTCGCAAGAGTTTCACGTCGACTGCGCGAGCGAGGCCGCGGCGCTCGAAGCCGAGCGCGCGCTGCTCGCACTCCAGGTCGACGGCGTACGCGTCTTCAACGCACGCCGCGACGGCGCCGGCGTCTTCGCCGGCTGCGTCTACCTCGATCCCGCGGTGATGGAACGCGAGGCGGTCGACACGCGCACCGGCGCGCGCACGCGGTTCGACGAGCTGTTCTATCTCGTCGACGGACACCGCAGCGGACACCACCATCCCGACGGCGTGCTGTGGATTCGCACCGGCCGCGGCCGCGTCCATCCCGAACCGGTCTCGATCCTCGACATCGCGCCGACGATCTTGGCGTTGTTCGGCGTC
>DATHLN010000044.1:0-1570 GCA_035488115.1 Candidatus Limnocylindrales bacterium | reverse complement strand
GGACTCCACGTCATGCTGAACGACGACGACGAGTTCGCCGCGCTCGCGCGCGAGCACGACACGCGCATCTGGGATCTGCGTCTTCCGCCCGCGGCGCCGCTGTTCTCCGGCGCGGCATGGGACGTGCGCGCGACGATCGTGCTGACCGTCGGGAGCGACGCCGCGGTCGGCAAGATGACCGCGGCGCTCGAGCTGGTGCGCGCGGCGCGCGAGCGGGGCGTCGATGCGGCGTTCGTGCCGACCGGGCAGATCGGGATCGCGATCGCGGGCTGGGGAACCGCGATCGACCGCGTCGTCGCCGACTTCGCGCCCGGCGCCGCCGAGCAGCTCGTCCTCGAAGGCGAGCGCCGCGCCCGCGATCTGCTGCTGCTCGAAGGGCAAGGCGGGATCAACAACCCCGCCTTCGCGCCGGTCACGCTGGCGCTGCTGTTCGGCGGCGCACCCGACGCGCTCGTCCTCGTGCACAGCGTCGCGCGCACCGCGATCGAGGACTACGAGGTGCCGATCCTCTCGTACCGCGCGCTGATTCGGACCTACGAAGGGCTGTGCGCGACGGTGAAGCCCGCGCGCGTTCTCGGGATCGCGCTCAACACGCGCGACTGCGGCGAAGACGAAGCGCGCGCGCACATCGAGCGCGCGCGCGCCGAGACGGGGCTGCCGTGCGACGACCTCGTGCGCAACGGCCCGCACGCATTCTACGACGCCATCGCCCCCGCGATCGTGAAGACCGAGGTTCTGCATGCCTGACCTTCGTCCGAAGACGCTGCTGGCGCTGCTCGCGGCGGGCGCCGTTCTGCTCGGCGGCTGCGCCAAGACGCAGCAGAGCACGTCGTCGAGCAGTTCCGGCGGACGCCATCCGTGGACGCAGCCCGGGCACCTGCGCTACGGCTCCGCGTACGAGCCCGACACGCTCAACCCGCTCTTCGCGAACACCCAGGCGGCGAACGACATCGAATATGTCGTGTTCGAGCCGCTCTTCCGCTACGATGTCGACGGCAACTTCGTCCCGGCCGCGGCGACCGAGGTCCCGACCCTGCAGAACGGCGGGATCAGCGCCGACGGCAAGACGATCGTGCTGCGCTTCCGCAAGGGGATGCGCTGGTCGGACGGCGCGCCGTACGACGCGCGCGATCTCGTCTTCACCTGGCACGCCGTGATGAACCCCAAGAACAACACGCGGCTGACGGTCGGCTGGGACGACATCGCGTCGATCACGCTGACCGACAACTGGACCGCGCGCGTGCATCTCAAAGCGGTGAACGCCGGCATCCTCGGCTCGTTCGCGGTCGGCGGCTCGGGCTATCCGCCCCTTCCGGCCCACCTGCTGGCGAAGCTGCCCGATCTCAACCAAGCGCCGTTCAACGCCAAACCGATCTCGAGCGGACCGTTCGTGCTGCAAGCGTGGAATCACGGGCAGTCGCTGGAGTTCGTCCCGAACCCGTACTACTGGCGCGGCCCGCCGAAGCTCACCCGGCTGAGCTACGTCTTCATTCCGAACGCCGAAACGCTGCTGTCGCAGACGAAGACGCACGAGGTCGACCTCTACGAAGCGGTCGGCGAGAACCAGATC
>DATHLN010000043.1:0-6990 GCA_035488115.1 Candidatus Limnocylindrales bacterium | reverse complement strand
CGGCGAATTGAAACACTTAGTGTTGCATAACCTCGGCCTCGCAGCACTCGTCGAGTTTCTCAGCGAGCTGTACACATTCCCGCTAATCGCTGAGCTATTCTTTGTGCCTTTCATGGCCATTCTCGTCGGTATGCAGGCCGTTGGGGAAATCCAGGCGAGAGTGGATGCACGCATGATTCGTGCACAACGGTTCATCAACGGCTGCATTTCAATGATCGGACTCGGTATCATTTTGTTCGTGTTCGTTCAAACGGCGCTTCATTTCGGAGACACGATTTCACGGGGCAAAGTAAAGGAGTTCTTTCTACCGCTCATACTGATGGTAGCATTTGTACCGCTCTTATACGCTTGGTGGTATATTATGGCGCTGCAAACCGCACTTCACATGACAAAATTTTCAATGCGGGGTACTCCGGGGCTATTTCATTTCGCGCGATTCCAAATAATCAAGGCCGTCGGTTTCAGTTTAAGAAGGGCAGAGCTTTTCGAGTCTAAGTATCGTGGCCGACTATGGGGCGCCTCAACAAGAGCTGAAGTGCTGTCGGTACTTGAGGATTTCCGTTCTGCAAGCGCGCAGAAAGCTGATGGGCCACCAGAACAATGAGTTCGAGTGCCGCAGCCGCGTTTAGTGCCTCCGCAGCGATTGCGCGCGAAGTGCCGGACGGCGCCGTGCGGCGATCGGTTCTTCGACGCGGCGAACACAGCTCGAAGCGTCGCTCCCGCGCTTCGCCGACGACTACATGGGCGAACACTGGCTCGCGAGGTTCACGCTCCTCGCCTTCAACTTCGGCGCGTTCTAAGGGCCGCGGCTTCTTCGCGTCCACAAGATAAGCGCGACCCTCGAAGGCCGCTGTCGTATCGCCCCGGCACAACGCGGGCACTATGGCGTCTCAGGACAGAACCTCGGACCGTTGTGCGGGCGTTGAATAATGGATTTGACATTCTGAATCATCGGTGATACACTACCGGCATTCCGGCTACTGTGGAACCGAACAATCGCCGGAATCATTTCGGAGCGCGCCTGACCAGCACGCCCCTCTCACTTTCACGACGGGAATTCAATCGGGACTTTCGTGCCGATCGCCGTCCACTCGCAACGCTAGGAGGTCGAAAATATGCCAATTCAATCCGCACGGGATGCGCCCGTAGCGGCGGAGGTTTTACGTGCCAATCTTATCATCGAACGCGCAAGATCCCGGATATCTCAGCAACAGCTGGCAGAACGTTCCGGCGTCTCGCGCCCTACGATTTCACGAATCGAACGAGCAGCCGGAGACGTCACTCTCGACGTCATCGAGCGACTCGCGCGAGCTCTCCATGTCCCCGTCCATGCCTTGTTCACTCCGCCCCCGCAAGGCCCAACATCGCGCGCCGAGATCGAGCGACGGGCAACAGCACCGGACAGCGAGTTCGTCGATGCCGATGCGTTCGACGCCGCGCTCGACGAAGCCGAGGGGCGCACATCGCGGCGGTCCTCTCGGACCCGGAGATCCCGGCTGGATCGTTAGGCTGACGCTACCGCTTGCGCGGCAGTTGGACAATCCGTCGGATCGTCGCCGGGCCTATCGCACGGCCCGCGCGATCCTGATGGACGCAGCAGCCACGCTGCCATCAGGGCATTCGTCGATCGTCGTGTCGACGATGCGCGGTCGCTGGACCGTTGACCTGTACGTCATGCCACGTAAAAAAATCATCGCTCTCGTCGGGATCGATCCAACCGCGGACTACGAAAACGGGTAACGACCGCCTCTATCCAGAGATTCCGAAAAGCGGTGCCGCGAGTCGATCTCCTCGCGGCACCCACCCCGGAATCGAAGCGCAGTGTTCTTATTGTAACACTTCCAGATAATGACGGTCGAATGCGGCCAGGAGGCCTTCGCCGTTCGCGTAGGGCCCCGGGGTGTACGCGCGCGATGACGTCCCGAGTTGCGAGAGCTCGTTGATCCGCCAGTCTTGGCGGTTGGTGAGATCCCAGAAGCCGACCGCGTCGCGTGGATCGAATCCGGGCTCGGCGACAGCCGACGCATCGAACAGCCATACGCAACGCACCTTCGTGCGATCCGGGGCGAGCGGGATGACGTAGTGCGCCATGACGTAGTCCGGGTGCAGGCTCAAGAGCAGCGAAGGGAAAATCGTGTAGTAGTAGACCCGGCTCAGATCGGCGCCGTGGAGACGGCCGAGCGGCGATCGCGTGGTGGCGCCGGTGCTCGTCAGGCTCGTGCCGTCGCGGCGGAGCTCGGAGTAGCCGCCGAGGAACGCGCCTTCCGAAAGATCGTTGCGGCCGCTGTCCGAGGGTGACAGCTCGTCGAGCTGCGGGTGCAGCAGCGGGCAGTGATAGCATTCGGAGTAATTTTGGAAGACGAGCTTCCAGTTGCAGGCGATCTCGTAGTCGATCGCGCGCGCCGTGCGCAGATCGGCGATCTCCCAGCGGCTGAAGCGGCCGATCAGCGGAGAGAACACCTGCGCGAACGGCTCGGGTTCGTCGGCGAGGTTCACGAAAACGAAGCCCTCGAACGTCGCGATCGCCGCTTCGTGCAGCGGGTAGTCGGCGCGCTCGAAGCCGGGGAGCTCGTTCATCGTGCGCGCGGCGAGCAGCGTGCCGTCGAGCGCGTACGTCCAGGCGTGGTACGGGCATTGGATCGAGCCGCTGAAGCGGCCGGCCGGCTCGGTGCAGATGCGCGTGCCGCGGTGGCGGCAGACGTTGTAGAAGGCGCGCACGCGCTCGTCCTTCCCGCGCACGACGATCAGGCTCTCACCGGCGACCTCCGCCACGACGTAATCGCCGGGACGTTGGAGCTCCTCCAGGCGGCCGGCGCAAATCCATTCGCGCGCGAAAATACGCTCTCGCTCCCGCCCGAAGATCTCGGGTGAATGGTAGTACCGGCCTTCCAGCGTGTGCGCTCCCGGCTCGACGCGCGCCTTTACGAACGGCTCCATCCCGCGGCGTTCGCCGCGAGCGCGCGAAGGTCCGCGCCGTTGCCCGCGGTAGTGTAGCGCATGTCGGAAGCGTACATCGTCGCGGCGGCGCGCACCGCGGCCGGGCGCAAAGGCGGGCGGCTCGCCGGATGGCATCCGGCGGACCTCGCCGCGCACGTCATCGACGCGGTCGTCGAACGCGCCGGCGCCGATCCGGCGGCGATCGACGACGTGATCTTGGGCTGCGTCGTGCAGATCGCGCAGCAAGCGATGAACGTCGCGCGCAACGCGGTACTGGCGTCCAAGCTGCCCGAGCACGTCCCGGGGACGACGATCGACCGGCAATGCGGGTCGTCGCAGCAGGCGCTGCACTTCGCGGCACAAGCCGTGATGTCGGGCGCGATGGACGTCGTCGTCGCCGGCGGCGTCGAGAGCATGACCAACGTTCCGATCACGCTCTCGACCAAGCTCCCCGCCGACAACGGCTACGGCTTCTACAAGAGCCCGCACATGGAAGCGCGCTATCCCGGCGTGCACTTCAGCCAGTTCACCGGCGCCGAGATGATGGCGCGGAGCTACGGCCTTTCCCGCGACGAGCTCGACGAGTACAGCTACGAGAGCCATCGCCGCGCCGCGGCCGCGACCGAGGCCGGCTGGTTTCGCGACGAGATCGTCCCGGTCGAGATCGTTCGCGAAGACGGCTCGCGTGACGTGCACGCGGTCGACGAAGGGATTCGCTTCGACGCGAGCCTGGAGGCGATCAAGTCGGTGAAGCTGCTGCACCCCGAAGGCCGCATCACCGCCGCGAGCTCGAGCCAGATCGCGGACGGCGCGTCCGCCTGCGTCGTCGTCAGCGAGCGCGGCCTGAAGTCGCTCGGCGTAGCGCCGCTCGCGCGCATCCACCACATGAGCGTGATGGGGCACGATCCCGTGGTGATGCTCGAAGCGCCGATCCCGGCGACGCGGCGCGCGCTCGAAAAGACGGGGCTCACCGTGGACGACATCGACCTCTTCGAGGTGAACGAAGCGTTCGCGCCGGTCCCGCTCGCGTGGCTGCGCGCGACCGGCGCCGACCCGGCGAAGCTCAACGTGCACGGCGGGGCGATCGCGCTGGGTCATCCGCTCGGCGCGTCGGGGACGAAGTTGATGACGACGATGCTGCACGCGCTCGAGCGCCGCGGCGGCCGCTACGGCCTGCAGACGATGTGCGAAGGCGGCGGGCTCGCGAACGTTACCATCGTCGAGCGCCTGCCGCGCTGATTGCCCCGCCCGTTCGGCGGGTAAGCAAGCCGTACATCACCGTAACCGAAAGGCACTCATCGAATGGTAGAACGCGACTCCACTGCGAGCAGCAACAACGCACCGATCCTGATCGCGGTCATCGTCGTGGTACTCATCGCGATCGCGCTCTTCGTGTGGCAGCCATGGAACAACCGCTCGACGACGCAGTCGACGACGAACGGTCAGACCACGACGACGACCACGGGCGGCGGGACCACCGGCGGGACGTCGGGCGGCTCGACGAGCGGCGGCTCCACCAAGCCGTAGCTCGCTAGAGCACATCGCGCTTCGCGTGCGCTCCGGCGCGCGCGAAGCGCTCGGGTGAGAGCGCCGAGACGTCGAGCGACGTCGCGCCGCCGTCGAGGATGATCTCCGCGACGAGCTGTCCGAACGCGGGCGCGTGCATCACGCCGTGCCCCGATGCGCCGTTCGCCAGCGCGAGGTTCGGAACGCCGGGCGCGATGCCGACGATCGCGTGACCGTCCGGCGACATCTCGTACAAGCCGGCCCAGCACGCGGCGCGGTCGATCTCGACGTTCGCCAAGCACGGCACCCGCGCGCACGCGGCGCGCGCGACGCGCTCGACCCACGCCGGTTCGACGCTCACGTCGAACGGATCGGTGCCGCCGTCGCTCGGCAGCAGCAACAGCACGCGCCCGTCGCGCACGCGCAGGTGAAACCCGTCGCCGGCGAAGATCGTCATCGGCATCCGCGGCGGCAGCGCCGCCGTCGGCGCCGTCACCGCGACTTGCCGCCGTAGCGGCGTCACCGGCAGATCGAAGCCGGCGACCCGCGCGACCGAACCGGCCCACGCGCCCGCGGCGTTCACGACCCACCCGGCCGCGATCTCGTCGCGTGACGTGCACACCGCGGTGATCCGCCCGTCGCGCGCGCGGCGAAATCCGGCGACGGGTGAATCCCACACGAACCGCACGCCGCGCCGTTCCGCCGCGCGGCGGTAGCCCTCGAGGATCTGCAGCGGGCGGATGAAGCCGTCGCTCGCGCCGTACGTTCCTCCGACGATGCCCTCGGGCCGCAGCGCGGGATTGCACGCGAGGACCTCTTCCGCGCTCAACTCGACCGCGTCGCCGGCGCCGTTCGCGCGCTGCACGGCGAGGGCGTCGCGCAGCGCGGCGAGCTCGTCGTCACGCTGCGCGACCCACAGATACCCGGCGGGCACGAACCCGCAGTCGCCGCCCGTCTCCTCGGCGAAACGGCGCAGCTTCTCGCGCGCGAGCAGCGACAAGCGCACGTCGACCGCGCTCGCGAACTGGACGCGAAAGCCGCCCGTCGCGCGGCCCGTGCTCCCTTCACCCGGCCGCGCCGCGCGGTCGAGCACGACGACGTCGCGCTCGCCGCGCGCGGCGAGATGATGCGCGACCGAAGCGCCGATCACGCCGCCGCCGACGATCACGACCGCCGCTCCGTGCTCCACGCCGCGCGCTTCGCCGGTCCGGAACGCCGCCCCGCCGCGCGCGAGGGGCCGCGTGCGCGCGGGCCCGAACTGGTCTCCGCATGCTGCGGGTCCGGCTCTTCGGGCGCCCCCGCGTGGCGCTCGGCGACGTTCCGATCTCCGTCGCGGCGCGGCCGAAAGTCGTCCCGCTGCTGGCGTATCTGCTGCTGAACCGGCACGCGCCGGTCGCGCGCCGGACGATCGCGAGCGCGCTCTGGCCCGACGACGCCGACGAGGACGCGCGCGCGAACCTGCGGCGTCATTTGAACTACCTGCAGCGCTATCTGCCGCCCTCGCCGCCGGACCGGCCGTGGCTGCTCGCGACCGCGGCGGACCTTCGCTGGAACCCGGACGCGCAGACCGAGCTCGACGTCGCCGAGTTCGAGCGCCTCGCCGCGCAGCCGCACCGCCTCGCCGAGGCGATCGCGCTGTACGACGGCGATCTGCTCGCGGAGAGCGAGGAGGAATGGCTCGCGCCCGAGCGCGAGCGGTTGCGCGGACTGTTCGTGCGCGCGCTCGGCGCCCGCCTCGCCGGTTTGCGCGCGGCGCGCGAGCACGGCGCAGCGATCGCCGTCGCACAGCGCCTGCTGCAAGCCGACCCGTGGCGCGAGGACGCGCTCCGCGCGCTGATGGCGCTGCGCTACGAGACCGGCGACGCCGCCGGCGCGCTCGCCGAGTACGAGCGCTTTGCGCGCGTGCTGCACGACGAGCTCGGCGCGCAGCCGATGGCCGAGACGCATGCGCTGTACGAGTCGATCCGCCGCGACGACGTCGCGCTGCCGCGCCGCGGCGGCTCGGCGCTCGCTGCGGCGCGCGGCGGAACGCCGCACGCGCTTCCGTTCACCGGCCGCGACGACGAGCTGGCGATGCTGCTCGAGTACGCGCGCGCCGCGGCCGCCGGGAGCGGGATGCTCGTGCTCGTCGGCGGCGAGGCGGGGATCGGAAAGACGCGCCTCGTCCGCGAGCTCGCCGCGGCGTGCGAGGCGCGGGGCGCGAACGTCTACACCGCAGCCGCGGCGTATCCGGAGGCGCTGCCGTACCAGCCGTTCGCGGATCTGCTGCGCGAAGCGGCGCCGCTGCTCGTGAGCGTCCGCGTCGATCCGCTGTGGCTCACGGCGGTGAGCGCGCTCGCGCCCTCGGTCGCGGACTACGCCGGCGAGCTGCCGCCGCTCCCGCCGGTCGACACCGCGCGCGAGCGCGTCCGCCTCTTCGAGGCGTGCGCCGACGTCTTCGAGGCGATCGCGACGCGGCGGCCGCTGGTGCTGATCGCCGAGGATCTGCACTGGGCCGGCGCGGCGACGCTCGCGATGCTCGAGCATCTCGCGCGGCGCGCGAGCGCG
>DATHLN010000042.1:0-13110 GCA_035488115.1 Candidatus Limnocylindrales bacterium | reverse complement strand
GTCGGTCCGCGCGGCGGGGTTCGTCACGTCGTTCGCGCCGACGACCAGCGCGACGTCGGCCCGCTCGAATTCCGGGTTGATGTCGTCCATGTCGTAGAGCGAGTCGTACGGTACGTTGGCCTCGGCCAGCAGAACGTTCATGTGGCCCGGCATGCGCCCCGCGACCGGGTGAATCGCGTACTTCACCTCGACGCCGCGCTTCTCGAGCTGGTCCTCGAGCTCGCGGATCGAGTGCTGCGCCTGCGCGACCGCCATCCCGTAGCCGGGGACGACGATCACCTCGCTGGCGTACGCCAGCATCGCCGCGACGTCGTCCGGCCCGACGGAGCGGACGTTGTGCCCGCCGCTCGCCGCGGCGGCGCCGCCCGTCTTCACCGCACCGAACGCGCCGAAGAGCACGTTCGTGATCGAGCGGTTCATCGCTTTGCCCATCAGCACGGTGAGCAGCGTGCCGGACGCGCCGACCAGCGCGCCGCTGATGATCAGCACGTTGTTGCCCAGCACGAATCCGGTGAGCGCGACCGCGAGCCCGGTGAACGAGTTGAGCAGCGAGATCACGACCGGCATGTCGGCGCCGCCGATCGGGAGGACGAACAGCACGCCGAGGACCACCGCGCAGCCGAGCGCGATCCAGAACCATTCGAGGATCGGCTGCACGCCCGCGATGACGAGCCCCCACGAAACCAAGATCACCAGCAGGATCAGCGCGTTGACGACCTGCTGGCCGAAGTACGTGATCGGGCGCCCGGTCATCACCTCTTGCAGCTTCAAGAAGGCGATGATCGACCCGGAAAACGAGAGCGCGCCGATCACCGCCGAGAGCACGCTGGTGAAGGTGACGTCGTAGCCGATGACGGCGCCTACGTTGACTTGTTTGTAGAGCTCGCCGGCCGCGACGAGCGCAGCGGCGCCGCCGCCGGCGCCGTTGAACGCGGCGACCATCTGCGGCATCGCGGTCATCTTCACTTGCCGCGCCGAGACGATCCCGATGACCGCGCCGACGATCAGCGCCGCCGCGATCACGATCCAGTTCACGATCCCTTGCGTGAGCGTCGCGACGACCGCGATCAGCATCCCGATCGCGCTGAGCCGGTTCCCGAGCACCGCGGTTTTCGGCGAGCTCAGATACCGCAGGCCGAGGATGAACAGCACGCCGGTGACGAGATACGCGATGTCGACCGGGTTCGCGAGCGCGGTGTCGACCGTGCTCATCGGCCGCCCTCCGCCGGCAGCTTCGGCGCCGGCTTCTTCGGCCGGAACATCTCCAGCATCCGTTCCGTCACGGTGTAGCCGCCGAAGACGTTCAGCGAGGCCAGGAGGACGAGAAAGAAGCCGACGACCGAGCCGCCGATCCCGGCGTACGGCGTGTCGGCGGTTCCGGCGACGAGGATCGCGCCGACGAGCACGATGCCGTGGATCGCGTTCGTCGCCGACATCAGCGGCGTGTGCAGCGTCGTCGGCACCTTCGAGATGACCTCGAAGCCGACGAACACCGCCAGGATGAAGACGGTCAGCTCGGCGAGCAGATGGGCGGAGATCACGCGGCTCCTCCGGTGAGCGCGGCGCGCGTCGGCCCGTGCACGATCTCGCCGTCGCGCGTGATCGTCGTCCCGGCGACGATCTCGTCCGCGGGATCGAGCGCCAGCGCGCCGTCCTTGGTGACGTAGTCCAGAAGCGATTGCACGTTGCGCGCGTACAGGCGGCTCGCGTCGTACGGGAGCGTCGAGGGCAGGTTGAGGAAACCGACGATCGTCACGCCGTTCTCGCTCGTGACGACTTCACCGGGCTTCGTGCCCTCGACGTTTCCGCCCGTCTCGGCGGCGAGGTCGACGATCACGCTGCCGGGCGCCATCGCGGCAACGGCTTCCGCGGTGACGAGGATCGGCGCGCGCTTCCCGGGGATCGCCGCTGTCGTGATCACCACGTCGCTGACGCCGATCGCCTTCACCATCGCCGCGCGCTGCTTGGCGAGCGCTTCGGCGGAGAGCTCTTTCGCATAGCCGCCCTGTCCTTCGCCGCTCTCGCCGACGTCGATGTCGAGGAACTTCGCGCCGAGCGACTTCACCTGTTCGGCGACGACCGCACGCGTGTCGTACGCCGTCACGACCGCGCCGAGCCGGCGCGCCGTCGCGATCGCCTGCAAGCCCGCCACGCCGGCGCCGATGATCAGCGCCTTCGCCGGCTTGACCGTCCCCGCCGCGGTGGTGAGCATCGGGAAGAACTTCGGAAGATAGCTCGCCGCGAGCAGGACCGCTTTGTAGCCGCCGATGTTCGCTTGCGAGCTGAGCGCGTCCATCGCCTGCGCCTTGGTGGTCCGCGGTATCGCGTCCATCGAGAGCGCGGTGATGCCACGCTGCGCATAGCGCTCGACCGAGCGCGGATCGCCGAGCGGCGCGAGGAAGCCGACGAGCGCGGTTCCGCGCGCGATCCCTTCCAGCTCTTCGTCGGACGGTTTGCCGACGCGCACGACCACGTCGGCACCCTCGTACGCGGTCCGCGCGTCGGGCGCGATCGTCGCACCCGCGGCTAAGTACGCCGCGTCGGTGTAGCCGGCGCTCGTTCCGGCGCCGTGCTCGATCACGACGGCGTGTCCGCCCTTGACGAAGCTCGCGACCACCTCGGGAACGAGCGCAACGCGTCGTTCACCGGGCGCGCGTTCCTTCGGGACCGCGATTCTCATGCGAGCAAGTATCGGGCGCGAAGGCGGCGGTCCCTCCCGGGGCGCTACGTCTCGGCGAGCGTCTCCGGGGCGATGGGCACCGCGGTCGGGCGCGTCTCGCGGCGGCGTTTCCCGAGGCGGAGGATCGGCTGCTCGAAGCCGTAGGTCACGATCGCGGCGACCGCGAGCGCGAGCGGGAGCGCGGCGAACTGGAAGGCGAGCATCCAGCCCGGGTCGTTGTGCGGATCGGCGGTCGCATACGGTGGAATGTGGTGCTTCCGCAGCTCGAGCACGATCGGCAGGTGCCAGAGGTAGAGATTGTACGAGATCGCGGCGAGGAAGATCAGCAGCGGGTTCGCGAGCGCGCGCTGGAGCGGGCGCGCCGCGAACAGCGCGCCGATCCCCATCGCGAAGAACGCGATCGCGAGCAGCGTGCGGTGCTGGACGTTCCACGGTTGCGCCCACTCGGGATCGTAGCGGTGCGCGTAGCAGTCGCTCAGCAGCAGCCAGAAGCCGAGGAATCCGGCGAGCATCAGCAGCGAGAACCACGCCTTGCGCTCGCCGAGCGCGGGGCGCTTCACCGCGATCCAAGCGTAGACGAACGCACACAGCATCCCGGCCGCGAAGAAGTCCAAGTGCGCGGGGAGCTGCGCGAGCCGCTGCTCGAAGAAGTAGTGGTTCGAGAGCAGGCACCAGATCCGCCAGCCGTTCGCGATCGCGACCATCGCGAGCGTCGTCACCAGCGGCATCCGCAAGAACGCGATCGCGAGCAGCGGGAAGAGCAGGTAGAACTGGATCTCGACGCCGAGCGACCAGAGCGGGACGGTGATGCTCTCGTACGTCGCCGCGAACCAGTTGTGGATGAAGAGTAGGTGGAACGCCACGTCGCGCAGCGCCGCGCCGAGGTTCGGATACGTCTGGAACCCGACGGCGATCAGCACGGCGATCACCAGCAGGTACGACGGCACGATCTTCAGCCCGCGCCGCAGATAGAAGTGCTTCCACGTCGGGGGCGTGCGGCCGGCGAGCCGCGCGTGCGCGAACGGGAGCAGCAGCACGAACCCCGAGATGAAGAAGAACAGCGGGACGCCGATGAAGCCCGCTTCAGGGATCGGCTGCAGCGAGAAGTTGATCCCGGGGATCACGACCGACTGCCACGAGATGCCCCAGACGTGCAGCCAGACGACCATCACGATCGCGATCCCGCGCAGGCCGTCGATCACTGCGATGCGGCCGTCCTTCATCAGCTCCACGTCACACCTGCTCGGGTGCCGCGGGCTGCGAGCGGATGCGCCGCGGTAGCCGGGGCGCGCGCAGCCGCAGCAGCGGGCGCTCGAACCCGTAGGTGATCGCCGACGCGACGATCAGCATCGCGGGGATCGCAACGAGCCAGTAGACCAGCTGCCAGGTGCGGTCGTCGTGCGGATCCGCGGTCGCGTGCGGCGGAATTCCTGCGACCAGAAGCCCGTGCGCGACGCCGGGGTGGAACAGATACAGATTGTACGAGATGACGGCGAGGAAGAGCAGCACCGGGTTGGCCAGCGCGAGCTGCAGGCGGCGCGCCGCGAAGACCGCGCCGACGGCGGCCGCGAGGCACACGAGCGCGAGCGCCGAGCGCCACTGCACGACCCACAGCTGCGGCCACTCGGGATCGTAGCGGTGGTCGTAACAGTCTTTCGCGAGCAGCCAAAACCCCACGAAGCCCGCGATCATGAGCAGCGAGAACCAGAGACGCTTCTCAGCGAAGTGCGGCCGGTGCACCGCGATCGTCGCGCAGATCCACGCGCCGAGCATCCCGGCGGCGAAGAAGTCGACGTAGGCCGGCAGCTGCGCCAGCTTCATCTCGTAGTACGTGTGGGACGAGAGCATGCACCACACGCGCCACGCGTTCGCGATCGCGAACAGTGCGATCGCCGTGAGCAGCGGGCGCCGCACGAACACGATCGCGATCAGCGGGAAGAGCGCGTAGAACTGCACCTCGACCGCGAGCGACCACAGCGCGGCGTTGATCGAGCCGTACGTCGCGGCGAACCACGTGTGCACGAAGAGGAGATGGATCCCGACGTCCTTCACCGCGCTCGCGAGATCGGGGTACGTCTGGTAGCCGAACGCGATCATCGCGACGATACACAGCACGTAGGACGGGACGATCTTCACGAAGCGCCGCCAGTAGAAGTGTCCCCACGTGTGCGGCGGCGTCCCGGCGATCCGTGCCTGCGCGTACGGGAGCATCAGGACGAACCCGGAGATGAAGAAGAACAGCGCGACGCCGAGGAACCCCGTCTCGGCTAGCGGCTGCAGCGAGAGATTGATCCCGGGGATCACCACGCTCTGCCAGGTGATCTGCCAGACGTGGAACCAGACCACCAGCAAGATCGCGATCCCGCGCAGCCCGTCGATCGTCGCGATGCGGCCGTCCCGCATGAGCGCCATCCCGCCCGATTCGGCGGGCCGCGAGGCGTCTACTCGTCGCGGTGCGCGATCGTCAGCCCGAGCAAGGCGACCGCCAGGAACCCGCCCAGATGGAGCGCGTGCTGCCAGCGCGGCCCGCGCGTCGCCGCGAGCAGAACCGCGTCGACGAGCCCGATCGCGGCTGCCCACAAGACCACGCGCTTCAGCGCCTCCGGCTCGTCGGGCGTCGTGAGCACGATCCCGCCGATGATCGCATCGCGCAAGCACGCGGCGCGCGAGTACGCGAGCGCGGTCGGATCATCGGTCGGCATCCCGAACACCGCCGCCATCGTCCTCGGCGCGACGAGCGCCGCCACGCCGACCCCGATCAACCCACCGGCCGCGGCCAATTTCACGACATGCATCAGAAGCGCGCGACCAGGCGCACTTCGTTGAGGGGCGGGGAGTACGTCAGGATGCGGTCGGCGAGGAACTCGCGCTGCATGTCTTCGAGCGTGCCCTGGTCGATGCGCAGGTCGGCCTTGAAGTCGTAGCGCGGCGCGGCCTTGATCTGGTCGACCGGCTGGCGCGTATACTTCGCGTACGCGTCGAGATTCGCCGGCGCGTAGAAGCCGTTCCCCGCGATCTCGGAGGCCGCTTTGCGGAAGGCGCTCATGACTGCGCTCGCCGCGCCGTGGTCGTGCAGCAGCGCCGGGCCGAAAAAGATCCCCGACCCGGCGATCCCGGCTGGCGGCGACGCGACGATCGTGCCGAGGCGCTTCTGCTGGAACTCGTCGCTGAACGGCGCCGAGGTGAAGAGCGCGTCGATCGCTTTGTGCTCGAGCGCGGTCTGCTGCTCGGGATTCGGCACGTTGAGCGACTCGATGTCGGTCAGCCGCAGGTTGACGCCGCGCAGGATGCGCGCGACGTAGTACGCCGACGCCGCGCCGGCGTTGCCGATCCAGCCGAATTTCTTCCCCTTGAGACCCGCGAGCCGCAGGCCGCCTTCGTACAAGTCCTGGCGGATCAGCAGCGCCGAAGGGCGTCCGTGCCGCGGCTGGTAGCCGGTTGCGGCGACGAACTTCACCTCGAGCCCGCGGTTCACCGCGTTGTAGAACGCCGCCGAGAGCGCCGCCGCGGCAACGTCGATCTGTCCCTGCGCGACCAGGCTCATCGAGTCGGCGCCCGCCGTGATCGGCGACATCGTCGTCTCGAAGCCCGCCTCGCGAAGATAGCCTTTCTCCACGGCGACGAACACCGGCGCGAACAGCGTCGAAGGCACGTACCCGATCGTGAGCCGGCGGTTCTCCGCGAAGACCGCGGGCGGAAGCATCGCCGCCGCGGCACCGGCCGCGGCGACACCAAGGAATCGAGACCGGGAGATCATCTACGCCGTGGCGCCCACCGGGGCCGCGATCGCGACCGCGTTGCGAAGCACGCCGACGCCGGTGATGTCGACCTCCATCACGTCGCCGTCCTTGAGGAACTCGGGCGGCGTGCGCGCGAAGCCGACGCCCTCCGGCGTTCCCGTCGCGATGACGTCGCCGGGCTCGAGCGTGCAGCCCTTCGACAACTCCGCGATGATGCGCGCGACCGGAAAGATCATCACCGAGGTGCTCGCGTGCTGTTTCGTCTCGCCGTTCAGCCGCAGCGAGACGTCCAGCGTCTGCGGATCGGAGATCTCGTCGGCGGTGACGATCCACGGCCCCAGCGGGCAGGTGTCGTCGAGCGTCTTGCCCTTGAACCACTGCGTCGTCGCGTTCTGCACGTCGCGCGCGCTCACGTCGTTCACGCACGTGTAGCCGAAGATCACCTTGAGCGCGTCCTTTTCGTCGACGTTCTTGCAGCGCGTCCCGATCACCACGCCGAGCTCGGCCTCCCAGTCGTACTTCTGCGAGACCGCGCCGTCCAGGTGCAGCGTCGCGCCGGGGTCGGCGATCGCCGTCGGCGCTTTCGAGAAGAACGTCGGGACCGACGGCAGCTTCAGCTCCTCGCCGCGCACGCGCGCGCCTTCCTCGGCGTGCGCGAGATAATTGCGCCCGACGCAGAAGACGTTCTTGTGCGGGTGCAGCGGCGCGTGCAGCCGCGCGTCGGCGAGCGGCACCGGGTCGCCGACATCCGCCAGCGCCGCCGTGCGGGTCGCGGGATCGAGGCCGATCAGCGCGTCGATCGAAGCGATCGCGCGCAGCGGGCGAATCGTCTCGCCGTCCACGACTCCGGGGTGCGGGCCGGCCGACGTCGGGGTGCTGAAGAGGACGAAGCGCACGGGGACCTCCGGATTGCGGGAATGCTGGGTGCGGATGCTTCCCGCCCGGGCGGGATCACCCCGCTGCCCGCACGGCGAAAGGGACCGCCATGATCGAGACGACGGACTCGCTCGCCCGCCTGTTCTCGGACGCCGCCGTCCACGACGCGCAGCCGCTGTGGACGATGATGGAGGCGATGGTCCCGCCGCGGCCGCAGCCCAAAGCGGTCCCGCACGTCTGGCGGTATGCGACGATGCGCCCGCTTCTGGAACGCTCGGGCAACCTCGTCGGAGCGGACGAAGCGGAGCGCCGCGTCTTCATGCTCGTGAACCCGGCGCTCCGGCCGCCGCACACGACGGACACGCTCTACGCCGGCTTGCAACTGATCCTCCCGGGCGAGGTCGCGCGCGCGCACCGGCACGTCGCCTTCGCGCTGCGGTTCATCGTCGAAGGCGACGCGGCGTACACCGCGGTCGGCGGCGAGAAGGTCACGATGCGGCGCGGCGACCTCGTGCTGACGCCGTCGTGGGAGTATCACGACCACGGGCACGAAGGCGAGGGGCCGATGGTCTGGCTCGACGGTCTCGATCTGCCGGTGTACCAGTTCTTCCCGGCGAGCTTCGCGCAGCCGTACGCGGAGGAGCGGTTTCCGTCGGAGCCGGCGCCGGCCGACTCGCATCTGCGCTATCCGTGGGACGACATGCAGGCGCGGCTCGACGCGGAGGACGGACCGTACTCGTATGCCGAGTACGCGCACAAGCAGACCGGCGCAGCGATCTCGCGCGTGATCGGCGCGGCCGCCGAGCGGATCGCGAAGGGTAGCTCGTCGCCGACGCGGCGCGAGACCGCCGGGATCGTCTACCACGTCTACCGCGGCCGCGGATCTACGGTGGTCGGAACCGCGCGGCTCGACTGGGAGAAGGGCGACACGTTCTGCATTCCGTCGTGGATGCCGTACCGCCACGAGGCGGCGAAGGACTCGTATCTCTTTCGCTACGACGACCGCCCGGTGCTCGAGGCGATCGGCGCGTACCGCCGCGAGGCGTCCGCGTCGTGACGCTGCCGTATCCCGACGCCGATCTCCGCGCTCATCCGCCGCGCAGCCCGCGCGTGATGCTCGGCGGATTGTATTTCCTGGCCCGCACGATCGACAAGACGCGCGCGAAGCTGCAAGGCACGCTCGGCCCGTACAAGATCGGTCCGGGCCTCTCGGCGTATCTCCTCGAATGGCTCGGCGTCACCGAGGACGCGTTCACCGAAGCCGTCCGCACCGCGAGCACCGACGACGACGTCGTCGCGTGGCTGCACGCGCGCTGTGACCGCGGCACCTTCCCGACGATCAACCAGCGCCTCGCCGAGCGCGGCATCCGCGACGACGAGCACTTCCGCGAAGTCCTCCCGCGCTATCCGGTGCTCAACGACTACCCGAACCTGCGCAACTGGTTCGAGATCCTCGAAGTCGACGACCACTGGATCTTCGACCCGGTCAATCGTCAGTCGTGACGTTGAAGCGGATCGTCCAAGACATTAGCACCTTGAAAGAAAAGTTGCTGCGAATCTGGAGGTTCCGGTGCCTATCAGCTACACGGTTTCCGGACCATTTGTCTTGCCAACTGTGAAGAATCAAAATGGCACTAAGAGGATCGGTGATAATGTTAAGCAGGCCTTCGCTGAGACGGACTACGCACATAGAAAGGGCTGCTATATCTTTGCCGTAAGCCGCGGACATGGCGCAATCGTGCCGCACTATATCGGGCAGACGAAGAAGTCGTTTTTTAGTGAATGTTTCACCGATCATAAATTGCGAAAGTATGACGTTGCTCTTCACTCAGATTCGTATGGCAAGCCGATGTTGTTCTTTGTCGAAGCGCCAGCTGCTAAGGGTCCTGTAAACTCAAAGGCTTTAACCGCCTTGGAAGATTATTTGATCGGACTCGGACTACAGCGTAATGCAAAATTAAAGAACATCAGAGGTACGAGAAATGCCGAGCCGCCGTTCGCAATCAAAGATGTCCATACGAAACGGAGAGGTAAACCAAGAGCCGAAGTTACGGCGTTTCGCCGAATGCTCGGAATTAACGCGAAGAAGTGACGCAAGTAAGGGAATCCTATACAATTATTTCTACGCGGACGCGAATTCAATGTTGCACTCAGCCCGAGGCGAAGCCTCGGAGTTCGCGCGTGCCGGAACTTTCGCCCTCACGTCATCGAGGTCTAAGGCTCTGTTCCGAGCGTGATCGGCCGCCAATCGATGGCGGCGGCTGTTTGGTTCTGATTGACCATTTTTTGGAACACGCTGCGTAAGCGGTCCTCGACGGCGTCCTTAAACTGGATAAACGACATCGGTACTCCGTTCATCTCCATATCAGCCGCTTTCGGTTCTTCGCCATGCACGGTCGCGCTTCGGACACGATATGCATTGCGGAAGAGTTCAAAGACCAAACGTCGTTCGGGTTGGCTCGCACCGCCAAGATAGTAAGCCGCGTTGAGTGCGAGGGTCTTCGACTTCTGCCGCGAGTGCGGCTCGATAAGCAGCGCTTCGGCTGCAATCATGTCGTCGAGAAAATTGTCCTCGACAAACCCGCGAAGTTGTGCGGTATTAAAGCGACGGGCAGCAAGCTTAAATGCCTTGGATCCGATCCGAAGCGCTTCCCAAATTGTGCGAAGCGACTGCTCAGCCCCTGCCGGAACATGCATGTCACGATCGCCTCTGGGGTCATCCGGAATTGAAGTGGGCTGCAAAATACTATGGATGCCGTAAGGCCAGCCGAGAGGGGATGACAAAAAGGTAGGTCCGACTATGATCCTTCCCCTTGCAAGGATGGTAAGGCTTTGCGCCACTTCCTCGCCGTCTCCGGAGTACTGGCCGTGCTCGTTACCTCCAATGTCGACCGGATATTGGTGAAGAACTACGCGCGGAAGTGAGTATCGACGCTTAAGGGCATGCGTGACGCCCGGCTTCGGTTCGAATTGGCGGTATTGATTCAAATCTGTCGGGAGCACGCCCCATGTGAGGGCCTCAATGATATCTTCATCGGACATGCGCTCGATCGACAATCCGGGCGCGATGGTGATTTGCCCATTGGCGTAATAGCCAATAAGTGGCCGCATTTGTATGAACGGTATCGTTACTGAGTCGCGGAATTGAAGAAGAAGGTTGAACGTCTCGATAAATTGCTGCTCGTCGAAGCTCAATGTTTCCCGCGGATCCGCAGGATTAGTATCCGTTGAAAGCAGCATGCTGAGTAACTGACGGTCATGCATCACAGTGCCCATTCCGCTCGCTGGGCCAACGTAGCGGTGGAGCATTGGGCCCAATATAGTGTCTGCTCGTAGGGCAGCGAAAAATGCGCGCACCTCTGGCAGCCGTTGCACTCCTGCCACGATCTCCGGTCTGTATACTAGCCGATTCCACGTTCGACGGACGAACGACGCGCCATTGCGGACCCAAGTGTCAGTTTCCGCTCGGGTCACACCGCCTCGGTGAATGATATCGCTCGATGCAGCAATGCTCGCTTCACGAGCCAATAGGCGAAGCTCTTCCATTTTAGCAGTGACGGTATTTCCTGCCGATGCTAATTCGGCCGGCGGGTGAGGTGCCAGAAGCCGCAGTAGCGGCATTCGTACGAAAAGAGCACGTCGCCCATCCCATTCATCAGCGCGTGCGCGTGCGCATCCGCGTCATCCGCGTACTGCTGCTTCGACGTGCACGAGCGCTCGACGTCCGCGTCGATCCGCGGATCGGGGCGCATCCGTTCCTTCACGAACCACTCCATAAGCGATTCGTTGTCGGACGCCGGTTTTGGTACTTGCTTTCGGCGTGCCACGTCGTGCCTATGCCGCGCTATAGCAACTTGCGAAGTTCGTCGGGTGTGATTCCGGCTTGGCGGAGCGTGCTGGCCAACGTCCCCATCGGGATGTCTCCCGGATGCATTGCGACGATGACCGTACGCCCGGCTCCATCGCGCAGGACGGTGTGCGATCCTGATCCCTGGCGGATGATCGCAAAACCCGCGCGCTGGAGCGCACGCACGAGCCGCGTCGCCGTGACCTGCGGAAGACGCGGCAAGCGTTACGCTGCGGGTAGTGTGACCGCGACGCGCTCAAGTCGCGCACCGTTCTCATCGGCGTCGCCCGGCGGGATCGGATCGCCGTATTCGTGGCGGACGTCGAGCGCGAGTGCGATCGCTTCTCGCGCCATCTCCAGCGCGTGTTCCGGGGTCTCGCCCCACGTATTGATCTCGGGCAACGCCGGCACGATCACACGCCAAGCAGCCCCGTCGGGCTCGAGAACGACCGCGTAGAACGTCTCCACGCCCGTCTCTTTCGCAGATCGCGCTAGCGCTGCCTGGGCCGCTCCGTCAGTGGGACGGCGTTGGGGACTTCATCACCTGCGGCAGGTCGGGCATCCGCCTGACGCTCGGGACCGGGCCGGGGGAACCGTAAAGGCCGGGCGGCGGGGTGCGGTGCTGGTTGCGGCGCGCGATCTCCATCATCGAATCGGCGGCACCTTTCGCGTTTGGGTTCACCCCGCCGGCCTTGACCAGCGCGACGTCGCGGCGGACGCGCAGCGTCTTCGGGTCGTAGTCGTAGATCAGGCGGAAGGTACCCGCGACCGCGTGGCCGTCGGGCGTTCGGATGAACGCCTGCAGCGCGTTGCCGTACGTTTTCGTGTCGAAGTCTTCGTTGTGCGAGGGCTTGATCGAACGGACCCGCGCGACTTGGCCCATCGCGTTGGTCTCGACGGTGAACTCCACGTGCAGCGCCTTCTTCGGCGCCAGCTCGCGCGGCTGAGCCTTCGTCACGTCGAACGGCGTCGGCTTCGCCGCCGGTTTCGGGGTCGGGGCGGCCAGCGCCGCGACGCCGCAGGCGAGGACCGCGGCCGCGGTCAGGACGGGGATCCGCATCAGTTCCTCGAGAGGGCCGCGAAGGCGGCGCCGCAGGACGCGCAGGCGACGATCACTTGGAAGGTCGCGCCCCGGTCGCGCAGGTCGCTCGAGCGCTGGTCGGTCTCATGACTCCCGCAGTAACGGCAGCGGGTCGAGGTCGAGTTCCCTCCCGAACGATCGTCGGTCACCCCCAACCTGTTCCCGGATAGGCGGGCGCCGCCCTGGAGGGCGCGGGACGGCCGCCCGGAGCCGCCGAACGCACGGCCCGTCATGGTCCACCGTCTCGCCGCCGCGCTGGTGCTCGCGCTGAGCCTCGCCGGCTGCAAGGAGCCCGACTCGAGCCCGCTCGGCCGCCAGTTCTTCCAAGGCCAGGGCGACGTCCGGGTGATCGAGGCGCACATCGTGCCGACCGGCGAGGCCTCGGCGCAGACCGGCGGCGGGACGCTGCAGTACGTGATCGCCCGAGTCGAGCTCACCAACGACCTGGGCTACGACCTCACGCCGGACGTGACGCACTTCTATCTGCTCGACCGCAACAACAACCGCTATCAGGCGAAGGACAGCGGATCCTCGGTGTTCACCGGCGTGAGCAACTCGACGATGCCGCTCAAGCAGAACGAGAAGCGCGAGTATACGATCGGCTTCCGCACCAGCGATCCGAGCATCTCGGGGACGATCTTCTACGAACGTTAAGCGTCTCGCCGCCACAGTGATCGCGCTCGCGATCGCGTGCGCGGCGCCGGCGAGCGCGGCGCGGCCGCTGCCGGACTCGGGGAAGTGGGACCGCACCTTCGCGCTCTACGCGCGCGACGTCGCCGTGCCGTGGAAGCCGATCGCGGTGCGGCTCGACACGTACAGCGGCGCGCCCGTCGACTTTGCGGCGTACGAGGTGGACCCGGCCGACGTGCTGGTCGCCGGAACGTCT
>DATHLN010000041.1:0-13141 GCA_035488115.1 Candidatus Limnocylindrales bacterium | reverse complement strand
CGGAGATTGTATGCCAATTTGGCGTCTCCGTAAAGCGCGCTTGCGCGCACGCCCGCATGGGGAGACCTGCGTTCGAGCGAGAATTGGCCGTTATGGCGTCCACGGTTGTCAATCCCGGGCTCGAAGGCATCGTCGTCGGCGACACCGTCCTGAGCAACGTCGAGGGCGAGGTCGGTCGGCTCACCTACCGCGGCTACGACATCAACGACCTCGCCGAGAAGGCGACGTTCGAGGAGGTCGTCCACCTGCTGCTCTTCGGGCATCTCCCGACGCATCAGGAGCTCATCGACCTCAACGCGCGGCTCGCCGCGCGGCGCGCGCTCCCGTCGGGGCTGCTCGCGATCATGCACGCGATTCCGCGCGACGCCTGGCCGATGGACGTGCTCCGCACCGGAGTCTCCGCGGTCGCGCACTTCGTCCCGCACCGCCCCGACGGTGCGCACGACACCTCGGTCGACACCGCGATCGACTTGATCGCGAAGTTCCCGACGATCGTCGCCGCCTGGGACCGCATGCGCCGCAGGCTCGAGCCGATCGCGCCCGATCCCAAGCTGACGACCGCCGCCAACTTCCTCTACATGCGCACCGGCGAGCACCCGATCCCGGAAGCCGAGGACGCGCTCGACACGTATCTCGTCCTGCTGGCGGACCACTCGTACAACGCCTCGACGTTCTCCGCGCGCGTCACCGCGTCGACCGGCGCCGACATCTACGGCGCGATCACCGCGGCGGTCGCGACGCTCGCCGGCGATCTGCACGGCGGCGCGCCGAGCAAGGTCATGACGATGCTCGAGGAGATCGGGCTGCCGGAGAAGGCCGAGCCCTACGTGCGCGATCTCCTCGGCCGCGGCGAGAAGATCATGGGGATGGGGCACCGCGAGTACAAGATCCGCGACCCGCGCGCCGCGCACCTCGAGCACATGGCGAAGAACCTCACCGAGAAGTCGCACACCAAGTGGTACCTGATCGCGCGCGCGCTCGAGGACGCGTCGAACAAGGTGCTGCAAGAGATGAAGCCCGGCAAGCGGATCTACGCGAACGTCGAGTTCTACACCGCGCCGACGCTCTCGTCGCTCGGGATCCCGTCGGACGAGTTCACCTGCATGTTCGCGTGCGGCCGCATCGCCGGCTGGTCGGCGCACGTCCTCGAGCAGTTCTCGCACAACCGCCTGATCCGCCCGCAGGCCACCTACGTCGGCCCCGAGGTCCATCCGTACGAGCCGATCGGCGGCCGCACCGAACCGCCGAAGCAGAACGGCTCCGCGAACGGCCAGCGCGCCGGAGTCGTCTCCCCGTGAGCGCTGAGGTCATGTCACCCTGAGCCTGTCGAAGGGTGAGCCGCAGCCGCGCATCGCGCAGCGGCGCCGCGAGACCAAAGAGACGCGGATCGAGCTGCGGCTCGCGCTCGACGGCGGGCCGATCCGCATCGAGACCGATGTCGACTTCTTCACGCACATGCTGAACGCGCTCGCGACGCACGGCGGGCTGGGGCTCGAGCTCGTCGCGCGCGGCGACGGGATGGACCAGCACCACCTGGTCGAGGACGTCGGGATCGCGCTGGGCAGCGCGATCGACGAGGCGCTCGGCGACAAGCGCGGGATCACCCGCTTCGGCTCGATCGCCGTGCCGCTCGACGACGCCCTCGTGCAGTGCGCGGTCGATCTCAGTGGGCGCCCCTACCTCAACTACGACGTGCCGCTCTCCGTCCCGGCCCTCGGCGCGCTGCCGACCGAGCTGGTGCCGCACTTCTTTCGCAGCGTCGTCGACCACGGCAAGCTCAACCTGCACCTGCTGCGCTGGGCGGGGACGAACAACCACCACCTCTGCGAGGCCGCCTTCAAAGCCTTCGCCCGCGCCTTCGCGCAGGCGAAGACGATCACGGCATCGGGCGAGATTCCGTCGACCAAGGGGACGCTGAGCGAGCGCGCCGGCTGAGCACGCTCACACGCTGAACATCACCGCGATCACGACGGTCAGGATCGCGATCCCGAGCCCGGTCACGGAAAAGTCGTGCTCCGGCGGCAAGGCCGGCTGCTGTCTGCGATCCTTCGCTCTCCACCGCATCACGGTGTTCGTCACCTCTCACGCCCTCCATGGCGTCACCCTTACGAAGGCTCTTTCCGTGAACCGGGCCGCCCCAAACGGTTTTTGTTTTGCCCGATTGTGGGCACAGAGGTCCACCGTGGACGAGTCCCGCTACTGGTCGTACGTTGGGAGTCGCGCCGACCAGATCGCAAGCGTCCGGAGCCAGGTGCGGCGGTATCTCGAAGAGCAGGCGGATCCCCGGCTCTCGGATCTCGACGGGGCGGAGCTCGTCGTCGGCGAGCTGCTCGCCAACGCCGTCCGCCACGGCGCCCCGCCGTTCGGTATCTGCATCGACTGGCACGAGGACCCGCCCATGCTCTGCGTCGTCGACCGCGGGCCGGGGATCCGGCCGGTCTACCCCGCGCCCGACCCGCAGTCCGAGCGCGGCCGTGGCCTGCTGCTGGTCCGCGCCCTAGCCGGCGACGTCGTCCTCGACAGCCCGACCGAGGACCGCTCCGGGACGCGCGTCGTCGTCGCCCTTCCGGTTCACCGCGCCGAAGACTTCCGCGCGGCGTGAGATTCGTGCGCTAGAGGAAGTCGCGCCCCTCGACGACCCGGAAGAACTTTTGGAAGCCCACGATCTCCAGCGTCCGCCGAACGTTCGGCGAGGCGACGACCAGGGCGACCGAACCGACGCGGCGCCGGAACGCGTCCAGCTCGTAGAGTGCGGTCGAGTCGAGATAGGTCACGTCGGAGAGGTCGACGACGGCGGGGCCGCTGATCGTGCCGAGGGAGGCGCGCAGCGCGGCCACGTTGCTCAGGTCGAGCTCGCCGCGTAAGGCGATGATCGTAGCGGACGTCTGCACCCGGCGACTCCTCTCTGGCTCGGGCTGCCCATCATAGCAGGTCCGCACCGAGGAGTCGGTACGCTGCCGCTCAAGCTCCGGTGTTCCGAAGGGAGCGGGCCCTCGCATTCGTAAATCCGCGGGGTGACGGTACGGCGTCTCGTCGGTCCGCTCGTCTTGCTCGTGCTGATCGTCGCCGTCGTCGCGGCGGTCTTCTTCTCCACGAAGGAAGCCCGCAATCAGCGCGCGGCGCGCGCGGTGGTGATCGTGCGCGGCCTCGTCGGCTCCGAGAAGGAGACCTACCTGCGAGATCCGCGCGTCCTCGACGAGCTGCGCCGCAACGGATTCGACCTGCGGATCGAGACCTCGGGTTCGCGCGAGATGACGGCGCGGACCGATCTCGCGTCGTACGACTTCACCTGGCCGGCGGGCGTCCCGGCGGGTCAGCGGCTGAAGAGCCTGCTCAAGGCGAAAGACGTCTACACGCCGTTCTTCACGCCGATGACCGTCGCGTCGTGGAAGCCGATCGCGAACATCCTGATCGCGAACGGGATCGTGAAGTACGACGGCGCGCACTACATGATCATCGACATGCCGAAGCTGCTCGACATCGAGAACGACGGGAAGCGCTGGCGCGACCTCAAGTCGTCGAGCGCGTACGACGTCAACAAGTCCGTGCTGGTCACGACGACCGACCCGCGCAAGTCGAACTCCGGCGTGATGTACGCGGCGCTCGCCTCGTACGTGCTCAACGGGAATCAGGTGCTGCAGAGCACGGCGCAGGTCGACAAGGTCGAGCCGCGCGTCGTCGGGCTGTTCCTGCGCCAGGGCTTCGAGGAGTCGTCGTCGGCCGGGCCGTTCGAGGACTACGTCGAGATCGGGATGGGCAAGGCGCCGCTCGTCATGATCTACGAGTCGCAGTTCATCGAGTACCGGCTCGCGCACCCGGACGAGCGCGGCGACAAGGTGCTGCTCTACCCGCGCCCGACGATCTACACCAAGCACGTCTTCGTCCCGGTCGACGACAAGGGCGACCGGCTCGGACAGCTCTTCGCGAACGACGCGACGCTGCAGCACCTCGCCGTCGAGCACGGCTTCCGCATTCAGGACACCGCGTACTCGAGCGACTTCTGGAAGAAGTCGCACGTCGCGGTCCCCGACACGCTGATCGACGTGGTCGATCCGCCCTCGTACGAATTTCTCGAAGCGCTCATCACGGGCGTCGAGCGCGCCTACCGCACCAACTAGGAGAACCGCCATGAGCGATCAGACCTCTCCCGCCGCTGTCGCGCCGTTGACGCCGCCGCCGCCGGTAGCGCCGGTCGCGCCGAAGACCGCCCTCGCGATGGTCCAGCTGACCCCCGACCAGACCGCGAAGCTCGACGCGCAAGTCGCGGACTTCGCGAAGGACCTGCTCGCGCTGCCGGTTCACGGCGACGACTTCAAGACGCGCGTGAACGCGATCTCGGCGATGGGGGACGCGGAGATCCAGCGCTCGGCGAGCGTCTCGAACCGGCTGCTCGACCGTCCGGTGCGCGCGATGAACGGCGGGATCTTTGACGCGAGCTCGTCGGTCTCCAAACAGCTGCTCGACCTGCGCGCGACGATCGAGAAGCTGAACCCGCGGGAGCAAGGCGATCTGCTCGCGCCGCACAAGCTGCTCGGCCTGATCCCGCTCGGCCCGCAGATCCTCAACTACTTCCGCTCGTACGAGTCCTCGCAGACCCATCTCAACGCGATCATCAACGGGCTCTACGAGTCGCGCGACCAGCTGCTGCACGACAACGCCGACATCGACCAGGAGAAGCAGAACCTCTGGACGCTGATGGGGACGCTGGAGCAGTTCGCGTACCTCGCGCAGAAGGTCGCCGACGCGATCCAGGCTCGCGTCGACAGTGTGGCCTCGAGCGATCCGGAGCGCGCCAAGCTGCTCAAGGAAGACGTGCTGTTCTACGCGCGGCAGAAGCAGCAGGACATCGCGACGCAGCAGGCCGTCAACGTGCAGGGCTATCTCGCGCTCGACCTGATCCGCAAGAACAACGAGGAGCTGATCAAGGGCGTCGACCGCGCGACGACGACGACGATCGCCGCGCTGCGCACCGCGATCATCGTCGCGCAGGCGCTGACGAACCAGAAGCTGGTCCTCGACCAGATCGACGCGCTCAACACGACGACCGACCACCTGATCGCCGACACCGCGGCGATGCTGAAGGAGAACACGGGGCGCGTCTTCGAGCAGGCGACGAGCTCGGGCGTCGACCTCGACACGCTCAAGCAGGCGTTCGCGGACACGGAGTCCGCGATCGACGGCATCTCCGCGTACAAGGAGAAGGCGCTCGAGTCGTTCCAGCAGACGGTCGCGGCGCTGCAGCCGATGATCGCGCAGGCGAAGGCGTACGCCGTGCGCAGCCGCGACGCCGGCGCATCGGAGGTCGAGGGGCTCGCGCCGCCGCCTTCCGACGGAACGGCGCGGATCTTGCCATGACGCGCACGCGCCTGCTGGCGTCGGCGGCGCTGGGGCTCGCGTTCGCGCTTGCCGGCTGCGGTGGCGCGAGCCCGCCGAAGGCGACGCTCGACGTCATCGCCGGCTCGGAGGTGAAGGACGTCGAGCCGATCCTCGCCGACGCCGAGCGCGCGACCGGCGTGCACGTGACCATGACGTACTCCGGCACGATCGCGGGGATCGACCGGCTCTCCGGCGGCGAGAAGCACGACGCGGCGTGGTTCGCGCAGGACAAATATCTCTCGCTGAGCAGCGCGGGGAAGAACGTGCGGACGCGCACGCGCATCATGCTCTCGCCGGTGATCGTCGGCGTGAAGCACAGCGTCGCGCAGCAGCTCGGCTGGACCGGCGGGAAGCGCGTCGGCTGGCGCGACGTGCAGAGCGCGGTCGCGAGCGGGCGGTTCCGCTACGCGATGACGAACCCGTCCACCTCGAACTCCGGCTTCTCGGCGGTGCTCAGCGTCTCGACCGCCCTCGCCGGGACCGGCGACGCGCTGCGCCCCTCGCAGGTGAACCAGGCCGCGATCGCCGCGTTCTACCGCGGCCAGAAGATCGTCTCCGGGAGCAGCGGCTGGCTCAGCGACGCGTACCTGAACCAGCAGGACCGCGTCGACGGGATCATCACCTACGAAGCGAGCATCGCGGCGCTCGACGCGAACCGCGACCTGCGCGAGAAGCTCGACCGCATCTATCCCGACGACGGCGTCGTGACCGCCGACTACCCGCTGGACCTGCTCGACGACGCGAAGAAAGACGCATACGACAGGCTCGTCGCGTACCTCAAGTCGCCCGACGTGCAGAAGCGCATCGCCGAGACGACGTACCGCCGCCCGGTCGACACGTCGGTCGCGAGCGCGCCGTATCCGCCGATCCTGCAAGAGACGGCGTTCCCCGCGTCGGCGGCGTCGGTGCAGCAGCTGCTGCTGCGGTTCCTGAACCAGGACCGCGTCCCGGCGCACTCGTTCTACGTGCTCGACAAGACCGGCTCGATGGACAACGAGGACGGCACCGGCAAGAGCCGGATCCAGCGCGTGCGCGAGGCGCTCGACGTCCTCGCCGGCGGCGACGACTCGCTCACCGGGCAGTTCGCGCGCTTCGCGAACCGCGAGAAGATCACGATCCTCACCTTCAGCGAGTCGGTCGAGATCGATCAGACCTTCGAGATGGCGCGCGTGAACGATCCCGCCGTCTACGAAGGCGTGCGCAAGCTGGCCGACTCGCTCCAGGCGGGCGGGAACACCGCGATCTACAGCGCGCTCGAGGCGGCGCTGAACGAGGCGGTGCGCGACCAGCCCACGGACGCCGGGCGCTACGCGTCGATCGTGCTGATGACCGACGGCGAGAACAACCGCGGCGACGAGTACGACCAGTTCGAGCGAAAGTGGCGCGCGCTGCCCGACTACGGCCGCCGCATCCACATCTTCCCGATCTTCATCGGCGAGGCGAGCCCCAAGGAGCTCCAGCGGATCGCCGATCTGACCGGCGGGCGCGAGTTCGACGCGCGCTCCGAGTCGCTCGCGGAGATCTTCAAGGAGATCCGGGGCTACCAGTGAGGCTGCCGATCTACGTCTACAGCAACCGCAACATCACCGGCAGCGTGCTCGCGCTGATCGCGCTCGGCGCGTACTTCGCCGGCGCGATCCACGATCTGTGGTACGTGATCGTCGCCGGGAGCTACGGGATCGGCGCGCTCGCGGCGCGCGACGGCGGCGAGCTGCAGACGCAGCTCGATCCGGCGATGAACGTCAAGGACGTCGTGGACGGAGTCGGGCGGCTCGCCGCGGAGGCGCAGCGGCGCTTTCCGCCCGACATCGCGAAGCTGGTCGCGGAGATCGCCGGCGACGTCGCGACGGTGCTGCCGCGCCTCGCCTCGCACGGTGCCGCGGACGCGGCGTTCAACGACGTGCGCGCGACCGCGACGACGTATCTCCCCGACACGCTGAACGCGTATCTCGCGGTTCCCGCGGCGTACCGCAACACCGCGCCGATCGAGGGTGGGAAGACGGCGCGGCAGATCGTCGTCGACCAGCTCACCGTCCTCGCCGCGAAGATGCGCGAGATCGCACAGAACGCCGCTTCCGACGACGCGCAGGCGCTCTTGGCGAACGGCCGGTTCCTGAAGGAGCGCTTCGCCTCGGCGCCGATGTTCCGCCCCACATGATCTCTCGCAGCGAGGGAGGCGCCTGATGGACCCGGCGGTCATCACGTTCGAGGGCGAGCTCAACCTGCCGCGCTATCCCGAGGTGCACGCGGTGCTCGAGGCGGCGAAGATCACGAAAGGCCGGCCCATCGTCGTCGACCTGTCCGGCGCGGGCGCGGTCGACCCGATGATCGCCGGTGAGATCGTGCTGTTCGTGCGGCGCTCGCTGCGCTACGGCGCGACCGTCGCGATCGTCCCTCCGCGCCAGCCGAACGAGTGGCTCACCCACGCGGCGTCGATCCGCGACGCCCACTTCCGCGAGACGCGCGAGGAAGCTCTCGAGCTCGTCGCCGGAAAGCGCTGAGCGGCGGGCCGCGCGTTCAGCGGCGTACCGGGCGGATGCGGTAGACGGCGCCGTTCAGGTCGTCGCCGACGAAGAGCGAGCCGTCGTTGCCGACCGCGACGCCGGTCGGGCGGCACGCGCGCGACCCGTCGGCGCTCTGACAGCCGCCGCCGAACTCGGTCCACTGCGCGGCCGGATTCGACCAGTCGACCGCTTTCGCGGGCTCACTGCCCTTGAACGGGACGAACGCGACGCGCGGCGCGACCGGCGGCTGGTGCCACGAGCCGTGGAGCGCGACGAAGACGCCGCCGCGGTAGCTCGCGGGAAACGCGTACGCGCCTTTGGGATCGGCCGGGTAGAACGCCGCGCCGATCGGCGTGTCGTAGGCGGGGAAGACCACCTTCGGGAGCGTGACGTTCGCGCAGCTCGCGCCGCCGATCGGCTTGCGGTCGTCGTAGCACTTCGTCCAGCCGTAGTCGGGCGTCCCCGCGTGCGCCGTCACGTCGTCGAAGATCTCGTACGGATGGCCGTGCTCGAGATCGTCGCGCCCGGCGACGCCGGCCCACACCCCGCCGCTCTGCGGGTCGACCGCGAGCGCGATCGCGTTGCGGATGTCGACGGCGCGCGCGTGCATGTTCTTGCCGTCCGGCGCCATCGCTTGCACCGTCGCGCGCGTCGCATCGCTCTCCTCGCACGCGTTGCACGATGAGCCGACGCTCGCGTAGAGCACGCCTTTCGAGACCACCACCGTCGTCGTGGAATGACCGCGCCCGCCGCCCGTGCGCACGCTCGCGATCTTCTGCGGCGCGGCGCGCGCCTCGCGGTCGCCGGTCCGGTACGGGATGCGGTAGACGCCGAACTGCCCGCCGGCGTAGAGCGTCTCGCCGTCGAGGAAGACGCCCGCCATCGGGCGGTCGTCGAACGTCGCGAACTTGCGCGGCTCGCCCGGGCTCTTCTCCGCGTCGGGGACGACGTAGATCGCGTTGCCGGACGTCCCGACGAACAGATCGCCGTTCGGCGCGACCGCGAGCTCCCGCGCGCCGGGGACGCTCGCGATCCGCTCGGCGGCGAACCCGGACGGTACGGTCAGCGGCGCCGACGGCGCCGCGCGCGCCACGGGTGCGTGCAGCGCCGGTGCGAGCAGCGTGCACGCCGCGGCGAATGCGAGCACGGCGCGAGCGCGCATCAGCGGCGCACGCTCGAGGCCGCGGTTCCGGCGGGACGGATGCGGTAGATCGCGCCGGCCGCGTCGTCCGCGACGAACAGACTCCCTTGCGCGCCGACGGCGACGCCGGTGACGCGCCCGACGCGCGCGCCGCCGGCGTTCTGGAATCCGGTGAAGAAGTCGTTCCACTGCGCGGTCGGATCGTTCCAGTTCACCGCGCGCGCCGGCGTCGCACCCGAGAACGGCACGAACGCGACGTGCGGCGGATCGACCGGGACGCCGTTGGCCGCGTGCCACGAGCCGTGCATGCCGACGAACAAACCGCCGCGCCACGCCGCCGGGAACGTGTACGGGCCGCCCTGCGAGGCCGGGTAGAACGCCGCGCCGATGATCGTCGAGTACGCCGGGAACTCGAGCATCGGGACGACGACGTTCGTGCAGTTCGCACCTTGCGCGTACGCGACGTGGTTCTCTTCGCAATCGGGCCAGCCGTAGTCGGCGGGCGCGTTGCGCGTCGAGACGGGGTCCATGAACTCGTACGGATGCCCTTGCGGTAGACTGTCTTGTCCCGCGCCGCCGGCCCACACGTTGCCGGTGGCCAGATCGGTCGCGAGCGCGATCGGGTTTCGCCAGCGGCGCGCCTGCGTCGTCATCCCGGTGCCGTCGAGCGCCATCTTCTGCACGGTCGCGCGCGTCGGATCGACCTCCGCGCAAGCATTGCACGACGAGCCGACGCCGACGTAGAGCGTCGAGCCGCTGACCGCGACGGAGCTGGTGACGTGGACGTCGCCGTCGGAGTTCGGTGCGATCGAGCCGGTGCGCACCGAGGCGATCTGCGCGGGCGTCCCGCTGTGCGCGCCGGTCGTGTACGGGATCCGGTAGACGCCTTTGTTGGTCGCGACGAAGACGAAGCCGCCGCCGTACGCGACGCCTTGTGCCGGCGTGTCGGGCATCGCCGCGAACGTCACCGGCGCGCCCGCCGCGCCCGCGCTCTCCGCGTTCGGCACGATGATTACGTTCGCGCCGCTGGTGCCGACGATGAGGTCGCCGTTCGGCAGCGCGGCGAGCTCGCGCGCGGAGCCGACCGAAGCGATCTTGCTGACGATGAAGCCTGAGGGGGCGTGCAAGGCGGGATCGGCCGTCGGCGCCGGGACGGGCGTCGCGGTGGGGACCGGCGTCGCGGTCGGCACCGGCGTCGGCGTCGCGGGCGGGTTCGTCGGCGGGGGCGTCCCGGGCGTGACGCCGACGCCGACCGACGGCGGCTGCACCATCGGCGCGGCGGTCGTCGAGCCGCCGCCGCTGCAGCCGGCGAGCGCGGCGGCAAGCAACGCGGCGCAGGCGAGAGAACGCAACAGCCCATGGCTCCACGGATCGCGGTGATCGACTACGGCGGCGGGAACGTCGGCTCGCTGCTCGCCGCGCTGGAGCGGCGCCGGGCGTCCTTCGCGCTGACGGAAGACGCCGGCGACGTCGAGCGCGCCGGGGCGGCGATCCTGCCGGGTGACGGCGCCTTCGCGGCGACGATGGACGCGCTGCGCGAGCGGGGGCTGGACGGAGCGATTCGCCGGACGATCGCCGCGGGGCGGCCGTTCCTCGGGATCTGCGTCGGTATGCAAGTGCTGTTCGCCTCGAGCGACGAGTACGGCGGGGCTGCCGGTCTCAACATCGTACCCGGGCACGTACGCCGCTTCACCGGGGCGCCCCGCGTCCCGCACATGGGTTGGAACGATCTGGTGATCGAGCGCACGCACCCGTTCGTCGACGGGATCGCGAGCGGCGCGTGGGCGTACTTCCTGCACTCGTACCGCGTCGCCGACACCGACTCGCTCGTCGCGTCGTGCGAGTACGGCGAGCGCTTCGCGGCGATCGTCGCGCGCGACAACGTGATGGCGACGCAGTTCCACCCGGAGAAGAGCCGCACGACCGGCGCCCGCCTGCTCGACAACTTCCTCCGCATCGCCGCCGCGTGAGCTCCGCGGTCACCGTGCGCTTCGCGGTCACCGTGCGCTTCGCGGTCACCGTGCGCTTCGCGGTCACCCTGAGCTTGTCGAAGGGTGCGTCGATATCGTGCCGTTGAGAGCGCTCACCCTCTATCCCGCAATCGACCTCCGCGGCGGGCACGCCGTACGGCTCGAGCGCGGCGATCTCTCGCGCGAGACGCGCTACGACGCCGATCCCGTCGCGAGGGCGCGCGCGTTCGTGCGCGACGGCGCGCGGGCGCTCCACGTCGTCGACCTCGACGGCGCGTTCGGCACCGGCGAGAACCAGGCGGCGCTGCGCGCGATCTGCGCCGCGGCCGGCGTGCCGGTGCAGACGGGCGGCGGGATTCGCTCGGCGGACGACGTCGCCGCGCGGTTCGAGGCCGGAGTGCACGCGGTGGTGATCGGGACGCTGCTCGTCGAGCGGCCGGACGAGGTGCGCGCGATGGTGGCGCGCTGGGGCGCGCGGATCGTTGCGGGGATCGACGCGCGCGGCGACCGCGTCGCGACGCGCGGCTGGCTCGCCGACACGCCGGCCTCGCGCGACGACCTCGTCCGCACGGTGCACGGCTGGGGGATCGAGCGAATCGTCTACACCGAGATCGCGCGCGACGGTACCGGCGCCGGCTACGACGTCGAAGCGCTCGCGCACGTCGCCGCCCTCGCGCCGGTGCGCATCACCGCGAGCGGCGGCGCCCGCACCATCGACGACCTGCTCGCGCTGCGCGACGCCGCCCCGGAGAACGTCGACGCGGCGATCGTCGGCCGCGCCCTCTACGAAGGAACGATCACCTTACCGGAAGCGCTAGCCGCCCTGCGCTGAACCATCGACCACCGAACCGCCGAAACCGCCGAACCGTCGCACGCCACGATGTCATCCTGAGCCTGTCGAAGGATGGTACTCGGCAGCACGCCGCTATTGCGGCGACGGCGTGGGCGAAGGCCGCCGCAGCGGCACGCGCGTACGCACCGGCGCCGGCCGCGGCGACGGCGTCGCGGTCGGACGAGCCGTCGGCAGCGGCGTCGCAGTCGGCGTGGGCGTCGGGCGCTCGAATCGCGGCCGCAGCGGCGTCGGCGACGCGGACGGAACGCCGAGCGGGCGGCGTGGCGCGGCGCGGTAGATCGGCACCGGCGTCGGCGTGGGACGCACGATCGGCGGCGTGATGATCGAAAGCCGCTGCGGCAGCAGGATGGTCTGCGTGTCGCCGTTCGGTAGCGTGACGCGCGCCGCGACGCGCGCATACGGCTCGTTCACGCCGTTCGGGACGTAGACGTGCGCGACGTACGCGTTCGCGCTGTAGACCATCAACGGAAAATACGACCCGACACCGTCGACCGCGACGTAGCCGGTGATCCCGGGCGCGCCCTCGACGTAGACGTCGAACGTGTTCGTCCCGGGGACGATCCAGCGATCGATCCAGATCGCGGTGATCGGGAACGGCGTCGGCGGCGGCATCGGCATGGTGACGAACTCGAACGTGTCGTCGAACGACCACTGCTGCACGAGCGGGATTCCCCGCGCGTCCCGCGCGGTGAGCGAGACCGTATGGGTTCCCGGTGAAAACGCCGTGCGCGGCGTGAACAGCACTTGATCCCCGATCACCGCGGCGAGCCCGCTGACGTCGTTGCCGTCGACGATGAGGTGCACCGAACGCGGATCGATCGACGCCGCGCCGGCGAACCGCGCGGAGATCGCCGGATACGCCTCGTGCACGCGAGCGTTCGCGCTCGGCTGCAACGTCACCGCGATCGGCGGCACGTCATTCCCGGCCGGCGCCGCGACGAACGCCGGTTTCGGTGCCGAGACGCGGTCATCGAGCGCCACGGTCCGTGTGCGAGCCTCGTATCCGACGCCCAGACCGAACGCGGTGGCGACCGCGCGCAGCGGCGCATAGGCGCGTCCGTTCACGATGCGCACCGCTCCGCGCGCGGGGATCGTCGCGACGTGCGCGCCGCGCTGCACGGTGATCGTGTGCGCGCGACCGTCGTAGCCGACGTCCGCGCCGAGCGCCTCGCCGAGCGCGCGGACCGGAAGCAGGACGTGCCCGCTCGCAACGGCCGCGTGCGCCCGCGGAAGCACGACACGTCCGTCGAGGGTGACCGTGTAGGCGGCGAACGTCAGCGCGAGCAGCACGTCCTAC
>DATHLN010000040.1:0-22195 GCA_035488115.1 Candidatus Limnocylindrales bacterium | reverse complement strand
CGCGCTCGCGCGCGAGTCCTTCGGCGAACGACAGATCGACCGCGTCCGCGACGCACGCGATCGCGCGCTGCTCCGCGAGCCCGCCGCGCGCCTCAGGCTGCGCACGCCGACGCGCTTCGGCGAACGCGGCGTCGTCCGGCTGCGCGGTCATCGCGCCGATCCGCCGCCGCGGCTGCCCGGCGAGGGACCGCGCGAGCGCGATCGCCGCACCGAGCGGATCGCCCTCGACGGCGTCGACGAGGCCGATCTCCTTCGCGCGCGCCGCGCCGACCGGCTCACCGCCGACGATCAGCTCGAGCGCCGCGCGAACGCCGATCAAACGCGGCGCGCGCTGCGTCCCGCCCGCGCCGGGCAGCAGGCCGCGCTTGATCTCCGGGAAGGCAAGCCGCGCGGACGGCGCCGCGACCCGGTAGTCGCATCCGAGCGCGACCTCGAGCCCGCCTCCCATCGCGACGCCCTCGATCGCCGCGACGACCGGCTTCTCGGAGGCTTCCAGCGTGTCGATGAGATCGCGCGCGTTCGGGCGCGGCGGCGGGTTCTCGCCGAAGCCCTTCATGTCGGCGCCGCCGCTGAAGGTGCCGTTCGCGCCGGTCAGCACGACCGCGGTGACCCCCGCTTCGGCTCGAACCGCCTCCAGCTCGGCGAGGAGCGGCGCGACCGAGCGCGGACCGAGTGCGTTCACCGGCGGGTTCTCGATCCGCAGCACGGCGACGCCGTCGTGGACAGCTAGGCTCACGATGCAGGATTCCTCCGGCGCGGGCCCTTCGCGCACCCGCCGGCCGCGCCCTGGGATCGGAAAAGAGCGCTTATCGGATAGGCCGTTGGTCCCTCTACCTTACTTTCAAAAGACGCAAGGTACGCCCATTCCATTTGACAAGGGTCCTTTGCGGATGCTACTCCTTGCATAACTCATTCGGAGGGTAGAGTTTTCGCCCACGCGCCGACCAGGACGAGATGCGAAAGGAAGCAGCGTCCCGGGTTTTCGCGTGGAGTCGGCATTTCAGCCCTTGAAACCGTGGAGGCATAAACGGTGCGAGTCCCGACCATTTCCGCGGCGCTGATCGCAGCGCTGCTCCTCGGCTCTACGGCGGTCGCGCAAGCCGATACCGCCGCGGTCGACCAATCCGCGGCGCCGGCCACGCCGGTCGTCGCGCAAGCCACCCCTAATCCGTCCGCGTCGCCCGCGGGCACGACGAACCCCGGCCCCTCGTCGCCGTCGACCCCGGCCGGCCCGCAGAGCCCGTCCAGCGGCCCGACGCAGACGCAATCGGCCCCGCCGCCGCTCGGCCACTATCCGATCCTCGACTTCGTGGTGACGTTCACGCAGCCGGCGTACTACGGCAACCGGAACGCGCTGCCGGTGACGGGTCTGAGCCCGGTCAACCGCTACGACCCGCTCGACATCGGCGGCACGATCCGCATCCCGGTCACCCGCAAGCTCAACCTGCTGTTCGACCGCGTCACCGAAGGCACGCTGAACCAGCCGCTCGAGTGCGTGCTTCAGCCGAATCCTGCGGCACCGACGAACCCGACCGTCCGCGTCTGCCCGAGCGACAGCCGCGACATCCTGCTGCAGTACCACGCGACCTACCAGTTCGACCGCTACGTCACGCTCGACGTCGGCGACTCGTTCCGCCACCGCATCTGGACCAACGGCGCGACCGGCGTGAGCACCGTTCCGTTCCTCTGCAACAACAATGGGCAGTCGACCGGCGCCAACTGCACGGTCAGCTCGACCGAGCACCACTTCGGCTACGCCGGTCTGACGTACACGACCAAGCCGTGGCGCGACCTCTGGAACAGCCAGTTCTCGTTCGCGGAGACGATCGACGCGCAGAACGTCGATCACCACGTCGCCATCCAGTGCAGCGCGGGGAACCTCACGGCGAACACGCATCTCCCGCACAACCAGATCACCGGCTGCAACTTCGCCGCGCCGAACGCGAACACGATCGGCTACTACGACGAAGTCCCCGGCAAGAGCAAGCTGTGGGAGACGACGCAGGGCATCAGCTGGATCTATCCC
The DNA here is from genome assembly GCA_035488115.1 of Candidatus Limnocylindrales bacterium. GTDB lineage: Bacteria > Vulcanimicrobiota > Vulcanimicrobiia > Vulcanimicrobiales > Vulcanimicrobiaceae > Vulcanimicrobium. The sequence continues at coordinate 20,169 of DATHLN010000040.1, read as the reverse complement.
GTCGACCCGCGCCACGGCACGACGTTCTTGCTGAACGAGCGCTGGGGCGCGCTGAACTTCTACGAGAACCCGGGGCTCTTCGGCGCCTACGGCGTCACCACGGGCCAGCCGTACCGCTGGACTTCCGCGCTGGTGTACCAGCTCAGCAAGCGCTTCAGCCCTGGGTTCACGCTCGCCATGCGGCACTCCGACTTCCACTCGGTGCCGCAGGGAACGCCGTTCGTCGCTCCCAACGCGATCCACGTCGGCTCCTGGGACGTCATCGGCACGTTCCACCTCGACACCAACACCTGGTTCCATTAACAGCCGAACCGGCGAACGATCGAAGGGCTCTCCGCGATGCGGAGGGCTCTTCTTTTTTCAGTAGCCGAGGTACGAGCGGCGGACGCGGTCGTCGCGCATGAGCTCGTCGCCGGCGCCGTGCACGGCGACGTGGCCGGCTTCGAGGACGTAGGCGTGGTCGGCGGCGGCGAGCGCGACGGTCGCGTTCTGCTCGGCGACCAGGATGCTCACGCCGTCGTCTTTGTTGATCTGCCGCAGGATCTCGAAGATCTGGCGCACGATCAGCGGCGCGAGCCCGAGCGACGGCTCGTCGAGCAGCATCAGCGACGGCTGCATCATCAGCGCGCGCGCGATCGCGAGCATCTGCTGCTCGCCGCCGCTCAGCGTGCCGGCGTTCTGGTGCTTGCGCTCTTCGAGCCACGGAAAATACGAAGCGACGCGCGCGTACGTCTCGCGCGCCGATTTCGCGCTCTTGGTGTAGGCGCCCAGCGTGAGGTTTTCCCAGACCGTGAGCGAGCTCAGCGTGCCGCGGCCTTCGGGGACGTGCGCGATCCCGCCGCGCGCGGCGTCTTCCGGCGTGCGCCGCTGCAGCGGGACGCCGTCGTAGAGCACCGTCCCCTCGGTCTTGATCGTGCCGGTGATCGCGCGCAGCGTGCTGGTCTTGCCGGCGCCGTTCGCGCCGAGCAGCGCGACGATCGCGCCGCGCTCGACGACGATGTCGACGCCGTGGACCGCCTCGATCTGGCCGTAGCGCGCGCGCAGCGCCTGGGTCTCCAGCAGCGGCATCGTCAGACCGCGCCCAAATATGCTTCGATCACCGCCGGATTCCGTCGGACGGCGTCGGGCGGGCCGTCGGCAAGCTTCTTTCCCGACGCCAGCACGACGATGTGGTCCGAGACGCGCATCACGAGCGCCATGTGGTGCTCGACCATCAGAATCGTCGTGTCGAACTCGCGCGCGATGCGCTTGATCGAGTCGCCGAGCGCCGAAACTTCGTCGTGGCTCAGCCCCGCGGCCGGCTCGTCGAGCAGCAGCAACTCCGGGCGCACCATCAGCGCGCGCGCCAGCTCGACCGTCTTGCGCACGCCGAACGGCAGACCGCGCGCCGGCCGGTGCGCGACGCTCGCCAGGCCGAGTCGCTGCAAGACGTCCAGCGCCTCGGCCGTCGCCGCCGCCTCACCGCCGTACGCGCCGAACCCGCTCGGAAAGCGGGTGTGGTATCCGACCAGCGCGTTCTCGAGCACCGTCATGTGGTCGAACAGCGCGACGTTCTGGAACGTCCGCGCGATGCGCTTGCGCGCGACCTGCTGCGGCGGGCACCGCAGCAGGTCCTCGTCCTTGAACCGGATCTCGCCGGACGTCGGCTGGTAGAGCCGGGTGATGCAGTTGAAGCAGGTCGTCTTGCCGGCGCCGTTCGGTCCGATCAGTCCGGTGATGTGCCCTTCGGCGACGTCGAAGGACACCTCGCTCAGCGCGGTGATCCCGCCGAACCGGATGGTCAGATCGCGAACCGAGAGCAGCGCCGGCAACGCGAGCTACTTCTCCGCCATCGTGATCGAGCGCGTGTCGACCAGGACGCCGGTCGGGGACCAGTCGCTGCCGAGCCATTTCGCCGCGATCATCTGCGTGATCGGGTAGCGGAACTTCGACGAGGTCCGGATCACCACGCCGGGATAGACCAGCGGGTTGTCCTTCTCGACCAGGTTGGTCGCGACGTCCATGACCTTCTTGCGGGTCAAATCCTTGCCGGCGCGCTTGAGCACGTCCACCATCGTGTACGCGATCGAGACGCCGTACAGGAAGTTGCCGTCGTCCTTGTCGGCCGCCGGCAGATACTTGGCCATGATCTCGTTGTAGAGCTTCATGCCGGCATCGCCGCCGTAGCGCGCGTGGTTGGCGGGGTCTTTCAGGTAGTACGTCGTGATGACGCCGTTGACCGCGGCCTGTCCGCCGGCCTTCGCCGCCGCCTGCATGTACGGGATCGCGTTCGAGACGTTGTTGAGATAGATCGTCGGGTGCCACGACTGCTGCGCCGTCAGCACCATCGCCTGGATCGCGAACTTCGGCGTCGCGAAGATCATCAGCGTGTCGGCGCCCGACGCCTTGAGCGTCGCGATCTGCGAGCCGACGCTCGGATCGCTCGTCTCGTACGACGCCATCTTCACGATCATGTTCTGATGGCTGCCCAGACCGCGCTTGAACCCGTTGTTGTAATCCTCGCCGTAGTCGTCGTTCTGGTACAGCACGCCGATCTTCGCCTTGGGATGGTCGCGCAGGATGTCCTGAGCGTACAGGATCGCTTCAGCCTGGTAGTCCGGCTGCCAGCCGATCGTCCACGGGAACTTCTGGTAGTCGTGGCCCCACGTCGACGCACCCGTCGCGACGAAGAGCTGCGGCACGCCGTTCTGGTTCAGGTACGGCCGCAGCGCGGTGTTGACCGCGGTGCCGAGCGTGTCGAAGATCGCGAACACGTGATCTTGCTCGACCATCTGGTGGACGAGCTGCACCGCCTGCGGCGGGCTGTAGCCGTCGTCCTTGTCGATGTACTTGATCTTGCGCCCGTAGACGCCGCCGTGGTCGTTCACGTAGCTGAAGTACGCGGCGATGCCTTTTCCGATGGCGCCGTACGCCGATGCCGGACCGCTGTACGGGTGCGTCCCGCCGAGCACGATCTCGGTGTCGGAGACACCGGGGTCGGCGGCCGCGACAGGGGCGACCGTGCTCCCCGTGACGGCGAGCGCGAACACCGCGGCGAAGAGACCGCTCGCGGCCTTTCTGACGGATGATGTCATTCCTACCTCCTCGACTGCGCTACTCGCGCGGCTGTGGGCTGACCGTGATGGGTGTGGGTGACGGTGTGGTGGACGTCTCGAGCGCCGGCTGCGGCGGCGCGGGGCTGAAACGGCGGATCGATCGCAGCACGCCCCCGACGATCCCGTCGGGGACGAAGAGCATGACGAGGATGAGCGCGACGCCGTACACGACGCTCGGCGCCGCGGCGTTGACCTGCTGCGCGACCAGCGGCAGGAACTCGACCAGGATCCCGCCGACCAGCGCGCCCCAGAACGTCGAGATCCCGCCGAGCACCGCGCCGATCAACAGCGTGATCGAGAGCGCCGACGTGAAGGTGTCGGGGCTGACGAACGCGGTCGGGATCGCGAGGAAGCCGCCGGCGATCCCGGCCAGCACGGCGCTCCAGCCGAACGCGAGCGTCTTGTAGAAGTACGGGTTCACGCCGAACGAGACGGCGGCGATCGGGTTGTCGCGCAGCGCGCGCAGCGCGCGCCCGAACTTCCCGCGGACCATGAGCGCCGAGATCAGGAACAGCGCGCCGGCGACCGCCCAGGTGACGTAGTACAGCCAATGCTGCCCGTCGAGCGGGACGCCGGCGGGTGCCTGCACCGGCGCGAGCGACATCCCGCCGAAGCCGCCGGTGATGCTCTTGTAGTGCTTGAGAAACGACGGCGTCGCGACGGCGAGCGAGAACGTCGCCAGCGCGAGATACACGCCCGCCAGCCGCAGCGCGACCAGCCCGATGAACAGTCCGGCGACGCCGCTCGCGACCGCCGCCAGCGGAACGCCGACCCAATAGGGCCAGCCCAGGCTGTGCGCGAGGATCGCGACGACGTAGCCGCCGAGCGCCATGAACGCGCCGTGGCCCAGCGAGATCTGCCCGTTCATCCCGGTCAGGATCACCAGCCCCAAGATCGCGATCGCGTACGCGCCGACGTAGATGAAATCGAACACCAGGAACGACGGAACGAGCCACGGCAAAACCGCAAGGATCACCACCGCGACCCCGACCGCCGCGGCGGCTCGCGCGAAGCGCGAACGCGACGGGTTCGACGCAGTCGAACCCACTAGACGCGCTGCACCGTCACGCGGCCGAACAGCCCGGCCGGGCGCACGACCAGCACGATGACGATGATCGCGAGCGCGGCCGCCAGCCGCAGCTCGTTGCCGATCCATTCGACGTAGGTCCCGAGCAGGTTGATCACCACGCCGAGCACGAGCCCGCCGACGACCGCGCCGATCGGGCTCTCGATCCCGCCGAGCACCGCGGCGGCGAACGCGTAGACGATCACGCTCTGCATCATGTTCGGATCGAGGAACACGATCGGGGCGATCATGATCCCGGAGATCGCGCCGACCGCGGCCGCGAGCCCCCATCCGAGCGCGAGCATCCAGCCGACGCGAATCCCCAGCACGCGGCTCTGCTCGGGATACAGCGCCGCGGCCCGCATCGCCAGCCCGAGCTTCGTCTTCTGGAAGAACAGCGAGATGAGACCCAGCGTGACGATCGAGACCACGATCACGCCGACGTCCTGCGCGCTGAACGCGACGCCGCCGATCTGCAGCGGCGTGGTCGGGAACGGCGTCGGGAAATCTTTGACGATGTAGCCCCAGAACAGGCCGGCGAGCCCGTTGAAGGCGATGAACAGACCCAGCGTCACGATGACGACGGTGAGCTGGTCGGCTCGCTCGACCGGACGGATCACGATCCGCTCCAGCAGCACGCCGCCGCCGAACGAGATCACGACGGTCACCGCGAAGGCGAGCCAAAGCGGCATCCCCATCTGCGCGAGCTGCCAGGCGATGAACGTGCTGAACATCGCCATCTCGCCCTGCGCGAAGTTGATGATCCCCATCGCCCGGTAGATCAGGACCAGCGCGAGCGCGAGGCTGGCGAAGATCGAGCCCGTGGCAAGACCGCTGACGATTTGCTGAATCAAGTCGTGCAAAGCGGTCGACCTCCTGGGACGTGTCGCAACACGGGCGTCAGAACGGGGGACCTACGCGAGATTCAGGAAAAGTGCTTCGTCGAACAAAGGCGTTCCTTCACACCGCCGCGGGCTGGTCCGCTTCGATGAAGACCTTGAGCGCGGCCTGGACGCCGGCGCCCACCCGCACCGGCGCGCCCGCTTCGAGCAGCGCGATCTCGAGCGCGCCGAGCGCGCCGAGGACGTCGGTCTGCGTCAGATCGCCCATCGTGCCGATGCGCACGATCTTTCCCTTGAGCTCTTTCTGGCCGCCGCCGATCACGACGCCGCGCGACTCGCGCAGCGCCTTGCGGATCGCGTCGCCGTCGATCGCCGCCGGCAGCTCGATCGCGACGACCGTCGGCGAGTGCGCGCCCTCGCGCGAGAAGATGCGCAGCCCGAGCGCTTCGGCGCACGCGCGGATCGCGCGGGCGTACCGCGCGTGCCGCTCGTGCACGGCCTCCGCGCCGGTGCGCTCGAACTCGTCGAGCCCGGCGTCGAGGCCGAAGACGATCGAGACCGGCGGCGTCCACGGCGTCTGCCCGATCGCCTCGAACTCACGCGCCTTGCGCAGGTCGAAGTAGAACCGCTGCGCCCCGACGTTCGCGTCGATCCGCTCCCATGCGCGCTTCGCGACGGCGACCATCGCGATGCCGGGCGGGACCGCGAGCGCTTTCTGCGAGGCGGTGACGACGACGTCGAAGCCCCACTCGTCCATCCGGAACGGCGAGGCGGCGAGCCCGCTGACCGAGTCGACGACGGTGTACGCCCGGTGACCGCGGATCGCCTCGGCGAGCGCCGCCATGTCGTTCTGCGCGCCGGTCGAGGTCTCGTTGTGCGTCAGCAAGACCCCGTCGAACGGCTTGCCGCCCGGCGCGTCGAGCCGCGCACGCAGCGCGGCCGGATCGGTCGCCGCGCCCCACGGGGTCTCGAGCACCTCGACCTCGCAGCCGAAGGTGCGCGCGATCGCGATGAGCCGCTGGCCGAAGACGCCGATCGGGCACGCCAGGACGCGGTCCCCGGGCCCGAACAGGTTCCCGACCGCGGCTTCGAGCCCGCCCGTTCCGGACGAGCCCAGGATCAGCACGTCGGCCGACTCGGTCCCGAAGATCGGGCGCATGCGGCGGGCGATCGACTCCAGCAGCGCCTTGAACTCGGGCCCGCGGTGGTCGATCATCGGCTGCGCCGTCGCGAGCAGAACCGGCTCGGCGACGGTGACGGGACCCGGGATGAACAGCAGGCTCTTCGACACGCTCTCTCCGGCGGACGTTCGGCGTTGCGCGGTGTATTCGGAGCCTCGATGGAGTTGTCCGGTCGGCAGATCCGGTTGACGGCGTACTCGAACTGCGCGGGTTGAGCGAGCAAAGTCGGCGCCGCCGACCTGGCGCAGGTCCTGCGCCGCTTGCCGCCCGTGACCGACCCGAACGTCCTCGTCGGCCCTTCGACCAGCGACGACGCGGGCGTCTACCGCCTCGCCGCCGGTCTGGCGCTGGTCCAGACCGTCGACTTCTTCACGCCCGTCGTCGACGATCCGTACGACTTCGGCCGGATCGCCGCGGCGAACGCGCTCAGCGACGTGTACGCGATGGGCGGAACGCCGCTCACCGCGCTGAACATCGCGGCGTTTCCGGTCGAAGAGCTCGGCACCGAGACGCTCGCGCGCATCCTCGACGGCGGCGCCGCCGTCGCGGCGCAGGCGGGCGTCGTGATCCTCGGCGGCCACACCGTGAAGGACGACGAGCCGAAATACGGGATGGCGGTCACGGGAACCATTTCCGACCGCGCGATAGTTACCAACGGCGGAGCCCGTCCCGGCGATCTGCTGCTTCTCTCCAAACCCGTCGGGACGGGCATCCTGACCACCGCGCGCAAGCGCGACATGATCGACGACGCGGCGCTCGCTCCGGCGATCGCGTCGATGGTGCGTTTGAACGATCGCGCTTCGCGCGCGATGCTCGCGCACGGCGCGCACGGCTGCACCGACGTGACCGGCTACGGGCTGATCGGCCACGGCGCCGAGATGGCGCGCGCCTCGGGCGTCGCGCTCGCGATCGACGCGGCGCGCGTGCCGCTGTTCGAGGGCGTGCTGGATCTCATCGCGCAGGACGCCGTGCCGGGCGGGACGCGTGACAACTTCGCCGAGCATGCAGCGTTCACCACGTATGCGGACGGCGTCGGCGAAGCGCACCGCATCGCGCTCTCCGACGCGCAGACGTCGGGCGGATTGCTGATCGCGATCGCGCCGGACGGCGCGCGGCGCATACTCGAAGATCTCGCCGATCTGGACGGCGTCGCCATCGTCGGCGAGGTGCTCGGCGGCCCGGCGGGGACGATCGTGGTGCGATGAGCGCGCGCTACGACGCGATCGTGCTCGGGCTCGGCGGGATGGGGAGCGCGGTCGCCGCGCACGCCGCCGCGCGCGGGATGCGCGTGCTCGGGCTCGAGCAGTTCGGCCCCGCGCACGCGCGCGGGTCCTCACACGGCGAAACGCGGATCATCCGGCAAGCGTATTTCGAGTCGCCGGAGTACGTGCCGCTGCTGCGGCGCGCGTACGAGCTGTGGGACGCGCTGGCCGCCCGCACCGGGACGGTGCTGCGCGCGCAGACCGGCGGGCTGTTCGTCGGCCGCCCCGAGACGCCGGTCGTCGCCGGAACGCTGGAGAGCGCGCGGCGGTGGGAGCTCGCGCACGCGGTGTACGACGCGGCGGAGCTGCGCGCGCGGTTTCCGATGGTGACGCCGCGTGACGACGAGATTGGCGTCTACGAAGCGATCGCAGGCGCGCTCTTTCCCGAGGCGGGTGTTCGCGCGCATCTCGACGATGCGGCCGAGCGCGGCGCGGAGCTACGGTTCGGCGTGCGCGTCGGCGGATGGGACGCCGGCGACGGCGAGGTTCGCGTGAGGCTGGACGACGGCACGGTCCTCGAGGCGGATCGGCTCGCGATCTGCGCGGGCGCGTGGTTCGCGAAGGTCGCGCCGGATCTCGGGATCCCGCTGCGCGTCGAGCGCAACGTGCAGTTCTTCTTCGCGCCGCTCGACCGCGACGCGGTCTCGCCCGAACGGTTACCGGTCTACGCGGTCGAGCGCGACGGCGCGCGGATGCTCTACGGCTTTCCGGACTTCGGCGTCGGCGCGAAAGCCGCGCACCACGGCAGCGGCGTCGCCGCGGATCCCGACACGCTCGACCGCACCGTGCGCGACCGCGAGATCGCGGTCGCCCGCGAGGCGCTCGCGTCGTTCGTCCCCGCCGCCGCGGGACCGTTCCTCCGCGCGGCGCCGTGCATGTACACGCTGACGCCCGACGAGCACTTCGTCATCGGCGCGCATCCGCGGCATCCGCGCGTAGCCCTCGCCGGCGGCTTCTCCGGACACGGCTACAAGTTCGCGCCCGTCGTCGGCGAGATCGTCGCCGCGGTGCTCGCCGGCGAGGATCCCGGCTTCGGCCTCGACCTGTTCTCGCCGGGCCGAGCCCGAGCCGCCCACGCATGCTCGCTCAACTTCTCCGTACAAGGAAACTAACGGCGGCCATCGAATCGCGCTCGCCCACAACGACAACCAAGGAGAGACATCGATGGCAGACCGCGTTTTCGGCCCGCACGTTACCGGCTTTCACTTTCTCGGCGTCGCGATCGGCGCCACGACCGAAGTCGATCGCGACTCGTCGGGCGGAAAGAACGTTCCGGAATCCCTCAGCGTCGTGCTCAGCTCACCGCTCGGCCAAACGTCGACGATCGCGAGCGTGGCGAACGGACAGACCACGACGGTTCAGGTCACGCCGGGCGTCTCGGTGACCGCCACGATAGACGATTGCCGCACAGTGCCCGCGCAAGCGCCGGCGCCCGAGCTGTTCGAGTTCAAGGTGACGCTCCGCGCGAGCGGCACGGTGAAGGTGGGGTTCTTGCCGATCCCGATCCCGGGCAGCATCCAGATCGACGCGTTCGACGTGCACGTCCCCACGGACGACGCGGCGCACGCCGAGCTCATGGCGGCGCACACCCAGGAGGAAGCGCCGACGACGTAAGGCCTCAGCCTGCCGTCGGCCTCGGCCGGGGCAGCATCATCAGCGCGACGCCGGCGATGATGATCGCGCTCGCGAGCGCTTCGACCGGCGTGAAGCGCTCTCGGAAGAGCAGCATCCCCAAGATCACCGCGACCACCGGGTTGACGTACGCGTACGTGGAGGCGAGCGCGGTGCTCGCGTTTTGCATCGTGTAGAGATACGCGCTGTAGCCGAACAGGCTGCCGAAGACGACGAGCCACGCGAAACCGCCCCACGACGCCGGCGCGATCGCGTGCACGTCGAACGATTGCCACTGTCCGAAGAGCGCGGCCTCGAGCGCGAGCAGCGCGCCGCCGATCAGCATCTGCAGCGCTGTCGCGAGGACGAGGCTGCCGCTCTTTCCGGCGCGGCGCTGATAGATCGAGCCGAACGACCATGCGACGCTGGCGAGCAGCGAGACGATCGCGGGCCACAGCGGGATCCCGCTCGTCGCCTTCGGCTGGAGGAGCAACGCGAGCCCCGCGAAGCCGAGGACCATTCCGATCACGGCGAGACGGGTCGGCCGCTCGCCGCCCCACGCGAACGCGATGATCGCCATGAAGACCGGTGAGAGGGAGAGCAGCAACGAGTTGATCCCGGTCGGCAGGTACTGCACGGTCCACGCGGTCATCCCGTTGCCGAAGAGCAGCAGCGAGCTCCCGGTGATCGCGGCACGCACGAGGTCGTCGCGCGAGACGCGGCCCTTGCCGCGGAGCAGGCAGATTCCGTAGAGCACCGCGCCCGCGACCAAGAAGCGCGCCGAGGCCATCGCGAACGGCGGCATCGTGGCGACCGCGTAGCGCATCCCGGCGAACGTCGAGCCCCACAGGACCCAGACGGCGATCAGCGCCAGCACCAGCCGCGCGTCGAGGCGCGCGGCGATGCGCCGCGGCACCGGGGCGATCCCGATCCCCGGTGGCCTTGCCTCGATCGTCCGTTCCATCGCCGAGCTGGTCACTGTCGGGACGACACGCGAACGGCTTGCGCCGTTGCATCTTGCCGGACCATCCAATCGCGTGATGGACCGGCGCGATGAGAACCGCCACCGTCCACTACGGCTCGCTCGCCATCCCGCTCTCCGCGCAGCGTCACGTCGACGCCGCGTTCGCGTACCTCGCGCGCGACCCGGCGGCCCGTTCGCTCATCGAGCGAGCCGAGCGCAGCCGCACGCCGCACCGAATCCGCATCGACCACCACGGCCGCGATGCCTATCTCCCCGGCTCGCACACGATCGTGTGGGATCCGCACAGCGCGATGCGCGTCGGCAACGGCCGCCAGTCACCGGCGCTCGGCCTCGCCCACGAGCTCGACCACGCGCTGATGAATCCCCGCCGCTTCGACCGGCTCGTCGAACGCGCCGAGCCCGCCTACGACAACGCCGAAGAACGCCGCGTGATCACCGGGCTCGAGCATCACGCGGCCCGCTCGCTGCACGAAGCCCTGCGCAGCGATCACCGCGGAACGCTGTACAAAGTCGCGACCGCAGTGTCACGCTGAGCCTGTCAGGGTGACACTACGGCGGTCAGCGGCCGCGCTTCGGGGTCGTGGTGGTCGACGTGCCGTTGCGCGACGTGCGCGCCGAGCGCTGCGCGTTGCCGCGCTTCGCGCTCGGGCGCAGCGCGACGACGTTGTTCGCGCGCTTGCCGTTCGTCTCGGTCGCGCCGAGCAGCACCGGCGTGATCATCCGCTTGCCGAGCGCCGCGGCGAACACGTCGCTGAGCTCGTCGACGAGCACGAACTCCATCGTGTCGCGGACTTCCTTCGGCACGTCCTCGAGGTCGATCTCGTTGCGGCGCGGGAGCAGCACCTTCTTGATGCCGGCCCGCTTCGCACCGAGCACCTTCTCCTTGACGCCGCCGATCGGGAGGACTTGCCCGGTCAGCGTGATCTCGCCGGTCATCGCGACCTCCGGGTCGACCTTCGTGCCGGTGAGCAGCGAAGCGATCGAGGTCGCCATCGCGATGCCGGCGGAGGGACCGTCCTTGGGGATCGCGCCGGCCGGGATGTGGATGTGCAGGTCGTGCTTGGCGAACCAGTCCTCCGCGAGCCCGAGCTCCGAGGAGCGCGAGCGCAGGAACGAGATCGCCGCCGTGGCCGACTCCTTCATCACGTCGCCGAGCTGGCCGGTCAGCGTGAAGTTGCCCTTGCCGGGCATCGCGCTGGTCTCGATGAACAGGATGTCGCCGCCGACCGGCGTGTACGCCAGCCCGGTCGCGACGCCGACGCTCGCCGTCCGCCGCTTCACCTCGTTGTAGAAGCGCGGTTTCGACAAAAAGTCGACGAGGTTCTCCGGCTTCACCTTGAGCCGGTACTTCGGCTCTTCGGCGACCTTGCGCGCCACCTTTCGGAACGTCGTGCCGATCTCGCGCTCGAGGTTGCGAACCCCGGCCTCGCGCGTGTAGTCGACGATGATCTGCTTGAGCGCGCCGTCGGTGATCGAAACCTGCGCCTCCTTGAGCCCGTTCGCTTTCTTCTGCTTCGGGACGAGATAGCGCTTCGCGATCTGCAGCTTCTCGAGCTCGGTGTAACCGGAGAGGTTGATGATCTCCATGCGGTCGCGCAGCGCGCCGCTGATCGAGTCGAGCGTGTTCGCGGTGCAGATGAAGAGCACGCGCGAGAGGTCGAACGGCAGATCGAGGTAATGGTCGCGGAACGTGTTGTTCTGCTCGGGGTCGAGCACCTCGAGCAGCGCGCTCTGCGGGTCGCCGCGGAAGTCGCCGCCCACCTTGTCGATCTCGTCGATCATCATCACCGGGTTGTTCGTCCCGGCGTCGCGCAGCGCGCGAATGATCGTCCCGGGCATCGCGCCGATGTACGTACGCCGGTGACCGCGGATCTCGGCCTCGTCGCGCACGCCGCCGACCGAGAGGCGCACGAACTTGCGGCCCATCGCCTTCGCGATCGACTGCCCGAGCGACGTCTTGCCGACGCCCGGCGGCCCGACGAAGCACAGGATCGGCCCGGTGAGCTTGTTCTTGAGCTTGCCGACCGCGAGGTACTCGACGATGCGGTCCTTGATCTTCTCGAGGTCGTAGTGGTCCTCGTCGAGGATCTCGCGCGCGCGGGCGATGTCGATCTGATCGCTGGTCGAGACGCTCCACGGCAGCTGCGCGAGCCAGTCGAGATACGTGCGGATCACGCTGTACTCGGGCGAGGCGGTCGGGACTTTCGAGAGACGGTCCAGCTCCCGGTCGGCCGCCTTCTTGACGTCCTCCGGCATGTTCGCCTCGTCGATCTTTTTCCGAAGCTCGTTGGCCTCGGCTTGCTGCGGATCGGTCTCGCCGAGCTCTTCCTGGATCGCGCGCAGCTGCTGGCGGAGGTAGAACTCGCGCTGGTTCTTCTCCATCTCGCGCTGGATGTCGGACTGGATCTTGTGGCCCAGCTCGACGACCTCGAGCTCCTTGGTGATGAGCATCGTGAGCTTGCGCAGCCGCTTCGCGGTGTCGCGCTCTTCGAGGATCGCCTGGCGGTCCGCCGTCTCCAACCGCATCGTCGAGGCGACGAAGTACGAGAGCAGGTTGGGATCGGAGATGTTGTTGACCTCCATCTCCATCTCGCGCGGCGCCTGCGGCAGATAGCCGAGCAGCTTCTGGAACAGCGAGCCGAGATTGCGCTGCATCGCGATGAGCTGGTCGCCCTCGCGCGTCACGTCGGGAAGCTCGGTGAACGTCCCGGCGAGATACGGTTCGGTCGCGACGAACTGGTCGATGCGGAAGACGGGGCCGCCGGCGACGATGCAGCGCAGCGTGCCGTCGGGAACCTTCAGCATCTTCTGGATCGTGCCGATCGTGCCGACGCGGCGCAGATCGTCGGGCCCCGGGTCTTCGGTGTCCTTGTCCTTGAGCGCGACGAGTCCGATCTGCTTCCCTTCGCGCAGCGCTTCCTCGACCAGCTGGATGCCGGGGCGCTTCACCACGGCGAGCGGGATCACGGTGTTCGGAAACAGCACCGCGTCCTGCAACGGGAGGATGCCGAGGATTTCGGGCGCCTTGTCGGGCTTGGGCATTACGAGGTGGTCCTTCTGACCGTCATGCGGATCTCGGTCCGCACGATCGGATACTGGTTGGATTGCGCGAGCGGGAGACGGATCGTCAGGATCCCGTCGCGGTAGGTCGCCGAGGCGCCGTCCTCACAGACGGGCACCGGCAAGCGGATCTGCTTGAGGAACTTGCCGTACTGGATCTCCTTGCGGAGCAGCGAGGCGTCGCGCGAGACGTCGCGCGGCGCGCGCGCGCCGGCGATCGTGAGCGACGCATCGCCGATCACGACCTGCAGCGTGTCGGCGTCGGCGCCGGCCAGCTCGACGTGCACGACGATCGTCGCGTCACGCTCGTCCAGCGAGACGTCGGCGTTCGGCTCGAACCGGCCGTGCGCACCGTGCGTTCCGAAGAGGCGCTCGAACTCCAGTAGCTCGTCGTCGCGGTGTCTCACGCGCGATGGGTTCCTTTCATTAGCACTCGATTCAACACTCTGCCAGCCGCCGGGGTTGCCGCTAGAGTCGCATCTCCCCTCCCATCCACACCGTCCACAAGGGCGTGTGTAAAGTAATGTCGCGTTAATGGTAGCAAGCGCACGTGTGACATTTCGCAACCGGGGACGGGGCTGGGGACGACGAAAGCGGATTTGCCAGCCGTTACCGGGGTGCTTACGAGACGTATGGACGCCACGCTTCCCAATCAAGCCGCTGCCGGGACGGACCTCGTCCGAACCGGGCTGGTCGACCGCGTCTGGGCGGCCCGGCCGGCGATCGTCTCGCTGGTCGCGCCGGCCGGCTTCGGGAAGTCGACGTTCGTGCGGCAGCTGCTCGAGGACGCGGCGGCCTCGGCGATCTGCGACTGCCGCGGCGTCGCCTCGGACGTCGATCTGGCGCGGCGGCTGGTCCCGGCGCTCGCCGACGAGACCCCCGAGCGCAGTGCGAGCCTCTCGCAGAGCGAGACGATGCTGGGCGACGGCCATGCCTCGTCGGCCGACCGCGTCGGCGTCGCGCTCGCCGCCTGGCGGACGCGCCCGCAATCCTCGACCTTCGTCTTCGAGAACACCGAGGACGCGATCGCCGACCCCGGCGCGCGCGACTTCCTCGCGAAGCTGCTCGCCAGCCGGCCCGAGGCGCGGACGGTCATCGTCTGCTCGCGCGAGTCGCTGCGGATGCACCTCTCGCGCTTCGCCGCGCCGCACCAGATCCTGACGCTGCGCGCGAGCGATCTCGCCTTCACGCGCGACGAGATCCGTGCGATCTTCGCCGGCAGCGGCGCGAGCGACGAAGCGGTCGAGCGGGTCGCGGCGATCTCCGGAGGCTGGCCGATCGCGGTGCTGCTGCTCGCGCGGTTCGCGCACGAGCGCCGGCTCGACGCGCTGCTCGACAAGCTCGACGACGTCGCGTACGAAGAGCTGCACGAGTACCTTGCCGATCAGGTGCTGGGCGACGCGCCGCAGGCGGTGATCGACGGCATCTTGGCGTGCGCGGCGATCCCGAACGCCACCGAGCGCGACGTGCGGCTCGCACTCGGAAACGGCGAAGCGTTCGAGACGTTCCTCGCCTTCACCAAGACCTCGCCGTTCGTCACCCGCAACGCCGACGAGACGTTCGCGGTGCACCCGCTCGTCGCGAGCACGCTGCTGGAACGGCATCCCGCCCGCGTCGACCCGCTGCTCGCGCCGGCCGCCGCGGCGTACGCGCAGGCCGACGAGTTCCAGCGCGCCGCGGAGATCCACCTCGCGCGCGGCGATCAGCAGGCCGCCGCGGACGTCCTCGAACGGATCGAGATCCTCGACGACGAGCTGCCGCCGCCGATCGCGTACTCGCGCGTCGTCGCCTCGCTCGACCGCGCGGTCGTCCTGCGCTGCCCGCGGCTGTGGTCGGTCACCGCGCTGATGCGAACCTTTACCGTCGACTCGCGGCTGCTGCTCGACGAGGCCGAGTCCGTCTGGGCGCGGCTCCCGGCCGACGCCGACGCGCAGATGCGCATCTACCTCTACGTCTTCCGCGTGCTGATGCGCAGCTACGTCGGCGAGTTCGAGAGCGCGCTCGGGCTGGTCGACGACTTCCGCGCGAAGATCGCCGCGCCTGAGATCCCCGTCACGCGCATCCACGCGTACCTGCTGTTCCTGCGCTCGCTGATGACCGCGCGCCTCGGGCGAACGAAAGAGGCCGAGCGCGACCTCGAAGCGGCGTGGCCGTTCCTCACCGAGACGAGCTTCATGGCGGGCGGCGTGCTGGTGACGCTCGGCGCCGACGTCGCGCGCGTGCGCGGCGACCGCGCGACCGAGCGCGAGCGGCTCGAGCGCGCGATCGAGATCGGCCACAAGACCGGCTTCAGCAACTTCATCGCGTTCTACGAGAGCGAGGCGACGTTCGGCGCCTGGCTCGCGGGCGAGGACGCCGACTTCATGCAGCACGCGTTCGCGCTGGAGAGCGAGGTGCACCGTGAAGGCGTGCGCGGGTTCGCGTTCTTCTCGGCCTGCGCGCGCGGTCACGTCGTCGAACCACAGCAGGCCGATCACGCGAAGTGGGTCGCGTGCGGCTATCTGATCGCGGCGGCGAACGCCGAAGACGACGCGACGGCGCTGCGCTACGCCGACATGGCGCGCGATGCCGGCGCGAACAGTAAGTCCCCGTTCGGCCAGGTGCTCGCGGCGCTCGCGGTCGCCGAGCTGAACCCGGCGCGCCGGCGCGCGTTGCGCGCCGAGGCGGCCTCGATCGCGAGCCGCATCGACTCCACCGAGCTGCACGAGGCGATCGAGGCGGTCTCGCGCGGCGAAGACGCGGGCTTCCTCGAGAGGTTCGTGCGGCGCTACCGGCGCGCCGCCGGCGGCGAGTCGCCGCGCTCGGGACTGGTCGTCGAGCTGGTCGCGGGCCGCGTCTCGCGCGACGGCGAGCCGGTCACGCTGGCGGAGCGCGAGCACGCGCTGCTCGCCGCGGTCGCGATGCGCCCCGAGGCGCTCTCGCGCGAGCGGCTGACCGACATGCTGTGGCCCGATCTGAGCGAGAGCGCGGCGCGGAACGCGTTCCACGTCTGCCTGCACCGGCTCAAGGCGCGCGTCGGCGACGAGAACGTCGTCGTTCGGACGCGCGAAGGTTACCGGCTCGGCAGCGAAGTGCGCGTCGACCTGTGGGAGATCGACCGCGCGCTCGCGACGCTGCGCACCGGCGAGCCGCTCGACGCCCGCCGGGTCGACGGGATGCGCGAAGTGAACGAGAAGCTGCGCGCGACGCGCCCCGCAAAGTTCGAGGCGTGGGAGTGGTTCGAGCCGATCGAGCGTCACCTGCGCGAGCTGCGCTGCGAGGTCGCGCAGGCGCTCGCGAAGCACGCGCTCGACGAAGGTCGCGCCCAGGACGCGCTCGCGCTCTGCTACGAGATGATCGCGTACGACCCGTGCGACGAGCCGGCCCGCGAGATCGCGATCAAAGCGTATCTCGCCAGCGGCGACCGCGCCGCGGCGCTGCGCCATTTCCGGCAATACCGCGACGTGCTCGAGAACGAGCTGCAGTGCGAGCCGTCCGAGTCCCTCGCGGAGCTCGTCGGCGCGACGGTCTAGAAGTCGACCGTGAAGATGTAGGAGCCCGCGACCGGCTTGCAGTTCACGATCTGGGTGCGGAACTTCGAGCGCCGCGCGCGATCGAGCGCGGGCCTGTTGAGCTCCGGCGCGCTCGAAGAGGCGATGCGAACGCCGGTCACGCGCGATGCTTCGTCGAGCGAGACGACGACGGCGACGCGGCCGTTGGGCAGGTTCATCCCGTACCCCTCGGAGGTGATGGCCGGCGCGTCCTCAAGCGTCGTCGCCGGATAGTTCCCGGCGATGCACGCGCTCGCCGGCACAGGCGTCTGGCCCGGCGTGCAGCGCTCGACGCTGTAGGCGAACCAGTCCTCGCCGCGTCCCATGCCGCGGTCGTAGGCGAAGGTTCGGCGGAAGTCGCCGTCCGGCAGGCTCTCGACGGTCATCCGCACGAGCTTGCCGTCGCCGTTGACCGCCTGGACGATCCACCTCCCGGACGCCGGCGGCGGAGCGTCGGCGCTGAATCCGCCCAGCCCGGTCTGCACGTGCCAGCGGTTGAGAGCGCGATCGAAGGCATAGCGGTCCTCATACGCGGCGTGCTTGCCGTTGCGCTCGACGTCCTCGTGGACGAGGATGGCGTTACCGTCGCTCGCGCCGTGCTGCCGGACGATCACGCCCTCGACGGTGCGGCACGCGAACGTGCCCGTGAACGACTGCACGAGGTCGCCGCCGTTCGCTGCCTGCGCTCGGGACGGCTGCGGTGTTTGCGCGAGGACGAGCGCGATCAGAGCTGCTAGCACAACCCGCTTCATGGCTTCGGAGGTACGCCGCGCGCGCCGTGCGTTCCCGTTCTGCGACCGGCGTCGCGTCGAACCGCAGAACGCGGTCGCAGGTCAGGCGAGGGGCGTCGCGCGGCCGATCGTCTTTCCGCCGAGGATGATGAGCTGCGGCGGCTTCTCGAGCAGCGACGCGTTCGTGCTCGGGTCGCCGCCGAACGCGACGACGTCGGCGAGCAGGCCGGGTGCGAGACGGCCGCGGTCGCTCGTCCCGAGCAGCTCCGCGGCGTGCACCGTCGCCGAGCGCATCAGGTCGATCGGTCGCATCCCCATCGACTGCAGCAATGAAAAGTCTTTGGCGTTCTCGCGGTGCGGGAACACGCCGGCGTCGGTTCCGTAGACGATCCTCGCGTTCGCCGCGATGGCGCGCTGCATCCCGGCGTTGCGAAGCTTCGCCGCTTGGTGCGCCTTTTCGAGCGGGTTCGCCTCGATCTTGTTCGGGTTCCCGGGCTGCAAGATCGAGTCGAGCGCCCAGATCGTCGGGACCAGCGCGGTGCGGCGCTGCGCCATCGCGCGCAGCGTCGCGTCGCCGACACCCGTGCCGTGCTCGACCGAATGCACGCCGCCCTCGACGGCGGTGCGGATCCCACGGTCGCCATGGCAATGCGCGGCGACGCGCAGGCCGAACTTCGCCGCCTCGTCGACCGTCGCTTGAACCTCGTCGAGGTTGAACTGCGGCACGTCGAACGTGTCGCCGTACGACAGAACGCCTCCGGTCATCAGGATCTTGATGAGGTCGACGTGGCGCTTCACGTGCTCGCGGACGCGCTGGCGGAAGCCGTACGGTCCGTACGCGATGCCGGACTCGATGTCGTTCTCGACGTGCACGTACGGCGGGAGGTCGTTCGCGTCGCCGTGGCCGCCCGTGATCGAGAGCGACGGCCCGGCGGCGAGGATGCGCGGGCCGGTCATCGCCCCGGACGCGAACGCGTCGCGCAGCGCCAGATCGATGCCGTTCCCGCCGCCGACGTCGCGCACGGTCGTGAAGCCGTTCGCGAGCAGCGCCTGCGCGTTGCGCACCGAGATCAGCGTCGCGCCCGCCACCGAGTCGGAGCTGCGCCCGGGGCGCGTGAGATACGTCGAAACGGCCGTTCCCGCGGCGACGTGCGTGTGCGCGTCGATCAAGCCCGGCATGATCGTCGCGTCGCCGAGATCGATCACCTTGGCGTCGTTGCCCGCGTCGCCTTGGCTCATCGAGACGATGCGGTCGCCGCGCAGCACCAGGACGCCCGGCGAGCGCATCGCGGTCCCGTCGAAGAGCCGCGCCGCGCGCAGCACGACCACGCCGTCGGCGGCGCGCGCGCCGGCGGGCCAGAGCGCGGCGGCGAACGACGCGCCGAGGCCGGCGAGGAACGCGCGCCGGTCGAGCAGCGCGGCGGCGCGCGCGAACACCCGCGGATCGAACGTGCCGTGCGGGCAGCGGCAGAGCGGCGAATGACGGCTACGGATCATCTCACACCTCGGAGCGGTTGTGAGAGGAGCATTCGCGCGAGCACGCTCAGTCGACCTCGCGCGCGTTCAGGTCGACGAGCGCGCCGTTCACGCCGCTCCCGCGGTCGCTCGCGAGAAACGCGAGCGTGTCGGCGACCTCCTGCGGCGTCGCCGCCGCGGTGAAGTCCTCGGCGCTGAGATACTCGCGCGCCGCGTCGGTCGCGACGCCGCCAAGCACGAGCGCGTTCGCGACGATCCCGTCGGCTTTGTGCTCGCGCGCGATCGCCTGCATCAGCACGTTCACGCCGGCTTTCGCGACGCCGAAGAGCCCGCGCCCGGGGGCCGGGTCCTTCGAGGAGCCGGCGGTTACGACGACGATGCGGCCGCGCGAGCGCGCTCCGTCGCGATACGGCTGCGCGAGCATCGCACGAAGCGCCGGGACGGCGAGATTGTACGCGACCTCGGTGAACGCGGCGACGTTCTTGCGCAGGTCCTCGAGCGACGAGTCCACGAGCGGCCGGAACCCGAACCCTTCGCCGGCTAGGCTCACGAGCGCGTCGATGCGGCCGAACCGTTCGACGCACGCGTCGACGGCGGCGGAGGCCTGCGCCGGATCGCGGAGATCCGCCGCGAACGGGACGGCGACGGCGTGTTCGGAGTCGTCGAGGATGCCGTCGATGGTGCGGTTCGCGCGTTCGGTGGAGCGCGAGACGACGACGACGCGCGCGCCTTCGTGCACGAGCGTCGCGAGCGTCGCGCCGCCGACGCGGCCGGTCGCGCCGGCGAGGACGATCGCGTCGCCTCGGAGCAGCATCACGCGGCGCTCGTGGCGGCGGTCTTGCGGCGCTTCGACGGCGCGGGCGGCGCCAGGAAACACGAAGCCGCGTGGTCGTTCACCACGCCGACGGCCTGCATCAGCGCGTAGCAGATCGTCGAGCCGACGAACCCGAACCCGCGCTTGCGCAGATCCTTGCTGAGCGCGTCGGAGAGCTCGGTGCGCGCCGGTATGTCCGCGCTCGTGCGCGGCCGATTCACCACGGGCTCGCCGCCAACGTACGACCAGAGGTACGCGTCGAACGAGCCGCGCTCGCGCTGCACCGCGAGGAACGCTTGCGCGTTGCGGATCGACCACGCGACCTTCGCGCGGTTGCGGATGATCCGCTCGTCGCCGAGCAGCCGCGCGACGTCGCGCTCGCCGAAGCGCGCGACCTTCGCCGGATCGAAGCCGCGGTACGCGGCGCGGTAGCCGTCGCGCCGGTGCAGGATCGTCGACCACGACAGGCCGGCCTGCGCGCCTTCGAGCACGAGGAACTCGAAGAGCACGCGGTCG
>DATHLN010000039.1:0-15509 GCA_035488115.1 Candidatus Limnocylindrales bacterium | reverse complement strand
GCAAGCGGTTCAAGCGCACGATGCGTTCGTCAATGCGAACCGCGATCGCGATCGTATCCTCGGCGTCAGCGTGGTCGAACGTCTCCAGAAAGAGTACGGCGGCAACCGCGAGGCGTTACGCGGATATGTCACCGGGATCGTCTCTCGGGCGAAGAACTACCTCGTCTTCAACCCCGCCGAGGTCAATCGGGTCGTTCCCGGAAACGAGGGCCTCGGCCCGATGTTTTCTTATTCGACGATCATCCTGCCGGATGCGCCGGATCAGGTTGAATTTCGGCGGACCCTTGCTGAAGAGTTCCTCAACGCGCGTCCGGGCGAAAAAGAAATCGTTACCAATCCGAAGCGGCCGAACGAGATCACGCTCATCAACGTAACGAGCGCCTTTCCGGCTCGGGACGTTCAGGACGTTTCGTTCCTCAAGGAGCGGTATGATGCTCGCGTCGGCGCAAGTGACGGCGAACAAGCACGGTTCGAGCTTCACTCGGAAGGCGACGGCACGCAATTTCCGAGCCTGTTCCTCCGAAAAGTCGGCCCTGCCGAAATCCTTCCGGAACTGCTCCTCGCCTCGGCGCTGAACATCGTACAGACGCTCGAAGACCCGGAGACAGGCCTGAAGGCCGTCTATCTCCTTCGAGCGGACAGCGCCGGGCGCGAACAGGCGCCGCTTCGTCTCGGAAAGACGACGACCGAGGCGATCGACGGGTTCGATGCAGTGACGTTCGACGCGCTCGAGAGCCAGATTCGCGGACTTCTGGCCGGGGACTTCCTGCACCAAGCGAAGCGCGCGGATCTGCTTGGGAAGGTTGCCGCGCAAGTCGACACGATCAAGACTGAGCGAGCGAACCCGCTGGACAAAACCCGGCAGGCATACATTGCCGCGCAGGCGCGCGTCGAAGACCTCTTGAGGATGAACTGATGGCTTCGGGCGTCGGTCGTTGTATCAATTTCGGTGGCTGCACGAAGGCGGATACCAAAGAACAGATCCCGATGGCGAGCCCGGACGCCATCTGTCCCGAGTGCGGAAAACCGCTTATCGCGGACTCGTCACGCGGCTCGATCCTCATCGTTGTGCTGGGGTTGGGCTGCTTGGCACTGGTCGTCGTCGGAGCGGCGTTTGGGATACGGAGCTTGCTCGGCCGTGGATCCCCCTCGCCGGGGCCGGTCGCGAACGCCACACCGGCATCTGCCGCGGCCCCGGCTTCTCCGCGTGCCGCTGCGCCAAGCGTTGCGCTTCTGCGTCTTTGTGGCTCCAACACGATCGGATCTCAACTCGGTCCCGAGCTTGTGAAAGCGTACCTGCTGAAGAACGGCGCGACGCAGGTTACGCAGCAGGAGCTGGCGGCCGACGAGCATCTCGTTACTGCGACGCTCAACGGAGGCGCCGTCAGCGTATCCGTCGCCGCGCACGGCTCCGCGACCGCTTTCGAGGGACTTCGGCGCGGCGCGTGCGACGTCGGTATGGCTTCGCGTGGGATCAAACGGCAGGAGATGGCACATCTCGCATCGCTGGGTGACATGACGTCGAGAGCGAGCGAGCACGTCATCGGA
The DNA here is from genome assembly GCA_035488115.1 of Candidatus Limnocylindrales bacterium. Classification (GTDB taxonomy): domain Bacteria; phylum Vulcanimicrobiota; class Vulcanimicrobiia; order Vulcanimicrobiales; family Vulcanimicrobiaceae; genus Vulcanimicrobium. The sequence goes on along the minus strand of DATHLN010000039.1, from coordinate 13,961 downwards.
CTCGACGGGATCGCGGTCATCGTCAACCCGTCGAACCCGGTCGATGCGCTCACCGTCGATCAGCTTCGGAATATCTACGCGGGGCGCGTTGGGAATTGGAAACAAGTCGGCGGTCGAGCATCCCAGATCAGCGTAGAAGCCCGGGACGACAAGTCGGGGACGTACGATACGTTCAGCTCCCTCGTCCTAGGCAAGCAAAAGCTCGTGCGAGGCGCGAAGCGCTTCGAAGACAGCCGAGCGCTCTCGGATACGGTCTCCGGCCAGCCGAACGCGATCGGCTTCATCGGCTTGCCGTACGTCGGCAATTCCAAGGCTCTCAAAGTCGCTTCCGGAGGGCTCGCGATCGCACCGAATCCGCTCACGGTCGGCCGCGAAACGTATCCTCTCACGCGTCGCCTGTATCTTTACACCGCGTCGAATCCGAGCAACGCCCAAGTTCGCCGCTTCATCGATTTTGTGCAATCTCCGGACGGCCAACGGACCGTCGAACGCGCCGGCTTCGTCGCGACGGTCGTGGGCGAGACACCGGTCGCTGTGAAGAACGGCAGCGTGCCGCCGGGCGCGCCGGCCGAGTATGCGCGTATCGTTCGGTCGAGCGATCAGTTACCGTTCAACTTCTATTTCAAGACGGGAAGCCCGGCGTTGGACAACAAGGCGTACGTCGACGTTGGGCGCCTGGTCGCCATCGTCAGTACGAAACGCGAGGCCGGTCGTAAGGTCGTCCTCGTCGGCTTTGCGGACAGCACGGGAACGCACGACGCGAACCGGGCGCTGTCGATCGCTCGCGCCGAGTCGGTTAAACGCGAGCTCATCTCGCAAGGAGTCAATGTCAAGGAGGCGACCGGATTCGGCGACGCGCTGCCGATTCGCGACAATGCTACGGAAGACGGCCGACAGAAGAATCGGCGCGTCGAGATCTTCCTCGCGCGCTGAGGTTCTGAACTGAGTCTCCCCGCCGGATAGCCGCTAAGCGGCCGGCGAGTGAACAGAGACGAACTCGATAAGGGCCTCGGGGGAATCGCTCTCGGGGATCGGGAGCCCGCGCCCGCGGAGATAGTCGATCTCGAGCAGGATCACCTCACGGGCGTTCGCCAGCGCTTCTCCAGCCGTGTCGCCTTGCGTGTGACCGTGCGGAAACGCCGGGATGACGACGGAGTACCCGCCCTGGTCCTGGGCTCTAAGATCACGCGGTACCGAAGCTCCGCCATGCCAGCATGTCCGGGGAAGTGTCGTGTCTCGCCCGCTGCGGGGGGATCTCGCGGCCACGGACCGGCCGGAAGGGCGGGCAGGACTTGTGCGATGACCTCACGATTCCTAGGGCGCACATGGCGCTTTCTGACGACGGGGCCGCGCTCCGTTTGAAGGACGACGACGACGTCGCCGTCGCTCTGCGGCCGCTCGCGCCCAACGCCCCGGTGCGGTTCGGCGGGTTTTCGGTGACCGTCGCTTCCGAGATTCCGACCGGGCACAAGTTCGCGACGCGGCCGATCGCCGCAGGCGCGCTGATCCGGAAGTACGGCCAGGTGATCGGCCGCGCGACCGCGCCGATCGGGACCGGCGAGCACGTCCACGTCCACAACGTCGAGGGGACCCGCGGCCGCGGTGACCTTGCGGAGGCGGCACGATGAGCGCGACCTTCATGGGCTACAAGCGCGCGAACGGCGGCGTCGGCGTGCGCAACCACGTCCTCGTGCTGCCCTCGGTGATGTGCGCGAACCACGTGGTCGAGCTCATAGGGCGCAAGGTTCCGGACGTCGTGACAGTGCAGCACCCGACGGGCTGCTCGCAGGTCGGCGCGGACTTCGAACAGACGAAGCGCACGATGGCCGGGTTCGCCGCGAACCCGAACGTCGCGGCGGTGCTCGTCGTCGGCCTCGGCTGCGAGACGAACGAGTCGAAGGCGCTCGCGCAGGAGATCGCCGCGCGCGGGCAGCGCGTCGAGGTGATCGGGATCCAAGAGTCCGGCGGCACGACCGAGACGATCGCGCGCGGCGTCGCGCTTGCGAAACAACTGCTGCAGGAAGCGGCGGCGCACGAGCGAGTCGAGTGCCCGGTGAGCGCGCTGATCGTCGGGACCGAATGCGGCGGAAGCGACGGTTTCTCGGGGATCACCGCGAACCCGGCGCTCGGCTACGCCAGCGACCGCGTCGTCGCCGAAGGCGGGACCGTGATCCTTGCCGAGGTGCCGGAGCTCGTCGGCGCCGAGCATCTCCTGGCCGCGCGCGCGAGCGAACCGGTCGCCGCGAAGCTGTACGAGCTGATCGACCGCGTCGAGGCGCGCGCCCGCGCGATGCACGTCGACATGCGCGGCGGAAATCCCACGCAAGGGAATATCGCGGGCGGCCTCACGACGATCGAAGAGAAGTCGCTCGGCGCCGCGTACAAGGGCGGCTCGACCGCGCTGCGCGAGGTGGTCGAATACGCCGAGCAGCCGCGCGAAAAGGGTCTGGTCGTGATGGACACGCCGGGCCAGGACATCGAGCAGCTCACCGGGATGATCGCGGGCGGCGCGCAGGTGGTCGTCTTCACGACCGGGCGCGGGACGCCGACCGGGTCGCCGATCGCGCCGGTGATCAAGGTCGCGACCAACACGACGATGTTCGAGCGGATGCGCGAGAACATGGACGTCAACGCGGGCGCGATCGTCGACGGGACGCGCACGCTCGAGCAAGTCGGCGACGAGATCTTCGACTGGATCGTCGGCGCGGCGAACGGCCGCGAGCCGGCGGCGGAAGCGCTGGGCTTCCGGGACTTCGCGATCAACCGCATCGGGCCGTCGTTCTAGCTCTCTCACTCGAAAGGAGCCTGCGTTGCTGAAACTCGACCGGAAGAACTTCCTCGTGACGACCGGTGCGGCCGCGACCACGGCCGCGATCGGATTCCCGGCGATCGTCGGCGCCGCGGCGGAGCCGATCCGGCTCGGCACGATCCCGTGCCTCACCGGCTCGAACGCGCTGCTCGGCCAGCAGGAGCACGAAGGGATCGCGCTCGCGGTCGAAGAGATCAACGCGCGCAAGGACAAGGTCTACGGCGGCCGCCCGTTCGAGATCGTCGAGGAGGACGCGACGAACGACAACCAGTCGGCGGTCGCGGCGCTCAACAAGCTGCTCGGCGAGAACGTCGTCGCGATCGTCTGCCCGGTGCTCTCGACGCAGGTGCAGGCGATGGCGCCGGTCATGAAGACGCACGAGATTCCGTGGATGACGGGCGGCACGGCGGTGAAGAACACGCAGCTCGGCGTCCCCGGGATGTTCCGCCTGCGTGGGTCGGACGGCATCACCGCGGCCGGGATGACGAACTTCGCGGTGAAGGACAAGAAGGCGAAGAAGGTCGCGATCCTTCACGCCAGCGACGCGTTCGGCACCGGCGGCGCCGACCAGATCGTGATGAACCTGAAGAACATGGGGATGGCGCCGGTCGCGAACGAGCAGTATCCGAAGGACGCGAAAGACTTCACCGCCGAGATCCTCAAGGTCAAGCAGTCGGGCGCAGACATCCTGCTGATGTACATCCAGAACCCGAGCGACACTGCGGTCATCCTCAAGCAGATCCGCTCGCTGGGGCTGACCATCCCGATCGTCGGTTCACCCTCGCTCGGCAACCAAACCGCGATGGAGACCGCCGGAAAGGACGCCTACGGAACGTACGCCGCCGTCGATTTCATCCTCGGCTTCAACTCGAACGTCGCAACCCACTTCCTCACCGCGTTCTACAACAAGTACCATCACCTGCCCGACGTCGGGACCGGTTCGGGCTGGGTCTACGACGCGGTGTACATGCTCGCCGACGTCTACAAGAAGCAGAAGGGCACCGACCCGAAGCAGACGATCGCCTCGCTCAAGGCGCTCAAGAAGTGGGACGGCGTGCTCGGCACGTTCAGCGCCGACGGCGAAGGAAACATGATCCACTCCGTCTCGATCGGGCAGAATCAGAACGGCAAGCTGCGCCTGGTGAAGAAGGTCAACGGCTGATGCACCTCGACCCGGTCGCCGACATGCAGCTGCTCGTCAGCGGTCTGGCGATCGGGTCGATCTACGCGCTGGTCGCGCTCGGCTTCGTGCTGATCTACAACGCGGTCGGCGTGGTGAACTTCGCGCAGGGCGAGTTCGTCATGTTCCCCGCGTACATCGCGGCGTCGTTCCTGCTCCCCGCGGTGACGGTGTTCGGCACCGTCGTGCACTGGCAGCTGCCGGTGCTCGCGGTGTACGCGCTCGTCCTCGTGCTGATGGTCGTGTTCGGGCTGCTGTTCAACCGCATCGCGTACCATCCGCTGCGCGACCGCGGCTGGCTCCCGGTCGTGATCTCCACGATCGGCGTCTCGATCTTCCTGCGCAATGCCGCGCAGCTGACGTGGGGCAGCCAGCCGCTCGTAATTCCGAGCTTCTTTCCGGTCGACACCGTCGCGGTCGGGCCGCTGCACATCCGCCCGCAGGATCTGCTCATCATCGGCGTGACGGCGCTGCTGATCGCGTTCCAGTACCTGCTGTTCGAGCGGACGACGCTGGGCAAGCAGATGCGCGCGACCGCGCAGGACCGCACGACCGCGCGGCTGATCGGGATCCGCGTCGGCCGCATCGTCGCGATCACGTTCGTCTACAGCGCGCTGCTCGGGACGATCTCCGGCCTGCTCGTCGCGCCGCTGTTCACCGTGACCAAGGAGATGGGCGGGCTGATCGCGCTCAAGGCGTTCGCCGCCAGCATCGTCGGCGGCTTCGGCAGCATCCCCGGGGCGATCGTCGGCGGGCTGGCGATCGGCGTCATCGAGACGTTCGGCGGCTTCTACCTCTCCTCGGCCTACGTCGACGCGATCGCGTTCGTGATCCTGATCGCGGTGCTGCTGGTCAAGCCGTCCGGGATCTTCGGCGAGCGCGTCGCCGAAAAAGCGTGATGGGCCGCAAGCCGCTCATCGTCCTCGGCATCGTTGTCGCTCTCGCACTCGTGCCGCTGGTCGTGCGCAGCGATTACGTCCTCACGCTGCTGGACCTGGCGGGAATCTACGCGATCGCGGTGATGGGGCTCGGCATCCTGCTGGGGTTCACCGGGCAGATGTCGCTCGCGCAGGCGGCGTTCCTCGGGATCGGCGCGTACACGTCGGGCTATCTCACGACGCACATGGGCTGGTCGGTGTGGTTCGCGATGCCGTGCGCCGTGCTGCTCAGCGCGCTGGTCGGCCTCGCCGTCGGGTACCCGTGCCTGCGCCTCTCCGGCCACTACCTCGCGCTGGCGACGATCGGCTTCGGGATCATCACGCAGCTCGTCCTCATCAACTGGAAGGACGTCACCAACGGCAGCGACGGGATGACCGGGATCCCGCCGCCGCAGTTCGGGCCTTGGCTCCTCGACTCGTACGGCCGCGACTACTATCTGGTCCTGGCGATGGTCGTGCTGTGCGCGTACGTCGCCTGGCGAATCAAGACGACGCGCGTCGGCCGCGCGCTCCACGCGATCCGCGAGAACGAGATCGCCGCGCGCGCGACCGGGATCGACGCGACCCGCTACAAGATCATCGCGTTCGTGCTGGCCGGCGCATACGCGGGGCTCGCCGGAAGCCTCCTCGCGCACGACATCAAGTTCGTCAGCCCCGATTCCTACTCGTTCGACCAGTCCGTCGTCTTCCTGGTGATGCTGATCCTCGGCGGCTCCTCGTCGATCAGCGGCGCGATCATCGGCGCGTTGCTGCTGACGATGCTCCCCGAGGTGCTGCGGCCGCTGAAGAGCTCGTACATCATGGTCTACGGCGCGGCGGTGATCGCGATGATCGTCTTCATGCCGCAGGGCCTCGTCGGGCTGTTCGCCGCGCTGCGCGCGCGCTTCGAGCACCGCTCGCCGCCCGCCGACGCCGCTCCGGCGGGGCTTCTCGGCGAGGCGGAGGCGAACGCCGTATGAGCGCGCCGAACGCGGCGGCCGCGGCGGAGAGCGGGCTGCTCGAGGTGCGCGGGCTCGTGAAACGCTTCGGCGGCGTCACCGCGGTGAACGCGCTCGACATGACGGTGCGCGCCGGCGACGTGCACGCGCTGATCGGCCCGAACGGTTCGGGGAAGACGACGACGCTCAACGTGGTCTCGGGTCTCTACCGCGCCGACGGCGGCTCGGTGCGCTTCGACGGCGCGCAGCTCGCCGGTCGCCCCGCCCACGAGATCGCGCGCGGCGGGGTTGCGCGCACGTTCCAGAACATCCGGCTCTTCGGCGAGCTGACGGTCGCCGACAACGTGATGATCGGCCGCCACGTCCGCACGCGCACCGGTTTTCTGGGCGCGCTGATCCCGGGCGGCGCGACGGCGCGCGAGGAGCGCGAGACCCGCGAGAAAGCGCGAGAGCTGCTGCGCTTCGTCGGGCTCGAGCACGCCGCGGAAGCGCCGGCGCGCAGCCTGCCGTACGGCGACCAGCGGCGCGTCGAGATCGCGCGCGCGCTCGCGAGCGAGCCGCGGTTGCTGCTCCTCGACGAGCCCGCGGCCGGGATGAATCCCGCCGAGACCGACACGCTGGTCGCGCTGCTGCGCGCGATCCGCGAGCGCGGCACGACGCTGCTGCTCATCGAGCACGACATGAACCTCGTGATGTCGGTGAGCGACACGATCACCGTGCTGAACTTCGGCCAGCACATCGCCGAAGGGCCGCCGGACGCGATCGCGCGCAATCCCGACGTGATCGCGGCGTATCTCGGCGGGACGCTCGATGCTGCTTGAGATCGAAAGCCTCGTCGCACGCTACGGCGCGGTCGAGGCGCTGCACGGCATCTCGCTCGGCGTCGGCGAAGGCGAGATCGTCTCGCTGCTCGGCGCCAACGGTGCCGGGAAGAGCACGACGCTCAAGGCGATCTCGCGCGTGATCCCGCCGGCCTCCGGCACGATCCGCTTCGCGGGCCGTTCGCTCGACCGGCTCGATCCCGAGGACGTCGTCGCGCTCGGCGTCGCGCACGTCCCCGAAGGCCGCCGCATCTTTCCGGGCCTTTCGGTCATCGACAACTTGCGCCTCGGCGCGACGGCGCGGCGCGCGAGCCGCGCCGAGACGCAGCGCGACGTCGACGAGGTGCTGACGATCTTCCCGAAATTGCGCGGCCTTGCGCCGAAGCTCGGGTGGACGCTCTCCGGCGGCGAGCAGCAGATGCTCGCGATCGCGCGCGGGCTGATGGCGCGTCCGAAACTGCTCTTGCTCGACGAGCCGTCGCTCGGGCTCGCACCGCTGGTCGTCAAGGACGTGATGGAAACGATCGCGCGGATCGCGCGCGACGGAACGACCGTGCTGCTGGTCGAGCAGAACGCGCACCTCGCGCTGCAGATCGCGAGCCGCGCGTACGTGCTCGAGACGGGGCGCGTCGCGCTGAGCGGCGCGGCCTCGGAGCTGCTCGCGAGCGAGGAGATGCGCCGCGCGTACCTCGGCAGCGCAGTCCGCGTCGCGGCTCCGGCACCCGCAACTTAGCGCCGCCGCTGCGGTAGTGCGCCGCATGAAGCGCTCGACGTTCCTCGTGTCGTCTTCGGCTGCCGCCGCGGCGAGCTCGCTCCCGCTGACAGCGTTCGCATCGGCGGATATGACGCTCACGACGCCGACCGGCAAGCTGTTCGGGACCCTCGAGATCCCGGCGACGCTCGGCGCGCGGCCGGTCGTCCTGATCATCGCCGGCTCCGGCCCGACCGACCGCGACGGGAACTCGACGGCGCTTCCCGGGAAGTGCGATACGCTCAAGCTGCTCGCGCTCGGGCTCGCGAGCCGCGGCGTCGCCTCGCTGCGCTACGACAAGCGCGCGATCGCGGCGAGCGCGGGCGCCGCGGTGCGCGAAGAAGATCTCCGCTTCGACACCTACGTCGACGACGCGGTGCGGTGGATCGCCGCGCTGCGCGAGCAGCGGCGGTTCGCGCGCGTCGTCGTCGCCGGGCACAGCGAAGGATCGCTGATCGGGATGCTGGCCGCGGTTCGCGGGAACGCGGACGGCTACGTGTCGCTCGACGGCGCCGGACGGCCGATTCAAGCGGTCGTGCGCGAGCAGTTCGCGTCGGCGGGCGCCGCGGCGGTCGATCCCGAGCACAAAGCCGGTCACATCATCGACGAGCTCGTCGCGGGGCGGACCGTCGGCGACGTGCCGCCCGGCTTGATAGCCGCGTTCCGGCCTTCGGTGCAGCCGTATCTGATCTCGTGGTTCAAGTACGATCCGGCGCGCGAGATCGCGGCGGTTCGTGTCCCTGCCGCGATCGTCCAAGGGACGGCCGACGTGCAGGTGACGCGCGTCGACGCCGACGACCTCCACGCGGGCCTTCCGTCCGCGCGCTTCGTCGTCGTCGACGGGATGAACCACGTCCTCAAGCACGCGCCCGACACGTCGAGCCAAGCCGCGATCCTCGCCGGCTACACCGATCCGTCGCTCCCGGTCGAGCCCGTCGTCATCGACACCGTCGCGGCGATCGCGCGAAGGACTTGATCGGCGCCCGCGCGCAAAGCGGGAAGCGATGAAGCGCTACGACGTGTTCCTCAGCGACGGGCACCGTCTGACCACGAACGAGGACGGCTACCGGGCGATTCTCGCCGGGCTCGGCGCGACGCTCGCGCAGCGGCTCGTGCGCGTCAACACCGTCCGCGGCGAGCGCATCTCGCACTCGATCGAGCTCAACGTCGACCACGTCGTGACGATCAGCGCCGTGGACGAGGGCTTCTAGAGGCGAAGGTGAGCTCGGCGATCCCGGACTTGTCCAGGTCGCCCAGACCCTGCTCGACCATCGCGTCGAACTGCTTCGCCGTCGCCTCGGCGAGCGGCAGCGTGAGGCCGGCGCGCTGCGCGAGCGCGGTCGCGATGTGGGAGTCTTTCGCCGCGTGCGCGGCGGAGAAGTACGCTTCGTGCTCACGGTTCTCCATGTCGAGGCCGTCGGTCTCGAGGACGCGCGAGCTCGCGCCGGTCTCGGCGAAGACTTCGCGCAGCATGGTGAGGTCGAGACCGAGCGCTTCGCCGAGGCCGAGCCCCTCGGCGAGCCCCGCGGTGTTGATGTTCATGACCATGTTGACGAGCGCTTTGACCTTCGCAGCCTCGCCCGCCTCGCCGATGTAGCGCAGCTTCTTGCTCATTCGCCGCAACACCGGCTCGACGCGCTCGAACACGTCCCGCTTGCCGGCGACCATCATGTACAGCGTGCCCTCGCGCGCCTGCGGGATCGAGCTGGCGAGACACGCTTCGAGACTCGACGCGCCGGCGCGCTCGGCGAGCGCCTGCACTTCGACGTGGACGTCCGGCGTGATCGTCGCGGAGTTCACGAAGATTTTCCCACGCGCGTTCGTCAGCAGCGAGTCGCCGCCGGTCGCATAGATCGCGCGCATCGCGGCGTCGTCGGTCACCACGCTGATGACGACGTCGGCAAGCTCCGTGACGCGCGCGAGCGTGCTCGCAGCTTCGGCGCCGAGCTCGCCGGCGAGCTCGCGCGCGGCGTCGTGCCGCACGTCGTGGACCGCGACGACCGGGTAGCCTTCGTCCTTCAGGCGGCGGGCCATGTTGGCGCCCATCCGCCCGACGCCGACGAAACCGATGCGCAGCTCCTCGCTCATGTCGGCGTTGCTCTCGTTCGCGCGCGGGCGAGTCCTTCCCGACGGCGAAAGGCTCGGGATGCTGGCGTTCTTCCTCGCCGCGATCGTCGCAGCGGCCGGCGTTCCGGGCGTGATCGTCGTCGATGACGCCGGGGCGCCGGTCGCGGCCGCGCTGGTCACGTTCTCCGCGCCGAACGGCGCGCCCGACGTGGAGACGACCGATCGCGACGGTATGGCGGTCCCGCGCGCGGGCTTCGCGCCGGCGCGGGCGCGGATCGAGGCGCCGGGCTTCGAGCCCGTGACGGTGGAGCTCGCCGGCGCGTCGCCGGTGCGCGTCGTGCTGCGCCGGGTTCCGCAGGTGATCGGCGCGGTTCGCGTCGCGACGGGCTCGCAGCAGAGCCTGCACCGGCTGCCGGTTCCCGCGTCGGTGCTCGACGCGGCCGCGATCCGCAGCTCGCCTGCGACGACGTCGGACGCGCTGCTGCGCGCGCTGCCCGGATTCGACCGCGACCGCAGCAACAGCGCGTTCACGAACTACGGTCAGCTGCGCGTCTCGTTCTCCGGCGCGGGGAACGACCGCGGCGTCGTCCTCGCCGACGGCCTGCCCGCGCAGGACGCGTTCGGCGGCCAGGTCGACTGGAGCGCGCTGCCGCCGGGAAATCTCGCGCGCGCGGAGCTGCTGCGCGGCGCGGGCTCGGCGCTCTACGGATCGGGCGCGGTCGGCGGCGTGCTCGCACTCGAGACGCGCGGACCGGCCGGGACGCCGCGCGCGCCGGCCGACGGTTCGATCGCGTTCGGCGGGGGCGGGCTCGGCGCGAGCGACGCGTCGCTGTTCTACCGAGCGCCGCTCGGCGCGAAGCTCGCCGCGTCGCTCTGGGCGTCGACGGCAGGTGAAGCCTATTACGATTTCCCGATCGGGTTCCGCAGCCGCGTCGACGAAATCGCGCGCAGCCAGAGCGACGCCGCGCAGCTGCGCGTGCGTACGGTCGGCGGTTCGTCGGCCTTCGAGCTCTCCGGTCTGTTCTCGACCGACGCGCAGGCGCAGGGCCGCGCGAACTACGATTTCGGGCGCACGCTGAAGCAGGCTGCGCTGTCATACACGCACGCCGGCGCGCGCGCCGCGACCAGCGTGCAGGCGTACGCGCGCGAGACGACCGTGATCAACGTCGCCGACCAGTTCCCGACCGCGCCCGGGGTGCTGCGGTACGTCCAGCACGTGCCGACGTGGGAGGACGGCGTCTTCGCGTCGTGGCTGGCTTCGGGCGATCAGGTCGATCTCGAGGCGCGAGCCGACGTCCGCGCGGTGCACGGCATCAGCGACCAGCGCGGCGCTGGCGGGACGCTGCAGAGCCTCGGCAGCGGCGCGCAGTCGCTCTCCGGCGTCGCGGTCCAGGCGCGGCTGCACGGATCGCGGTTCGAGGCGCTGCTCGGTGCGCGCTACGACGATGTCGCGTTCAAAGACGGCGTGCTCGTGAACGTCAGCCGCGGCGTGGCGACGACGACCGATGCGGCCGCGCGCACCGATGCGGCGGTCTCGCCGCGCGCCGCGCTGCGCTACGACCTCTCGCCGAACGTCGCGCTGCGCGCGTCGAGCGGCGGCGGTTTCCGTGCGCCGTTCCTGAACGAGCTGGTGCGCGGGTTCCAGATCGGGAGCGTCGTGATGGCGCCGAACCCGGCGCTCGTCCCCGAGCGCAGCCGCGGCGACGGGATCGGCATCGACGTGGCGAGCCGCACGTCGCGGTTCGCGTTCGATGTGACGAGGACGCGCGTGAACGACGCGATCGCGTTCGTGACCCTGTCGCCGGTGCTGCAGCAGCGGCGAAACGTCGCGCACACGGCGACCGACGGCGCCGCGGTGACGTATGCGACGCTGCTCGGGCCGTGCACGCGGCTGCGCGCGAGCGGCCAGACGCAGTACGCGCGCGTGACCGGCGGCCCGCCGGCGATCGTCGGGAAGCGCCTCGCGTACGTCCCGGATCGCGAGGCGACGCTCGGGATCGACGCGCAGGGCGGCGCGGCGCGCTACGGGCTCGACGCCTCGTTCCTCGGCGCCGCGTTCGCCGACGATCTCAACACGCAGCCGCTCGGCAGCGCGCTGCTGATCGGCGCCCGCGTCACCGCGCCGCTCGGCGGCGGTGCGACGCTGACGCTCTCCGCCGAGAACCTCACCAACCGGCTGTATCTCTCGAGCCAGGATCGTCTGGGTCCGCCCGCTTCGGTGATGCTGCGTCTTGCCGTCCCGCTCGGCGCGCGCGCGAATCCCCCGTCGACTCGCTGTACCGCGACGTCATCCTGAGCCACAATGTCATCCTGAATCCCAATGTCATCCTGAGCCACAATGTCATCCTGAGCTTGTCGAAGGATGGGCCGCAAGGCACCGACCCGGCCGTGGCCCATGCTTCGACAGGCTCAGCATGACATTGCTTTCGGCATGGCCGGTCACGGAACGACGGTCGCGCTCCGGACGTCGATGAACGGACCACCTTCCTTCGGATTCGGCGAGTCCGCCTCCAACCGCAGCTCGTGCGTGCCGCTCTCGCGCCAGCGCCATGCGAACAGCACGGTGTCCGGCAGCGGGCGCCCGGCGCTCGATTTGTTCTGCCAGATCCCGGTGGCGTCGAAGGTTTCGCGGCCGTCGATGAACAGGCGCGCGCGGCCGAGCTCGCAGCAGCGCTCGCCGAGCGTCCCCGTCAGCGCGATCCCCGAGCCGGTGAACCGGAACGTCTGCGGCAACGACGTGAGCGCGACCGGCTGAGCTCGTGCGCCGGCCCACGGATCATCCGCTTCGGCGCGCTCGTCCGGCGCGAGCGCCGCGGCGGCGATCTCCAGCGCGAGCCCGCCGTTCGACTGCCACGCCGTCACGATCCCGTGCGGCGGCGGCCCGTCGAAGAAGCGTCCGTACGAACCGTCGCCGCCGCGCGCGTGCACCGCCGCCGCTGCGTTCCGCAGAATCCACTCGCGCGCGAACGCGTCGCCGTCGCGCGCGAGCATCAGCATCGCGAGCACCAGCGGCTCGACGACGTCGTTCTCCGCCTGGAGATCGGTGAAGATCCCGCGGTCGTCGTCGAGCGCCCGGATCGCGTGCGCCGTCGCGCGCGCCTCCGCCGCGTAGCGCGCCTCGCCGGTGAGCCGCGCGAGCGTCAGCCCGGCCTCGATCATCACGCCGTTGACCGAGGCGAAGAACCGGTGGGGCAGCGCGCGGCACGCGCGCCCGTCGTCGAAGACGTACACCGTGTAGAGCGGGACCGCCGGATCGAGGAACCAGGTGCGCACCGCGGCGTAGCGGCGCTTCGCGTCGTCGAGATACTGGGCCCGGTTCGTGCGCTCGGCAAGCATCGCCGCGGCGAGCGTGGCGTTCGCATCGGTCTCGAGTGTCTTGAGGCCGCCGCTCTCCGCATGCGGCCGCTGGTAGTCGATCGCCGGGCACGCGCCGCGCGCGAACACGTCGGACGCCGCGACGTAGCGGTACGCCGCCTCGGCGTTCCGCAGCGCCGTCTCGTCGCGCGTCACGTCGTAGGTTCGCAGCGCCGCGACCGCGTCCCACATCGGCACGTCGCTCCAGCTCGTGCAGCGCGGCCGCCGGCACTCGCCATAGCGCGGCTCGGTGCTCTGCAGCGCGCGAAAGACCGTCGACAGCGCCGCGTCGTCCGTGAGCAGCCGGCGCTCGTAGAGCACGCCGGTGAGGCTGTCGCTCCCCCAGTCGACGTTCCCCGCACCGCAGCTCGGATCCAGACAGGCGCGCCAGCGGCCGTCGCCGGTGTACCAGCGCGCCGTCAGCGTCCGCGCCGCGTCGTCGCCGAGCTCCCGAAATGTGGGCGGTCCGCTCGGCGCCGGGCCTGCCGCCGCGATCAGCGCGATCGCCGCGATCAGGACCGCGCGGATCACGCGTTCGCCGGAACGGCCTCGCGGTCGACCGTCGTCACGCGGCGCAGGTCACGGCGCTCGCGCGACTCGTCGAACGGCAGACCGCGGTGCATCGTGCAGCGGTTGTCCCAGATGACGAAATCGCCGGCGCGCCAGCAGTGGCGGTAGACGAACTCCGGCAGCGTCGCCAGCGCCATCAGCTCGCGGAGCAGCAGCCGGCCGTCGGGGACCGGCCAGCCGACGATCCGCTCCGCGTGCGAGGCGATGTACACGCTCTTGCGCCCGGAGCCGGGATGGACGCGCACCAGCGGGTGCTCCGCGCCGGGGAACTGCGCGCGCTCGGCGTCGCTGAACTCGGTGAACCCGATCGTCGAGCGCGAGTAGATGATCGAATGGAACGCGCGCAGATCGGCGATCTCGTCCTTCAGCGCGTCGGGCAGCGCGTCGTACGCCGCGCGCATGTCGGCGTATTCCGTCTCGCCGCCCGACGCGGGCACTTCCTTCGCGGAGAGCATCGAGTACCGCGCGATCGGATCCTGGAACGAGCTGTCGGTGTGCCACAGCCGGTTGCCGAGCGCGTACATCCGGCGACA
>DATHLN010000038.1:0-13723 GCA_035488115.1 Candidatus Limnocylindrales bacterium | reverse complement strand
GACGAACAAGGCATCCGGGTTCGCCGCCTGCACTTTGCTGATGTACGGCGTGTAGTCGGTCGTGCCGAGCGGCGCCCAGATCTGGTCGACGATCTTCCCGCCCTTCAGCGTGAACGTCTGCGCGAAGCCGCCCGCGTTCTCGTAGCCGAACGCGTAGCTGTTCGCGAGCGTGACGACCTTGCGATGGCCCTGCTCGTACGCCCACTCGCCGGCCGCGTGCGTCGGGAGGCTCGAGCTCCAGCCGGCGACCTTGATCACGTACGCGCTCGCCTGCCGCTGCGAGAGATCGTCGGCGGAGACGGTCGGGTAGAACATCGGGATGCGGTGCTGGATCCCGTACGGCGCGACGGCGAGACCTTCGTTGGCGAGATACGGTCCGACGATCATCTGCGCGCCGTCCTGCTCGACGGCGTGCCGCGCCTGGTCGAGCGCGTGCGCGGGGTTCGAGGCGGTGTCGTAGACCGTCGTCACGATGGTGCGGCCCGCGACCTTTCCGCCGCGCTCCTTCCAGAACAGATCCCAGCCCGCGACCATGTCGTGGCCCGCCGCGGCGGCGGAGCCGGAGGTGGGCGCGAGCAGCGCGACCTTGATCGTCCCTGCGTCCGCGGAACGCGTCGGCGTCGGAACCGCCGCGCACACCACCGCGAGCACGGCGACCAGCGCTGCGAATCTGGCCCTGATGGACATCCTCATCGATGATCCTCCGTCGGAGAGTGAGTCTAGATCCCTAGGTACTTCGTGCGAACCTCGTCGTCGGTGCGAATCGTCTGCGGGTCGCCGTGGAAGACCACGCGCCCTTTGCTAATGATGTACGCCGTGTCGGCGACCGCGAGCGCGAGCGGAAGGTTCTGCTCGACCAGGACGATCGCCAGCCCCGTCTCCTTCAAGCGCCGCATCGTCGCCTCCAGTTCGCGCACGATCAGCGGCGCGAGCCCCTCCGACGGCTCGTCCATCAGCAGCAGCACCGGGTTCGCCATCAGCGCGCGGCCGATCGCGACCATCTGCTGCTCGCCGCCGCTGAGCTGCCCGCCGTAGTTCGTGCGCCGCTCGCGGAGCCGGGGGAAGAGCTCGTACACCGCGTCCAGCGACCAGCGCCCAGCCCTCGCCGGAAGCGCGCCGATCCGCAGATTCTCTTCGACGGTGAGCGAGGGGAACACGCGCCGGCCTTGGGGTACGAGCCCCACCCCGCGGCGCGCGATCGCGTGCGAGGGGAGCCGCTCGATCGGCTCGTCGTTGAAGCGGACGCGGCCGGTGCGCGGCGGGGTGAAGCCGATCACGGAGCGGATCAGCGTCGTCTTGCCGACGCCGTTGCGTCCGAGCAGCGCGGTGACCGCGCCGGCCTTCGCCTGCAGCGAGACGCCCTGCAGGATGTGGCTGTGCTCGTAGTACGTGTGAATGTCGTCGACGTCGAGCAGGCTCACAGCTTCCCGCCCAGATAGATCTCTTGCACCTGCGCGTCGCCGCGAATCGTCTCGAGCGGGCCGTCGGCGACGACGCGGCCGTGGTGCAGCACGATGAGCCGGTCGACGACGTCGAACACGACCCCCATGTCGTGCTCGATCAGCACCATCGTCACGCCGCCGCGCTCGCGCTCGAGCATCTCGGTGACGAGCGAGACGTCGGCCGGCGCGAGGCCCGCCGTCGGCTCGTCGAGCAGCAGCAGCTTCGGCTTCTGCGCGAGCGCGAGCAGGATCTCGATCTGCCGCTTGTCGCCGTAGCCGAGCGCGTCCACCGGCGAATCGGCGTGCGCGGTCAGGCCGACGCGGTCGAGCAGCGCACGCGCCTCCTCGTCTCGCGCGCGGTAGCGGCCGCGCGGCGCGAGCATCGCGAACCGCTCGGCGCTGCTCGCCTGGAGCGCGAGGACGATGTTCTCGATCACGGTCAGCCGCGGGAAGAGCGTCGTCGTCTGGAACGTGCGCGCGAGCCCACGCCGCGCGCGCGCGTGCGCGCTCAGCCGCGTCACGTCGCGGCCAAGGAAGCGCACCGAGCCGCGCGTGCACGGCAGCTCGCCCGCGACGATGTTGAACAGCGTCGACTTCCCGGCGCCGTTCGGCCCGATGATCCCGCAGCGCTCGCCGGCGCGGATCGCGATCGAGACGTCCTCGAGCACGCTCAAGCTGCCGAAGCGCTTCGAGACGCCGTCGAGCGCCAAACACGCTTCGCCGTTCACGGTTCTTCCGCTGCCGCGCGCCGCCCGCGCAGGCGCGCCCAGAGCCGCGGGACGAGCACGACCAGCCCGCCCGGCGCGTACATCACGACGATGAAGTACACGACGCCGAGCACCATCTCCCAGCGCTGAGTCACGGCGCTCAGCTCGTTGCTCAGAAACACCACGATGAACGCGCCGAGGAGCTGGCCGTAGAGCGTCCCGATCCCGCCCAGGATCACCATGATGAGGATCTGCGTCGACTGGTCGAGCGAGAGCGCCACCGGCCCGACGAACTGGTTGTACCAGGCGAACAGCACGCCGGCGAGCCCGGCGAACGCCGCCGAGATCACCATCGCGAGGTAGCGGTAGAGCCAGACGTTGTAGCCGAGCGCGCGCATCCGGCGCGGCGTCTCGCGAACGCCTTTCAGCACGAGGCCGAACGGCGAGCGCACGATCAGCATCAGCAGCAGCAGCGAGAACGCGAAGAACGCGAAGCAGACGTAATAGTAGCCGGTGTTCGCGGAGACGTCGAACGGCCCGACCGCCGGGCGCACGATCCCGGTGATCCCGTTGTCGCCGCCGCTGACCGAGACCCACTGGTACGCGAGCCCCCACACGATCTCGTTCAGCGCGATCGTCATGATGATGAAGCCGACGCCCTCGCTGCGCAGTGCGACGAGCCCGAAGATCGCCGCCGTGACGACCGCCGAGACGATGCCGAGCGCGACGACCGGGACGAACGCCGTGACGTGAAAGCGCGTCGCGCCGATCGCGACCGCGTACGCGCCGACGCCGAAGAGCGCGGCCTGGCTGAAGTTCACCAGCCCGGTGAAGCCGATCAGAAAATCGAGGCTCATCGCGACGATCGCGAAGATCCACGTCTGCGTGAGCAGCGACACGTAGAAGGTCGGCACGCCGAGCCGGGGCAGCAGCAGCGCGATCACCAGCCCCGCGAGGACGACGATCCACCGCAGCCGCGCCGTCACGTCTTCCGGCCGAAGAGCCCTTGCGGGCGGAACGCCATGATCAGCGCGACCGGGACGAAGATCGTGAAGTACGACAGCTCGGGGAAGAGCGCTTTGCCGAACGCGTTCACCAGCCCGATCAGCAGGCTCCCGACCAGCGCGCCGCTGAGGCTCCCCATCCCGCCGACGATCACGACCGCGAACGCGAGCGGCGTCAGCTCGCCGTCGAGCCCGGGATACGCGCTGGTGATCGGGCCGCCGAGCAGCCCGCCGAGCCCGGCGACGAACGCGCCGATCGCGAAGACGACGAAGAAGGCGCGGTTCACGTCGACGCCGACGCCGCGCGCCATCTCCTCGTCGTCGACCGCGGCGCGGATCATCATCCCGAGCATCGTGCGCTGCAGCAGCAAGAACAGCAGCCCCGCGATCGCGAAGCTGATCACGATCACCGCGAGCCAGTACACCGGGAAGACCAGGTCGCCGAAGTGCAGCGAGTCGCGCAGCATCGGCGGCGGCTGGATCGAGTGCGGATCGCCGCCCCAGCGCCACAGCACCGCGTCGTCCATGATCAGCGCGAACCCGAGCGTCAGCAGCAGCGAGGTCAGCGGATCGGCGTGGTAGCGGTGCAGAAACGCGCTGTAGACCGCGAGTCCGAGCGCCATCGTCACGATCCCCGCCGCCAGGCTCGCGAGCCAGAAGTTCAAGCCCGCACCGACCAGCGAGAGCCCGACGTACGCGCCGAGCAGGTAGAACGCCGTCTGAGCGAGGTTGATGATTCGCATCAGTCCGAAGATCAGCGTCAGCCCCGAGGCGATCAGGAACAGCAGGCTCCCGTAGGCGAGTCCGCCGAGCGCGTTCTGGACGTAGAAATGCAGGCCCATCGGCTACGGGTCGGGTGCGAGCCCGGCCATCGTCTTCAGCACCGAGGCGATCGCGGCGGTGTCCTGTTTCCCGCGGCCCTGCGCGAGCGCCGTCTCGTAGAAGACCGCGCTCTGCGAGAAGAGCGGGGTCGGTGCGCCGACCTCGCGGGCGAAGTCGGCGATGATGCGGATGTCTTTCTTGTAGACGTCGAGCTTCATCGAGGCCGGTTCGTAGGACCCCGCCGCCATCATCGGCCCGCGCACCGCGAGCATCCGCGACGCGCCCGCCCCTTCGCCGACGACCTCGATCATCATCGCCGGATCGATGCCGGCCTTCTGCGCGAAGACGACGGCCTCGGCGGTCGCCGCGTTGTGGATCGTCACCAGCAAGTTCGCGATGTACTTCAGCTTCGAGCCGATGCCGAACTCGCCGACGTAGCGAACGGCGCGCGCGAACGTACCGAGCACGCCCGCGACGGCGTCGAACGCGGCGCGCTCGCCGCTCGCGTAGATCGCAAGATCTTTCACCCGCGCCTGCGTGCCCGTGCCGCTCACCGGCGCGTCGAGGACCGGGATGCCGTGTGCCGCGAGCCCATCTCGGCAACGCTCCTTCGTCTCGAGCGGCAGCGTGCTCGCCTCGACCACGACCAGACCGGCGTGCGCTCCCGCGGCGACGCCGTTGGCGCCGAAGAACGCATCGTCCGCCGCCTCGACCGTCGGCAGCGCGCTGATCACCACGTCGGACTCGCGCGCGAGCGCGCGCTGGTCGGCCGCGGCGCGCCCGCCGCGCTCCTCGAAACGCCGCATCGCCTCGGGATCGACGTCGAATCCGCTCGTCTCGAAGCGCGCATCGATCAGATGACCGGCATACGCGGAGCCCATGATCCCCAGACCCAGCAGACCGACGCGCTGCGCCATCGCGCTACGCCACCGACGTGCGGCGCGCGGGCATGTGACCGCTCGCAATGGCGGCGTTGACGCGCGGCATCACCTCGGTCGCCATCAGCTCCATCGAGCGCCTTCCCAGCGCGGGATCGGCCCAGTCGTGGCCGGCGTAGAGCAGCGTCCCGAAATCGCCGATGTGGTCGCGGAACGCGAGCAGCTGCTCGACGACGGAGTCGACGGTGCCGCAGATCACCAGCGAATCGAGCACGTAGTCGAGCGTGATCGCTTCGTCCGGCATGCCGCGGTCGGCTTTGAACAGCTCGGGGCGGCCGTTGCCGATCAGCTTCGTCATGATCGAGCGGAAATAGTAGGCGTACGGGCCGTCGTGGCCCTTGCCATAGCGCTGCGCCGTCGCCTCGTCGTCGGCGACGAAGATGCTCTTCGCGACGCGCCAGTCGGCGCGATCCGCGGCGCGCTTGGCGTTGTCGCAGCCTTCCTCGTACTTCGGCCAGTGCGAGGCGACCCAGTTGGGCTGCAGGAAGTTCGCCGAGATCGGCGTCCAGCCGCGCTCGGCCGCGGCGACGACGCCTTTCGAGAACGGCGCGACGGCGGTGACGACGATCGGCGGGTGCGGGCGCTGGTACGGCTTCACGATCGCGCCCTGACCGATCTCGAGGCGCATCGTGCGCTGCGTGCTGATCGTCCAGTAGTCGCCGTGCAGATCGTAGGGCGGCTCGCCGGCCCAGATCGCGAGCACGTGATCGATCCCCTCGACGAACATCGCGGTGCGGTCCTTGTCGAGGTTGCCGAACGCCTCGGCGTCGGAGAGCAGCCCGCCGGGGCTGATCCCGAAGAGAAACCGTCCTTCGAGGAGATGGTCGATCATCGCGACGTGCGCGGCGACCTGCGCGGGATGCGCGTTCGGGATGTTCACCGTCCCGGTGCCGAGGACGATCTTCTCGGTGCGGTCGACCAGCGAGGCGATGAACGAGAGGCACGAGGTGACCGGCTCGGCGAGATCGGTCACGTGCTCGCCGACGAAGGCCTCGACGAAGCCGAGGCGGTCGGCCAGGACGATCGCCTCGCGATCTTCTTTGAGCACGTCGGTGTAGTTCCGCGACGGCGGGTGAAGGGGCATCGTGAAGTAGCCAAGCCTCATCGCCGATCCTCCGGCGCCATCCTTCACGCGGGCGAGGGCTTTTCCTACTTATCGCCATATCAATAAGCCATGGCGGCGAAGCGGCCGCGGCGCACGCGCCTCTCTCCCGACGAGCGGGAGCGGCTCATCGCGCGCGGCGCGGTGGCGTTCTTCTGCGAGGTCGGGTTCAGCGGTCAGACGCGCGAGCTCGCGAAGCGGCTCGGGATCACGCAGCCGCTGCTCTACCGGTATTTCCCGAACAAAGACGCGCTGATCGACCGCGTCTACCGCGAAGTGTACCTGAACCGCTGGGATCCGCGCTGGGAAGAGATGCTCGACGACCACACGCGCCCCGCGCGCGAGCGCGTCGTCGCGTTCTACCGCGACTACGCGAAGGCGGTGCTCAGCTACGAGTGGATTCGCGTGTTCATGTTCTCCGGGCTGCGCGGGATGAATCTCAACAGCCGCTACTTGACGCTGGTGCGCGACCGCGTCTACACGCGCGTGATCCGCGAGGTGCGGCTGGCGTACGGGATGCCTTCACCGGCCGAGGTGCCGATCACCGAGATGGAGTTCGAGCTCGTGTGGGCGCTGCACGCGAGCATCTTCTATATCGGGATCCGCAAGTGGATCTACGGGCTCGAGATCCCGGAGAACGTCGACGAGGTGGTGACGAACTTGGCGACGTCGTTCTTCGACGGCGTCCCCGCCGTCATCGCGAGGACGCTGCCGTCGGCGAAGACGAAGGCGGCTCGGCGCCGGAAGACCGGAAGCGCGCGAGGAACGAGCGCGCGTTCCCGCCGAGGATAGCGGCGCGCTCGGCGTCGCTCAAGCCCGGGATGCGCGCGACGACGCCGCGCGGGTCGTCGATCCCCATGTCGAACGGCCGGTCCGTCCCGACGACGATGCTCTGCACGCCGGCACGCCGCACGAGAAAGTCGAGCAGCGCGTCGTCGTGGGTGACGATGTCGAAGTAAATCTGCGAGAGATACGCGCTCGGGGGCTTCGGGATCGTCTTCGTCTCGGTACGGACGCGGTAGCCGTGGTCGAGCCGGCCGGCGATCGCCGCCAGCGTCCCGCCGCCGTGCGCAAGGATCATGTTCAGCTGCGGAAAGCGCTCGAACACGCCGGCGAAGATCAGCCGCGCGGCGATCAGCCCGGTCTCCGACGGGTTGCCGAACAAGTTGCCGAGGTAGTAGGGCGCGGCGCGCTCGCCGCCGAGCTCGTGGTGCGGATGCATGAACACGGGGACGCCGAGCTCGCAGCACGCGGCCCAGAAGGCGTCGAGCGCGGGATCGTCGAGCGGCGCGCCGCCGACGCTTGAGCCGATCTCGACGCCCCAGCAGCCCAGCTCCTCGATCGCGCGGCGCAGCTCGACCACCGCGGCCGCCGGCGATTGCAGCGGGACCGTCGCGAACGCGGCGAACCGCTCCGGCGCGCGCGCCACCGTTTCGGCGAGCGCGTCGTTCCCGGCGCGGCAGATCGCCGCGCCGAGCTCGGGATCGGCGAGGTAGGCGAAGTAGAACGGCGGCAGGCAGACGATCTGCCGGTCGATCCCCTGGCGCTCGGCGAGCGCGGTGCGCTGGTCGAGGTCGTAGAGCAGCGGGAAGTACGGCAGCCGCGTCGTCTCGGCCGCGT
This sequence comes from Candidatus Limnocylindrales bacterium, assembly GCA_035488115.1. Lineage (GTDB taxonomy): Bacteria > Vulcanimicrobiota > Vulcanimicrobiia > Vulcanimicrobiales > Vulcanimicrobiaceae > Vulcanimicrobium. The sequence continues at coordinate 6,088 of DATHLN010000038.1, read as the reverse complement.
AGCCGCACACCGCGCGCGCCAGGTCGAGCGTGCCTTCGTCCTTGCGGGCGTCCGCCAGCCCGCGCTTCCGGAGCGTTTCGACGAACGCGTCGGGGAGGAAGTGCGCGTGGCAGTCGATGCAGATCGGCATGGTGCTCCCTCGTCGCTCGGCCCGGGCTTGACACCGGGCCGCGAGCGGTGCATTTTATCGCTAGATAAATAACCCTGGTCGGGGGACGTTCGCACGGCACACGAGCCCGCCACCGCGTCGTTCGACGCGCGAGACCTGCGCAACGCGCTCGGCACCTTCGGAACCGGGGTCGCGATCATCACGACGCGCGACGCGGAGGGCAGGAACTTCGGCCTGACCGGCAACTCCTTCAGCTCGGTCTCGCTCGACCCGCCGCTGGTGCTGTGGAGCCTCGCCTGTTCGGCCCCGAGCCTGCCGGCGTTCCGCGCGGCGACGCACTTCGGCGTCAACGTGCTGAGCACGGACCAGTACGCGCTCGCCGAGCGCTTCGCGAGGCCGCACCGCGACAAGTTCGAGGGGATCGCGCACGCCGTCGGCGAGTACGGCGTCCCGCTGATCGACGGTGCAGCCGCGCACTTCGAGTGCCGCATCGTCGACCGCTACTACGGCGGCGACCACGAGATCTTCTTGGGCCAAGTCGAGCGCTACAGCTACGAGCGAAAGCCCACGCTGCTCTTCTGCCACGGCACCTACCACCGCACCGAACCGCTTCGCGCCTGAGGCCGCAAGCGTGCGCTTGGACGCCTAAGCACTGGAGAGCGCCATGTTGGGCGCAACTTCAAGGAACCGTGTCCGTACGTCCGCGAATCTCTCATACGAGGCACTTTGGTCGTGGCGCGGACCACGGGGTGAGGCGAGTGCTCAAAGAAATTCTGGACCGTCTAGACCTAAAAACGGCCGGAACAGCGACTGTCGTCGTTTTCGTTGTGCTCTTTTTCGGCTTGATTATTGGACACGCCGGCAAGGGCACGTACACTCGAGATTTCCTCAACGATTATCTCGGCGTCGGCGACACAGTTGCTCAGCAAATCGCTCTGCATACAGGGTCTCATGTGGATTCCGGATACGCCCGAACGTTCGTCTTCGACGAGTCCCACATGCGATCATTACCGCAAGCGTTGTTGTTCTATGCCGCGCCTGACCAACACGTTTATCTTATTGCGCGTGCCACGTACCGCTTATCATCAGGATCGGTTTCAGCGGCGCAGACGGTTCTGGTAAGAGTCACCCTTGACGACACGCACAGCTTTGGTCTACTGGTACCTACCCAATTCCCATTCAGCAGACAAGTCGCTACAACGGAAATACCGGGCTCCACCGGAATAGGTTTGAACATGCATACGCTCCGCATTACGCCTGATGCACCGCGCGTCTCCGGGCAACTAACAATCGACGCGCTGGTAATCGTGGCCAATGGGCCTTTGATGTAGTCACATGTCACTCCATGCAACGTTCCCACCGCGGGTATTGAGTACTTCTATCAGAGTTTTGATCAGCATATGCGGAGCGTCGCAGGCGGCCTGCAGCGCGATACATTCTGAAATATCGCCCATAGCGACGTATCAACGGCCAGCGGTAGCGACACAAGAAAACAACCCACGCGTTCAACGGGCCGAACGAACGCCGGACCCACCGAGCGCCGTACCGACGAAGAGCGGTTCACGGCTCGTCATTTTCCGAATCCCCATCTCCGGGACGAGCGCATTTGCAGACATCGTTCGGGTGGATTTGTTGAGCGTAAAGACGAGCATAGTGGATGTTCCTAGCGCCGTCGAAAAGGCCTTTGCTTATCCAGCATTTACGCTTCGTGAAGTCGCGCAAGCCCTCCATCCGCTCGTCGTGATCAGCGGAGGATCTTCGGATGGCGGGACCGTTCCGGCACCGCAAGGCCTGCTTGTCGTCGGCGCTCATCGCTTGTCACCTCTTGATATGACTCCAAAGCGAGCGCTGGGCGTGGTTTGCGCCCAACGTGATGGCAAGGTATCAATCATCCCGAAAACGGCGCGAACCGTTTCTTCGTGCTTTGGAGCGCTCCAGTCCGGCCCGATGCTTATCGAGCCCAACCATCATTTTGGAATGGAGCATCGCGACTTGCCGGCTTACGCTCGCGCTGTTCTTGGCCTCGATACCGCAGGGAGATACGCATATCTAATTGTCAGTGGAGAAGTAGATCCCTATTCTCTTGCCGCACAACTTTACCGCCCAGTTCGCGAAGGAGGCCTAGATCTATCGGCCGCGATCGTCCTCGGTTCGGGCGCAGGGCATGCGGGAATGATTGTCATGGATCGCGGAACGCGCCGCGTATTTGGAAACGAAAACGCCACCCTACCCTCCGCAATTGCTACGTTCTAAGACGTTTCGCCGAGCCGAGCGCTTGGCACCAAGCCGAGCACAACACCGCTGATGACAGGCAATATCAGATAAGGCATGGCGTACGGTTCGGCGTGAAGCGCGTTGTACGCGACGAAGACCTCCGCCGGCCGGTCGCGCGAGTCGTCGTGCAGGAACGGTCCGCAGCCGGTGAGCTCGTTCTTGAAGTTCGAGAGCCGGCCGCCGCTCGGGCCGGGATAGACGTAGTCCGTGCCGCGCACGGTGAGCGCGAGCCGGTACCCCGCCGGCAGGACGACGGAGGTCGGCCACAGCTCCACGTCGAGCTGCACCGGCTCGCCCGGCACGAGTGGCTGCGGATGAACGTGCGTATGATACGGGCGGTATTCGGTGCTCAGCGCGGGGTCGAGCGTGCGATGCGACGCGCGCAGCCAGCCTTGCGCAAGCGGCGTGTGCGGGTCAATCGCGCCTTGGAAGACGACCTCCTCGCCGTCCGGCGCAAAGGCGCGCAGGATCACGAATACGTCGGCGTCGGTTGTCTCCGAGGAGACGAACAGGCGTGCCGCAAGCGGGCCGGTGATCTCCGTCTCCTCGGTCAGCGGCTCACTGGTGAACGTGAGCGTGTCGCGAGAAGCGTCGTAGGTGATCCGCGACTCGTGCCCGGCGCGTATCGGCACCGGCGGTTCGTTCCGTAGCGTGCGCGTCTCGAGATCGAGGTAGAGTTTGGTCCAACACGTGCGCGGGATCGGCCACGCGTCTTCGTGCCGTTCCTCGAAGCGGTCCAGGTGGCGGACTTGGAGCCGCACGCGCGGCCAGTCGCGCAGCGTGTCCTCGCCTTTGAGGTAGTGGGCGAAGAACTGCTTCTGCAGCTTCACGCCGTACCCGGTGTAGAACTCGGTCCAGTGCTCGATCCCGTGCGCCTCGAGCCACTTCTCGCTCGACGCCGCGCGCACGAAACCCTCGAAGTTTCCGCGCGGGTGCAGGCCTTGTCCGCCCCAGTTCGCGGCGCTGAACAGCGGCACCGTGACGCGCTCCCACACCGGCGAGCGCGAGCGGTGGTACTCGTCGTCGAGCGGATGCGCCAGGACGTCGGCGCCGAAATCCACGCGGTTGCGCGCAAGCTCTTCTTCGCTCAGCGTCTCCGGTCCGCAGGCGAGCGCGCCGGTGACGCGGCTGCGCGGGCCGCGCTCGCCGAGCCCGTGTTGCACGCTCTTCACCTGCATGTCGTACCAGTTTTGCGCGAACGTGCACAGAATGCCGCCGTGGTGCGTGACGTCACGGTAGAAGTCCGCGGCGCCTTCCCAGACGCAGATCGCCTTGAGATTCGGCGGCTGGAGGCCGGCGACGTACCACTGGTTCATAGCGTAGTACGAGATGCCGTTCATGCCGACGTTGCCGTCGCTCCACGGCTGCGCCGCCGCCCACTCTATGCACTGCGCGATGTCGAGCGCCTCGCGCGGCGACCACGGATCGAGAAACCCCAGCGAACGCCCCGCGCCGCGCGAGTCGACGCGCACGCAGGCGTAGCCGTCCGGCACCCATTTCTCCGGATCGACGACCTCCCAGTTCTGATAGCGGTTCGTCGAGCCGGCGGTTACGTCCGGATGCCGCTCCGCCATGCGGTTCCACGCGCTAGGATAGCCGTCTTGAAACGCGAGGCCTTTCGCGTACGGGCCGTAGCTCAAGATCACCGGATACCGGCCGTCGTCCGAGCGCCGGAAGACGTCGGCGCGCAGCACGATCCCGTCGTCCATCGGGATCGCGACGTCCCAGTCGATCTGCATGGGAGGTTCCTGATCGGCGGCGTCCATAACTCGCACTACGCGCACGCGCGCCGATCTCCCCACCCGCTCTCCGGAGGTTTCGCATGATGACGACGATCGACGGAGTCGCCGTTCACGGACACTTCATCGGCGGCACGGAACGCCCGAGCGCCGACGGCCGCACGTTCGAGGTTCGCAATCCCGCGAACGGCACGCTGATCGCACGCGTCGCCGAGGGCGGCGCCGACGACGTCGCGCGTGCGGTCGACGCCGGCCAGGCGGCGTTCGCGGACGGGCGCTGGTCGCGGCTTCCGGTGCGCGAGCGGCACCGCATCCTGAACCGCTTCGCCGACGCCATCGAAGCCGCGCTGCCGGAGCTCGCGACGCTGGAGAGCATGTGCGTGGGACGCCCGCTGCGCGAGATGCGCGCGCAGCTCAGCCGTATCCCGGAATTCTATCGTTACTTCGCGGCGGTCGCGCGCACCGCCGAAGACGCGGTGACGCCGTTCGAGGGACCGTACCTGAACTACGTGCGCCGCATCCCGCTCGGCGTCGTCGGCCAGCTCACGCCGTGGAACCATCCGCTGCTGATCCTCACGAAGAAGCTCGCGCCCGCGCTCGCCGCGGGCAACACCGTCGTCGTCAAGCCGTCCGAGTACACGCCGCTCACGACGCTCGTTCTCGCACAGCTCTCGCGCGACGCCGGCATCCCGGACGGCGTCGTGAACATCGTCACCGGCTTCGGCGCAGAGGCAGGCGCCGCGCTGTGCAGCGACAAGCGCCTGCGCAAGCTCGATCTGACCGGTGGCACCGAAACGGGACGGACCGTCGCGAGGCTCGCCGGCGAGAACCTCGTTCGCGTAACGTGCGAGCTCGGCGGCAAAACGCCGGTGATCGTGCTCCCCGATGCCGACCTCGACCGTGCCGCCGCGGGCGCCGTTTTCGCCGCCTTCATCGCGTCGGGACAGACGTGCGTCGCCGGCGCGCGCATCCTTGTCCACGAGTCACAGCACGACGCTCTCGTCGAGCGCATGGTGCGCCGCGCACGCGGGATCCGCATCGGAGACCCGCTCGATCTCGCGACGCAGCTCGGCCCGCTGGTTTCAGCGCCGCAACTAGCGCGCACAGAGCGCTACGTCGAGATCGGCCGCGCCGAAGGCGCGACGATCGCAACCGGCGGCCGCCGTCCCGACAAGATGCACGTCGACGGCTTCTTCTACGAGCCGACGATCTTCACCGGCGTTCGCGCGGAGATGCGAATCGCACAAGATGAGATTTTCGGCCCGGTCACGTGCGTGCTGACGTACCGCGACCTCGACAAAGCAGTCCGCATCGCGAACGGCATCGAGTTCGGGTTGGCGGCGTCGATATGGACCGCTGACGCGACATGCGGTATGAAGCTTGCCGAGCGCCTCGACTGCGGCATCATCTGGATCAACGATCACCACCGCATCGACCCGTCGCTCCCGTGGGGCGGCATGAAAGCCAGCGGTATCGGCCGCGAGACCGGCCTCGAAGGCTACCGGGAATACACCACGACCAAGAGCGTCATCGTCGGCCTCGACGATCCGGTCGACTGGTACGCGAGCGACGATGTGATGAGGCTGAGCTGATGCGTGGTGTCCTCATCTTCCGCCGAGCTGCTGCTGTAGCCGCCGTTCTTCTCGCTCTGCAAACCACGCTCGTGCGAGCGGCGAATGAGCCGCTCCACGCTCCCGACATCGTGATGGACCAGCTGGATCGGCTGGAGCCCATCGACCGCGTCGAGGATCTGCCCGCCCCAATTCGCGAGGGCAAGTTCGGAGAAGCGGTGGACGAGTGGGCGCTCGCGGAACCCGGCGGCCATTGGAACGCGACGGATCTGATCATGGACAAGAGCCCGCAGCGGCGCCTGGTCATCGCCGGATGCAGTTCGATCGTCTGCGTCGTGAATTACGAGCGCGGCGGTCGGGGCTACCATCTCGTACTCGCGGCGTTCGTGCGAAAG
>DATHLN010000037.1:0-6069 GCA_035488115.1 Candidatus Limnocylindrales bacterium | reverse complement strand
TGTCCGGCCCGGGCGCTCAGCCGCCTTTCGGTGGAGACGGCGCAAAGCGGTTGACGCCGACAGAGCGCGCGATACTGCGCGGCTTGCGCGACGGCCAGAGTCTCTCGCAGATCGCCGCGGGGCTGAAGCGCTCCGAGTTGACTATCCGAACTCACATCCGGAACGCCCGCGCCAAGTTCGAGATACGCGGCTCGGGCGAACTACGGCGCCGGCTGCAAGCCGGGGAACTCGACCACGAAATCGCCGATCCGGATTAGTCCTGTTCTACTACGACGACCGCGACCCGAGCCGTTCCCAGGCACGCTACCGCGGCTACGGCGCTTTCCGCGTAGGAGTCATTGACGCGGGCGCGGCCGTCTGGTCGAACCGCCACGACGGCGCGCCGATGCCACGGCGCGCGCAGGCGACGATGATCTGCGCGTTGCTGCTCGTGCCGAGTTTGCGGTGGAGCGCCTGGACCTGCGTGCGCACCGTGTTGTACGCGCGGCCGGTAAGGTCGGCAATCTCCTGTTGAGAGCGCGCTTCGAGAACGTGCCGCAGCACCTCGCGCTCGGCCGGCGTGAGCGCGCCGATGGCCGGGTCCGTCGCGGCGCGAGCCCACGGCCCGAGACGCAGCGCGACGAACGAGTGTGGAAAATGCTCGCGTATCAGCGAAATCGCACGGTCGAGGTCCGCGCCGGGCTCGCTCCGTCCGGGCAAGGCATCAAGTTCGATGAGCGACACCGCCTCACGCCACAGATAGCCGCAAGAACGAAACGCCTGCACCGCAGCCGACAACGACGCGGCGGCGCTCATCGGGTCTCCCTCACCGCGGCGAACGAGTCCGAGCACATGAGCGTACCAACCGACGAAGCGCGGATCCCGGTCACGGCGGCGCAAGATGCGCGTCGGATCCATCGGGCGCGCGATCTCGTCGAAACGTCCGAGCGCGATCGACGCGGCACCCGCATCGCCGAGGTATGCGTACGTTTCGGCGAGATGGAGCAACGCAAGGCGCTCGTCGTCCGTCGTAGCGTTCCAGTCGACGCTTTTGGCGAGGCTCGTCGCGTGGTCAGCGGCATCACGCGCAGCCCCGCTCTCACCGAAGAACGCCGAGATCGCGGCCGACGCCGCGCGCGTCCACGCGTGCCACGCTGGCGTTTGCGCGGCTTCGTCTGCCTCACGCATCTTGGCGAGCGCCGTCACACTGTCGCCGTCGAGCGCGAAGAGCCATGCGTCGTCGTAGCAAAGCCGGAGGAACGCGGGCGACGGGCCGAGCGCAGGAAACGCAGTCCCGGGCAGGGCACGCGAACCACGCGCCGTGCGGTGCGTGCCGGGCACGTTGGCGGAGCGCAGGGTTTGTTCGAGCGCAGCGGTCTGCTGCATGATGATGGTCGCGAGGTCGAGATCGCGTTCGCGGCATCGTCCATACGCGCGCGCCGCATTGCGGAAGAGCGCGAGCGCGTCGGCAAACCGCGTCGCGGTCGGCCTCACTGCGGCGATGAAGGCGCGGAGCTGCAGGGCGCGCACTGCGAGCACGTCCCGCCCGTTGCGTTGCGCCTCACGGGCGAGCTCCTCGGCCCGGTCGAGCTCGTCCGCGCTCCAGTGCGCGACGGCGCGGAAGTACGCGATCTCCGCTCGCACGGCGGGGTGCGCTCGCTCGCGCTGCGCGGTATCGGCGATGGCGGCCAGCACGGCGATCCCGTGAGCCGGAACCAGGCGCGCCAGAGCTGCGCCGTGCAGCATCGCTGCGGTCGTCCGTTCGTCGACGCCCGTGATCGTCGGCAGCACAGGAGCGAGTTCAGCAGCGGCGTCTTCAGGCCGCTGTAGTTTCAGCAGCGCTCGGGCACGCAAGAGCCAGGCCTCGACGGGTGCAGGCTCGCCGATTCGGGCCGCGCCCAAGAGCTCGAGAACAGCGTGGAAGTCGCCCCGGACGTAGGCGTCGCGGGCGGCCGGGACCGGGAGCGGGGAGACGCCGGCCTCGCGGCGACCGGCATGGCGTGTTTGAGTCAGCACCCTGTCTGCGGAATGCAGCAGTGCGCTACGAACGTCCTCCCCGCAAGCCCGGCCTCGCTACGCCGGGCCTCCGCCCGAAACGCTGTCGGTGGGTGGATTGGTCGTGGCGGCGGGTCCGCCGCCTGAAACGCTCGCGGGCGCCGCTGCAGGCCCACCTCCCGAGACGCTATTCGAGGATGCGAGCGGGCCACCGCCGCTCACGGACGCGAGGGCGATCGCGGCGGCAACGAGCAATGCTGATAGCATGGTGTACAGACTCCTGTAGGACCGGGGTGAAGTGCGGACGCACTAGCACGGACCCTATGGGTGCCACCTGCCGAGCATAGCCAATACGCGCCGGGGAACGGGCCCGGGCGCGCGGGAAGAGCACCACGCCGCACCGCCCCCGGGGTGTAGGCGAGCCGCGGCGCCCGGCGGGACCGGGCCGCAGCTCGCAGAGACGATGCGACGTGGCTGTTGCGCCTGCCACGGTGCGCGCCGCATACCCCGGAATACACCGTGAGTGACCTCGGCGCGCCGCGTTGCTCGGCGCGCCTCGATCATCGCGCAGCAAGTGGCTGCGATTCCATACTTCGTGTGCATTAATCCGCGGAGCCAAGAAACGTAGCGGGCCGGCGATCTTCAGTCCGCGGGCGCTAAAGCCGTTCGAGGCAACTGCCAGAAGCGATCCGGGTCAAGTCAGATTCGCGGCAACGTCACCTTGTCGTATGTCATACCCTCGTACTCGGGGATTTCCGTCGGGGCCCCTGGCCGCGTCAGCTGGTGCCACAATGTGAGAAGATACTTCATGAGCGCCACGTTCCGGTCGTTCTCCTTTCCATGGGGGCGAGCACCATACCCTGACGATGTGAACGGCGTGCGGACTCTCGTGTTAAGTGCCCGATTCAAACATCATCCGTACGAAACGGCCAAGTCGATGTCGACGCATATCGCGCTTGAAGCGCGACATGAAATCGCGTCGAACCAGCCTGAATAGCATGGGTGTCGTCCATCATCTCTTGGTGTCGGCGATCAGAGACGCCGTCGTTCCGGATATCGAAAGCACTCGCCCGACGGTTGTCCGTCACTTCGCCAGGCTTTCAACCTTCGCGGTCCTGTTTCGCGCACAGGCGGACCAAGCGCGCCGCCTGGACGCGCTCGACGCGACCCTCGGCGTCGTGCTCGCGATGTTACTAGTGGTCCTTCCGCTTGCCCTTACGGCGGCGCACGACATCGATGAAATCGCCGCCGCCTGTCTCTTCACGGTGCCGATCGGAATCGTGAGCCGAGCGCTGTTTTTTCTCGGTGGTGAGGTTCCGCAAGGCGTTCTCGTAGGGAAACAGTTCGTGAAGGACTTCTTGCGCGGAGGTTCTCGGGCAACCCGAATCCTTGCGCGGATCTTGGAGGACGACTACGTGATCCTCGGCCGAAAGAAGGCGTTGCTCCGCGCGGCATATCTGACGACGCTATTAACCGCTTCGGCGACTGCAATTCTCCATGGCGGTGACTTGGACGACTATCGCCCTGCCATGGTATACTCGCATTCGGAGGTTATGGATGCAGTCGCTCATCGACGCGGTTCGGAGAATGCTCGCCCGGCTGACGGACAAGACGCCGCGGCACGCCCCAATCCCACGGCTGATACCATACGACGCGAAAGACGAGGATTTCGTTCGCCCGCGTTGATCCGTGCGGAGCTGCAGCCGGGTGTTGATCGCCGCCTCGGGACCGCCGTGATGCCAGATGACGAGCGGATATTTCGTGCCGGCGCGTTCGTGCACCGGATGCACGAGCAGTCCTTCGGACACCAGACCGTCGGGCGCGCTCCAGCGCACCGTCTCCACGCGCCCAAAGCGCAGCCGGCGCAGCGCCGCGTTCGCATCGGTGAGCGCGCGCGGGCGCGCGTTCGCGGACGGCATCACGTACAGCTCCGGCGGCCGGGTGGAGCTGCTGGCGACGAACGCCAGCGCGCCGTTCTTCGCCGCATCGACGTCGTCGACCGACAGCGCGCCCACGTCGACGCGCTGCGGACCGCCGCCCGGTGGAATCCGCACGATCGCTTGGCGCATGCCGTCGGTCGCCGTCGCGACGAGCGTGTTCCCGGCCCACCGAACCGTTTGGAGATCGCGGTCGAACGTCGCCGTCCGGTCGGTGCCGGCGGCGCCGCTGCTCGGCGCGACGAACGCGTCGACCGCGCTGATAGGACCGGGTCCGTGAGGCTGCAGATAGACGTACCGGTCGCCGCTCGGCGCGAACGCCGGCGCGTAGACGTACTGCCGCGCCGTGCCGAGATCGCGCACCGCGCCGGTCGCAACGTCGACGGCCGCCGGCCACGAGCGGTCGGTCGCGGCGTCGTGCGCGTCCGGCGCGCGCGTGATCAGAATCGTGCGCCCGTCCGGCGACCACGACGGGTCGCAGGGGCCGCCGACGAACGGCGCGACGCCTTCGTACACGCTCCACGTCCCGTGCGTCAGCCGCCGTGCCGCGCCACCCGTCGCGGACACGAGCCACAGGTGCGACGGCACGAGCGGCTTGTCGGTGAGAAAACCGTCGTTTCCCAGCGCGAAGAGATCGTCGTGCCGCTTCGCCGCGGCGGCGTTCGGCTCGGCGTCCGGCGAGACGTACGCGAGCCGGCGGCTGTCGGGGCTCCACGCGAAGTGCTGCACGCCTTGCGGAGCGCGCGTCACCGTGCGCCGCGTACCGCCGTCGAGCCGCACGATCACGATTTGGTCTTCATCGTGCTTGGCAGTGTGCCGTAGGTACGCGAGCCGCGTTCCGTCCGGCGACCAGCGCGGCGCGGAGACGAACGGCCCCGCGTCGATCGTGCGCGTGCCGCCGCCGGCCACGCGTGTGACGAGGATCTGATGCGCGATGCGGTCGTGCGCGCGGTCCTCGGTGGTGCGCACGTAGGCGACGCGCTTCGCGTCGGGCGAAAGCCGCGGTTCGGAGAACGAGACGAGCGCGCGCAGAGCGGCCAGCGTAACGATATCGGGCACTGCGAATCTCCTAAGAAGGCGGCGGAGCACGGCTTCAGCGCTGCGGTTTCAACCCCGCGAAGCTGTCCATCCGTTGCCGCGCGGGGCTATTTCAGCGCGCGATCGATGATGTTCCCGAGATCCTTGGCGGAGAGGTCGCCGCCGGTTTGCACGATCACCTTGCGATCGGTGGCGACGAGCGCGATCGTGGGGACGACTCCGATCATGTACTGCTTGGCGATGTGGTGGGACGGATCGTACGCGACGGGATACCGGATGTGGAGATTCCGGGCGAAGCGACGTGTGTCGTCCAGCGAGGCGGGCGACGTCCCGTCGATCGCGTACCGCGTCGCCGCGATCGAGATGAAATCCACACGGTTCTTGTACTTCGCGTAAACCTGGTTCATCGCCGGGACCGCTTCCTTGCAGTGCCCGCACCATGTCGCGAACAGCTCCACCAGGACGGGCTTGGTCCGCTCGTTCAAGTGAAAGCGCTGCCCGCTGAGGTCCTCGACGGTGAAGTCGGGTGCGGTCGTTCCCGCGATTCTGGAGTAGTCGATGGTTTGCGTCGCCGCGGCCGGCACCGAATTTCGGGCCACCCCCAGCATGATGCCGGCGGCGGCGAAGAGGATCGGGAAAGCGATGAACAAGACGACCGTCCAGTTCATCCGCTGTGCGATTTTCATTGGGTCTCCGTAACGGGAATCAGGGTGTTTTGGTGTACAGGCCGACGCTCGGCGCATAGTTGATGCTCGGGGGAAAAGCGCCGCCGAGCCCGGCCGCATCGATCGCCGCGGTGCTGACGGCCGGAACGCTCAAGCACGAGACCATCGCGGTCCCGAGCGTCCGGTTCTCCGCCCGGAACTCGAGCCACGTCTCGCGTTTCGCCGGGTGCGCGGCGACGTTGAATCCGTCCGGCTCCGACGGCTTCTTGCCTGCGTAGTACGCGTCCGCGTACGCACCGAGCGTTCGAGCCGCTTGCGCGACCGCGCCCGACAACGACGCCGGGCAGGACGCCGACACGTCGAACGGACGCCGCGGCGTCTCCGGCGGAAAGCCCGAACGGCTCTCGCCCTCAACGAGCGTCTTGTTCACCGCGACCGGGGCGAAGTACAAGCCC
>DATHLN010000036.1:0-22610 GCA_035488115.1 Candidatus Limnocylindrales bacterium | reverse complement strand
GCCGGGTTCACGCTGGCGAAGCGGCCGGAAGACGCCTCGGTGCTCGTCCTCAACACGTGCACGGTGCGCGACAACGCGGAGCGGCGCGCGTACGGACGGATCGCGCACTGGAAGGCGGTCAAGGACGCCGATCCGTCGGTGAAGGTCGTCGTGACCGGGTGTCTGGCGGAACAGGACAAGGACCGCATGCAGCGGCTCGTCCCGCACGTCGACGGCATCTACGGGACGCGCGAGCTCGGCGCGCTCGGCGACGCGCTCGCGTCATGGCGCGCGGAGTACCCCGAGGACGAGCTGAGCGTCGACCGTGAGATCGAGACGATCCTCGGCGGCGAGGGCGTCGGGATCGCCGGGCCGTACGACTTCCTGCGCGCGTACGTCAACGTGCAGCGCGGGTGCTCGTACTACTGCACCTTCTGCATCGTCCCGCACGTGCGCGGGCGGTTCGACCACCGGCCGATCGGCGAGATCCTCGGCGAGGTGCGCGCGAAGGCCGAGGCCGGCGCGCGCGAGATCATGCTGGTCGGGCAGACGGTGAACGCGTACAAGGAGCCGGCGACCGGCGCCGACTTCGCCGACCTGCTCGAAGCGGTCTGCGCGATCGGCTCCGTCGAGCGGGTGACGTTCATCAGCTCCCATCCGAAAGACCTGAACGAGAAGCTGGCCCGCGTCTGCGCGACGCTGCCGAAGATGAACCCGCGCTTCCACCTGGCGCTCCAGTCCGGCTCGAACGCGATGCTGCGCAAGATGAACCGCAAGTACACGATCGAGCAGTTCCTCGAGCGGGTCGGGACGTTCAAGGCGCACAACCCGAGCTGGGCGATCACCACCGACCTGATCGCCGGCTTCCCCGGCGAGACGGAAGAGGACTTTCAGCGCACGCTCGACGTCTGCGCGACCGGGATCTTCGCGAACGCGTACATGTTCGTCTACTCGCCGCGGCGCGGAACGCCGGCCGCCGTGTGGCACGAGAAGCATGCCGTCCCGCGCGAGGTCGCACAGGAGCGGTTCCGCCGGATGGTCGAGGTGCAGGACGCGGCGGTGCGTGCGTATCACGAGCGCAAGGTCGGCACGACGGTGCGCGCGCTGGTCCACGGCGTCTCGCGCAAAGACGCGACGAAGCTCAGCGCCAAGACGCTCGACAACGTCACGGTGAACTTCCCGGCGGTCGAAGCGGTGCCGGACGTCGCACGGCCGTGGGCCGACGTCGTCGTCGAATCCGCGTCGGTGTGGGGCGTGCGCGGCACGTGCATCGGCCGCGCGGCGTCGTACGACGGCGTCGCCGAAGCGGTCGCGCCGGCGATGATCGATCTGCTGGCGGTGTAACGTTTGACAGTTCTCTGACAGCGCATGCTGTCAGAGATATGGCAGGACGCACGAGCGGCGATGCGCGCTCGGTGCGCGAACGTGAGTGGGCGATGGAAGCGATAGACGCCCCGCATGCGCGGCCGTCCGTCGAGATCGCAGGAAGCCGTCACGTCGACCGCGGCCTGCTGACGACGCTCGCGCTCGATTTCGAGGTCCGCGCGATGCCGCGCAACGGCGCCGCGCCGCACGCGGTCGTCCTCCTCGCGACGCTGCGCTCGTTCGAGGACGCGCTGATCGAGGTGCGCAGCCGCACCGACGTCCCCGTCCTGCTCCTGCTGGAAGACGCCGAGGTCGTCGACCGCGTCCGCGCGCTCGAGGCGGGCGCCGACGACGTCGTCCCCGCGCCGTGCGATCCGTGCGAGACGCTCGCGCGGCTGCGCGCGCTGTTCCGGCGCTCGGGGCGCAAGGGCGCCGAGGCATTCCGGATCGGCGATCTGGAGATCGACCTCGCTCGGCACACGGTGCGGCGCGGGATGCGGATCGTCGAGCTCTCGCCGACCGAGCTCGCGCTGCTCGCGACGCTCGCCCGCAACGAAGGCGCCGTCGTCCGCCACGACGAGCTGTGCCGCGCGGTGTGGGGCGCGTGGCGCAGCAAGAACACGCTGCACACGTTCGTCTCGTACCTGCGCGCGAAGATCAACCGACCCGGCGAAGCCGCGCTGATCCACACCGTTCGCGGCGTCGGCTACACGCTGCGCGCCGAGACGCAGCGCGACGCGGCGTAGATGCGGCAGCCGCCCGGCACGCATCCGGCACAAATCATGAATCTCCGTTCGGTGTCGTAGCGAAGGCCATCGTGTCACGCCGCTGCGCGCGAAGCGCGGCGGTGCGGCGCAACAATTCGCACACACCGAAAGGACAGCTATGCTTCAACGCAAGTTGTGGCGCGCGCTGGTCACCACGTTGACGCTCGTCGCGTTCTTGGTCCAGGGAACATGGGCACTGGCCGGGACGACGGGCGGTCTGAGTGGGAACGTCGTCGACGACAAGGGAGCACCCGTCGCCGGCGCGCGCGTCCGCGTAACGAGCCCCTCGGCGACGGCGACCGGGACGACCGACGCCGCGGGCCATTTCCAATTCCTCGCGCTGAATCCCGACACGTACACCGTCGCGGTCGAGCGCCTCGGCTATCAGACGGCGAGCGTCAGCGGCGTCACCGTCATCGCCGACCAGCAGCAGTCCGTCGCGCTGACCGCGGCGCACCTGCAGGTGATCGGCGGAACGACCGCGCGCGCGGCGTCCGACGTCGTGAAGCCCGGCCTCACCACCGACGTCTTCGCGGTGAACGCGACGCAGGCCGCGGCCGCGGCGGTGCTCGGCGGCGGCGGTTCGCTGCAGAGCGCGTACTCCGCGATCGCCGCGGTGCCGGGTCTGGTCGTGCCGACCGGGCAAGCCGGCTGGAACCAAGCCGTGTACATCCGCGGCGCGAAGAACTTCGACACCGGCTACGAGTACGACGGGATCCCCGTCAACCGCGCGTTCGACAACTACGACGCGGGAACGGCCTCGAGCCTCGGTCAGCAGCAGCTGCAGGTCTACACCGGCGGCGGACCGGCCAGCGTCGCATCCGCCGGGATCGGCGGCTTCATCAACCAGGTCATTCGCACCGGCACGTATCCGCCGGTGAACACGCTCACCGGCGGGCTCGGCGGACCGGCCGCGTACCGCCAGCTCGGCCTCGAAGCCGGAGGCTCGACGCCGAGCCGTTCGTTCACGTACTACGTCGGAATCTCCGGATACGACCAGAACTTTCGCTACTACGACCCGTTCAACGGCGCGGCCGCGCAGTCGCCGTACGGCCCGTACGCGGTCTACAGCCCCGCGCTCGTCTCGAGCTTCAGCGGGCAGGGCGTGTTCCCGGTCTGCAATCCGGCGACCGGGAACCCGATGAACGTCAACGCGGCCGCGCCCGGCGCGGCGTCGGGCTGCTTCTACCCGTACAACGGGCTGCTGCAGAACCTCGCCTCGTCGATCCAGGACCGCGAGAACGTGGCGAACTTCCACTTCGCGTTCCCGCGCAAGAACGGGCTGAAGGACGATCTCCAGCTCCTCGGCGGGGCCTCGATGCTGAAGACGTTCTTCTACGGAAGCCCCAACGATCTCGGCAACGGCACCGCGAACGGCTTCATGATCGCGAACGGGCTCGGGCCGTACGATCCGGCGTCGAACTTCCCGACCTACGTCGATGCGCACGTCTTCAACTTGCCGTTCGGCGCGAAGATCGCCGGCGTCACGCCGAGCATCTACTACCAGCCGGACAGCCCGGGCGGGCGCGCCTTCGACGCGCCGCTCCCGCTCGACCAGCGCTATCCGATCTACAACGACACCGGGATCCTCAAGGCGCAGTACACGCACAACTTCTCCGACCGCGCGTACGCGCGGCTGATGGGCTACACGTTCTTCTCGGACTGGACCCAGCAGAACCCGACGTACGCCTACGCGGCGGCGAACGGGATCGGGATCGCGACGTTCGTGTCCGCGTACGACTACAAGCTGATCACGCACACGGCCGGCGCCGAGCTGCAGCTCGCCGACCAAGTGAACGATCAGCACCTGCTGCAGTTCACGACCAACTTCGCGCGTGCGAACGTCGTGCGGTTCAACAACACCGGCTTTCTGGGCGGCGCCTCGCCGACCGGGCTGATCGCGCGGAACAACGGCGTTTTCACGTGCTACAACGGCGCGAGCGGCGCGGAGGTCCCATGCCTCGAAGAGCTCTCCGGCTCGCAGCGGCCCGGCTTCCCGAGCGCGCGCGGCACGGCGACCAACCCGTGTCCGGGGACCGGCGGGACGTGCGCCGTGACGGGCGCCGCGGCGACCGCGGGCGCGCAGTGGGTCACGCTCTGGGACGGCAACGCCGACGGGACGTACAACACCGTCGGGCCGCGGTTCCTCTCCTCGGCGCTGACCGACGAGTGGAAGCCCTCGCCGAAGCTCACGCTGAACCTGGGCGTGAAGTACGACCGCTTCCAGTACGACCTCGCGAACACGCGGCGCGCGGCGAACGACTTCTACACGCAGATCGTGCAGCAGTACGGCTGCTACAACCCCTCGACGCTCGAGGTGACGACGGCGCCGCTCGGGCCGACCAGCCCGCCACCGGCGAACGCGGTCTTCTCGACGACCTGCCCGGCGGGGTTCCAGCACATCGGCACGCAGTTCACCGACGTCTCGCCCGGCTCGTACATCCTGCAGTTCCTCGAACCGCGCTTCTCGTTCGCGTACGCGCAGAGCCCGGACACGGTCGTGCGCGGCTCGATCGGGCGCTTCGTCGAGCCGCCGATCTCGGCGTCGGTGCAGTACGACCGCCGCGCCGGAACCGTCGCGACCTCGCTCGCCACGGCCTCGTTCGTCCCGCTCGGCTTCTTCACGCCGTTCCACGCGATCCCGGCGCAGTCGGCGACGAACGTCGACGCCTCGCTGGAGCACCGCTTCGCCGGGACCGACGTCTCGTTCAAGCTCTCGCCGTACTACCGCTACACCTCCGGCTGGCAGCAGCAGGTGATCATCGGGCCGAACTTCGTCTCGCAGCTGCCGGTCGGCGACGCGCGCGACTACGGCCTCGAGCTCTCGTTCCACAAGGGCGATTTCAACCGCAACGGCTGGTCGTGGCTGACGTCGTACACGTACACGCACTCGCGGGTGACGTTCAAGGACGAGTTCGGCGCGGGCTCGAGCCAGCTCGACCGTATCAACAACGCGATCAAGGCGTACAACGCGATGACGACCGAGTCGCCGTGCTACACGCCTGCGGTGTACAGCGGAGTGAACCTGGTCTCGTACGGCGCGCCGACCTCGTGCGCGTCGGCGAACGCGATCAAGAACCCGTACTACGGCCTGCCGGCCCAGCCGCTGGTCGACACCAGCCGCGGGTACGTTCCGTACGGCGTCTCGCTCGCGGTGACCGGCGTCGGCGACATCGGGATCAACAACCAGTTCACCTACCCGCACGCGATCTCGGGGATCGTGAACTGGCGGCACAACCGGCTCGCGATCACGCCGAGCTTCCAGTTCCAGACCGGGAACTTCTACGGCTCGCCGGTCGACGTCACCGGGCTCGATCCGCGCACGTGCGCAGCGAACCAGCTCAGCGGCGGCGCCGTCGCGGCGGGATCTCCGTACGCGCAGAACCCGGACTTCCGGACCTGCAACGCGCCGGCGGTCGTCGCGGGCGCCTCGGCCACGATCCCGTCGGGCGAGGCGACGACGCCCGGCGGCTACCTCTACGTGCCGAACCCGTTCACCGGCAGCTTCGACGGCATCGGAAAGTACCAGAACCCGTCGATCCTCACGCTGAACATGGCGGTCTCGTACGACGTCAGCTCGCGCGTGAAGGCCAACCTGACCCTCGCGAACGTCTTCCATTCGTGCTTCGGCGGTTCGCAGATGCCGTGGGCCAACGGAGGCTCGCGCGTCTGCGGCTACCTCGCGAACCTCTACTACCCGTCGAACTTCTACAACGGTTCGTCGGTGAACGACGTCGCGACGAACGGAACGGCGGTCGCCCCGGCGCTGCGCTATCCGTTCGGCCCGACGGTCGGGACGGTAGGGAGCAATCAGCCGTTCCCGTTCAGCGCATACTTCACGGTCTCGGTGAAGCTGTGAGGCACTCATTCGTGCTTTAAGCATTCTTTGAGATTGCGCACACGCGATGCGGCAGTGATCCGGCAGAACATCGCCGGGTTCCGGACGCATCCATGCGGTACATCAGAAGTGCGCGCTCGCCTTGCGCGAGCGCGCATTCTTTTCTCCGACAACATGAGGTAGCGCGTTTGTTCAACGAGCTCACGCACTGCACCGAAGCCGCATCCCGACGAGCCCTCGCGCTCGCGCTGGTGCTCGCGTTCGTGCTGTGCTCCATGCCGTCGGCGTTCGCGCAGACAGTGACCGGGACGATCCAGGGCACCGTCACGTCCAGCCAGGGAAATACGAAACTGGCCGGCGTGCAAGTGTCCGCCATCGCTCCTTCGGCTCGCTATACTGCGACGACCGACCAGAACGGCTTCTTCACCATCAACGGCGTCACGCCGGACACGTACACGATCACCTTCAGCAAGAGCGGCTACAGCGACTTCTCGCTGCAGGGGATCACCGTCGTGCAGGGCAACGTCGCGAACGCCACCACGGCGCTCAACCCGTCGACGCTGACGACGATCGGCAGAACGCAGGCCCGCAACACCGGCGGCGCGTTCCAGCCCGCGCAGACGACGGACCAGTACAACGTCAACACCCAGCAGATCAACACGACGCTCGGGAAATCCGGCGGCAACAACGAGGCCAACCTGCTGGCGGCGATCCCCGGCGCATCTTTCGACGTCACCGGCTATCCGGTGTTGCGCGGCGGGCGCGAGTACGAGGAAGGCTTCCAGTTCGAGGGCATCGACTACACCGACGCTTTCACTCACCAGTTCGTCAACTCGCTGATCCTCAACGGCGCCGGGAACTTCCAGGTGCAGCCGGGCGCCGGCGACGCCTCGATCGGGAACGCCGGGACCGGCGCGATCAACGTGGTGGCGAAGCGCGGGACGAGCCCCGCGTTCGGCCAGCTCGAAGGCGCCACGTATTTTGGACGCTTCGGGCACGAGCTGCGCGGCGAGTACGGCTGGGCGACCCCGAACGGCCGCTTCTCCGACTACGCCTCGCTCTATTTCCAGCGCGACGCCTATCACTACGGCGCCAGCGGCGCCGACCCGCTCCCGATCGACGCGTTCCTGCTGGGCCGCTCGTACCAGTGGGCGAACGACGTGGTGAACAACTTCGTCTACAAGTTCGGGCGCGACAACGGCCAGTCGCTGCAGTTCTTCTACCAGAACACGCAGTTCGACGTCCGCCTCGGGAACGGGGTCGTGAGCGGGACGCTCCCGTACAAGGACAACGATCCGCTGACGCTCGCGACGGCGGCCGGGCTCGGGCTCTCGCCCGCGCAGCTGCAGGCCGTCATGCCGTTCACGCAAGGGCAGCGCTCGCTGACCGACCGGATCGGCTCGGACGGAAGCGGCCGGACCGACATCAACGGGAACCAGCCGAACGAGACGATCAAGCTCCAGTACTCGAACAACCTCGACGCGACGACGTTCCTGACGGCGAAGTTCTACCGCGTCAACAACGTCGAGCTCTTCGACAACCCCTACAACAATACGGCCACCTTCCCGCTCGGCGACGAGGTCGCGCTCCAGGGCGGCCAGCGGACGGGTTTCGCGCTCGACGGCACGAAGCAGCTCGGCTCCAAGAACCTGCTCGGGTTCGGCGGGAAGTACGAGTTCCTGCGGCCGGTCTTCAGCTTCACCTCCGCGACGCTCGCGCCGTTCACGTACTCCGGCTTCGGCAACTCGCTCGAGGCGGCGGACTTCTTCACGCCGTCCTCGTGCCCGGCGTTCTACCAGGGTGCGATCGGCAACGGCCCGGCCTCGTGCGGCTACATCACGAACTACATGCAGCCGTACCGCCTCGCCGGCGCAGCGCCGTGCTCGGCTGCGGCCTTCAACACGCCGGCGTGTCCGCTCGCCGTGCAGCTCCCGCCGGGGAACGACGAGACCACCGGCTCGCGTCAGGACTGGGCGCTTTACGTCAAGGACACGTTCTCGCCGACCGACCGGCTCAAGCTCGACCTCGGGCTGCGGCTCGACGCGGTGAACTGGCGCTACGGCGACTGCAGCATCTACCGCTGCCTGCCGACGGCGTACTCGCTCGACGCGAGCGGGATGCCGACGAACTTCAAGTTCGACTACGGCAAGGACACGAAGACGCCGCGCGTGCTCCAGCCGCGTGCCGCGATCGCGTTCCAGGCGACCCGCAACGACGCGCTCCGGTTCAGCTACGGGCGGTCGGTGCAGTTCCCGCCGATGGCGGTCGTCGAGAACGCGACGATCCGCTCGAACTTCAACGCCTTCAACAACATCCCGTCGCGCGATCCGCTGACCGGGAAGACGGCGATGTTCTGCAGCGCCGCGGTCCTGATCAACCCGGCGTTCCAGAACGCGCCGTGCGCGAGCTACGCGGACCAGCTCTACTGGGAGAACAGCACGGTGGTGAGCGGGATTCCGATCACGCCGCTCAAGCCCGTGACGTTCAACAACTACGACTTCTCGTACTCGCACCTCTTCCCGCACCAGGTCGGGCTGAAGCTGACCCCGTTCTACTACAAGACGAACAACGAGGTCGCGACGACGGCGCAGCAGCTGATCCAGAACGGCGTTCCGGCGGTCGACGCCGCCGGCAACCCGATCCTCGGCCCGTCGGTCAACACCAACCTCGGGAAGACGCAGGCGAGCGGCGTCGAGTTCCTGCTCACCAAGGAGGCCGCGTACGGGCTCTCGGGGTCGCTCTCGCTGACGTACCAGAACGTGTTCTCGAACGTCATCCCGACCTCGTCGAGCGAGAACTTCTTCCCGACGATCCCGGCCGAGTCGCTCGCGCTCGGCAACCTGTACCGCGTGGGATACCTCTCGCCGTTCGTCGGCGCCCTCGCGATCCAGGAACGGACGCGGACCGGCTGGCGGATCAACCCGGTGATCTACTACAACCACGGCTATCCGTACGGCTCGGGGCTGATCACCGCGGCGCTCGTCAACGGCAAGCCGTTCAACGTGCCGAACACGAACGTCACCTCGCCGGCCCAGCTCGGCGGTCCGCCGGTCGCGACGACGTACGTCGACCCGCGGAATCCCGGCTCGGAGTTCCGGCCGAACGTCGACGCGACGCGCGGGACGCCTGAGGCGGCCTCCGCCGGCGGCGTGCTGAGCGCCGCGCGCTTCACGCCGGTGCAGCTCACGGTCGAATACACCTCGCCGCGCAACCCGCGCGCGGGGACGATCGGGCTGCTCGTGTTCAACCTGTTCAACCAGCTCTATGCGGAGCCGTCACTGAACACGCGGTACCAGGCGGTTGCGACCGGGATCGCGGCGCCGTACTCCGGCTATACCGCGAACGCGGCGTTCACGGGATTCTTCAACCTGACGCCCGCGGTTCGCGGGAACCGAGCGTACCTGCAGTTCCCGAACAACATCCCGCGCACGGTCCAGCTCTACTACCAGGTCAATCTCTAGGAGGATGCGTGCGCGCAGTCACTAGACTGCTCGGCGGCGCCGCGGGGATCGCGATCCTCGCGGCGTGCACGAGCGGGCAATCAGGTATCCAGCCCCCGTCGAACGCCCCGAACGTGCAGCAGAACTCCACGCTGCAGTTCCGCGTCGGGACGGTGAACTACCAAGGGACGTCGCTCTACACGAACACGGTCGTGACGTTCCGCCAGGCCAACGGTCTCTCGGCGACCCTCTACAACACGCCGGCGATCACCGGCCCGGCGACATGGATCATCCCGGCGACCGCGCCGAACAACCCGGCCTCCTCATCGGGGGCCGGGACCGACGCGGGGACCAACACCATCAGCGGTACGCAGCCGACGCAGCCGGGTACGCCGGCGGTGGCGACGACGTTCGGGCAGGTGGGCGGCGCGTTCGCGTACGGGTTCGCCCCCGCGAACTCGTCGACGACCGGGGCCTCGTTCTATCCGGGGAACCCCTCGGGGCGCGGCTTCAACTCCGCGCTCGGGGTCGTCTCGGACATCTATCCGCAGCCCATCTACCGGACGAGCGGCGGCAAGCGGCCGTTCGTCCTCGGACCGCCGGCGGTGCCGGACTTCCATAACCCCAGCCTCGGCTTCCCGGCCGGGTTCGCGGGCTATGACTCGGGGTTCATGTCCTTCGCGGTCGCCCCGGTCGTCGGAACGTACTCGCTGCACCTCACGGTGCCGGGTCCGAACGTCGGCCAGTTCACGGCCGTGTTCGACCAGACCGCGTCGATCGCGACGATCGTCCCGCTCGGCACCGAGCCGTCGCCGCCGATCGCCGAAGTTGCCGCGCCGGGAGGGGCGGTGAACTTCACGGTCGGTCCGGCTCCCGCCGGTGCGACGCAGCAAGTGCTGTACGTCGTCGACATCAACGGGGCGACCGGCGCGCTGACGTTCTACGCGTTCAACGCGGGTGCCGCGGGCGGGACGTTCTCGTTGCCGGCCGCGGACTTCCATCCGGGCAACTCCAACCCGCCGGCGAATACGACGAACGACACCGTCGTCGCCTACGTGGTCGGAGCGAACTGGGACGTCGTCGGGGAC
Source organism: Candidatus Limnocylindrales bacterium (assembly GCA_035488115.1). Classification (GTDB taxonomy): domain Bacteria; phylum Vulcanimicrobiota; class Vulcanimicrobiia; order Vulcanimicrobiales; family Vulcanimicrobiaceae; genus Vulcanimicrobium. Next base: position 12,133 of record DATHLN010000036.1, on the reverse strand, counting down.
GCAGCCCCGAACAACAGCTCGCCTGCGCCGCCCCTTCCGGCGCAAACGGACATCACCATCTCGCCGCTCAACGCGATCACGTACCAGTAGGGGAGCGCGCACGTCCGCCCGTTGGGCGGGCGAGCGTGTTTACGGCGTCGTGCCGCGAGGTACGATGAGGTCGGAGCAATCCAATGAGCTAGAACCAAAGAGGACCCCGGCCGCACGGTGCGACGGGGTCCTCATCGTGCCTCCGGCTCGCCGCTCACGCGCAGCGCGCCGCGCGCATCGACGCTGAGCGCATCCTCGCGCCAGCGAACCTCGCCGCCCCGGAGGCCGAGCGCCCATACGGCGATTCCGAGCGCGTCGCGCAGCGGCGTGCGCGCGATCGGCCGCCACGCCGGCTCGCTTCCGGAGCTGCCGAACGTGCGCCGCGCCGCGGCACCGAGCGCGATGCGGGAGAGCGCCGCGATCGCGACGACCGGAATCGCTCGCGCGCGGCGTCTCGCGACGGCGAGATACGCCAGCGCGAGCGGGATCGGGTACGTCAGCACGATCCCGAGATAACTCGCGCGGCGGACGGTGCGGATCGTGCGCGCCCAGCGCAGCTCGTGGCGCGCGAGCGCGCGCACGTCCGGCTCGGAGACGACGTTCGTGACGACGCACCGCGCGAGCGCGACGCGCCGGCCGCGCTCCGCGACGAGGCGGCCGAGTGCGTGATCGTCGGCGAGCCGGTCGCCGAGAGCGCCGAGGCCGCCGATCTCGTCGAGCACGTCGCGGCGCACGGCCATCGTCGCGCCGAAGGTGTGCGCGAGCGGTTCGAGCGCCGCCGAGACGAGCGCCGAGGGCGCGAACTGCTCGGTGATCCACATCGCGCCGAGCACCGAGGCGAGCCTGCGGTCCGCCGGTTCGCCGCGGTAGAGCGCGGTCGCCGCGCCGGTCGACGGATCGCCGAACGCCTCCGCGATCGCGTCGAGATAGTCAGGCGTCACGCGCATGTCGCTGTCGGCGATGACGAGGATCTCGCCACGCGCACGCGCGAGCATCGGCGCGAGGTTCGCGATCTTCGGATTGCGGAAGTGCGCGGTGCCGTCGCCGGTGACGACCTCGACGCGCTCGGGAGACTCCGCGGCGAGCGCGCACAGCAGCGGCAGCGCCGGATCGTTCGCGGACGGCACGCCGAGGACGACGTGGTAATCAGGATAGTCCTGCGCGCAGAACGAGCGCAGGTTCTCCTCGAGTCGCGGCTCCCGCCCGCGGACCGGTTTCAGCACGGTGATCGGCGGCCGGCGCGCCGGGCGCACCGGCGCGCGCAGCGTTCGCCCGAACGCGCGCACGCGCGTCAGCGCCAACGCGGCGTAGCCGACGCTCGCGAGCGCGGCCGCGAGCGCGAGCTTCTCCGCGAGCGCGCGCGCCTCAGCGCGCATCGGCGAGGTCGCGGAACGCGATCGGGCGGGCGCCGCTCGCGCGCACCGCCGCGGCGACGCGCGGGCTGACCAGCGCGGCGAGCTCGTCCTCGAGCCGGTATGCGGCGAGATCGCGCGCGATCCCCGGCCAGCGGCGCGTCGCGGCGTGGAAGTACATCTCGGTCGCGCCGTCCGGCAGATCACCGAGGAAGCCGAGGACGCGCTCTTCGGTCATGCGCCCGGTGTCGTTGAAGCCGAAGACGTGGTCGTTGTGCGCGACGGCGTTCGCGCGCAGCCGCGCTTTCATGAGCCGCAGGAACGGCGAGAAGAGCAGCGCGTGCGGCCACGGCGAGCGCGGCTCGTCGGGGATGCGGATCGGCGGGCTGCCGTAGTCGCGCGCGACGCGCAGGATCAGCCGCAGCACCGTCGGGTGGAGATGGTAATGGCACTGCGCGTTGACGTGGTCGAGCGCGAGGCCGGTGCGCGCGAACGCCGCGAACTGCGCGCGGATCTCCGCTTCGAGCTGTCGCTGCACGGCGCGGCGGAAGAAGTAGCGCACGCCGATCCGCGCGAGGTCGCTCGAGAGCATCCCGTCGCTTCCGGCGAGATCCGGTATCCGCTGCGGCGGGAGCACCGGACGGCCGGCGACGGCGACGACGTGCAGACCGACCGCGAGCGAGGGATTGGCGCGCGCGCGCGCGACCGCATCGGCGGCCGCGGGCTCGGCGACCATCAGGCTCGCGGCGGTGACGATTCCCTCGCGATGACCGCGCTCGATCGCCTCGTTGACCGGGACGGAGAGTCCGAAGTCATCGACGGTGACGATCAGGCGGCGCGGCACGCGCGCTGCCTCCGCGCCGTGGAGCGCGAAGCCCTTCCGCCCTTGCCGTTTCGTCCCGGTGCGTGATGAGCACGGCGGAGAGCGCACGGGAGGGCGCGGTTATGCACGGCTTTCTCCACAGGGATACCACGGGCGCCGCCGGGAAGCGGCGGCGGATGCGGTCACGGGTCGCATGACGACCGCCACGGCGTGGTCGCCGATGCTCGAGCAGTACTTCGGGATGAAACACCGTTATCCCGAAGCGATCTTGCTTTCGCGCGTCGGCGACTTCTACGAAGCGTACGGCGACGACGCCGAGACGATCGCGCGCGCGCTCTCGATCGCGCTGACCTCGAAGGAGGCCGGCGGCGGGCGGCGCGTCGCGATGGCCGGGGTCCCCCACCACGCGCTCGACGGGTATCTCGCGAAGCTGGTCGCGCAGCGGCGCGTGGTCGCGCTCGCCGAGCAGCTGGAAGCGCCGATCCCGAACAAGCTCGTGCGGCGCGACGTCGTGCGCGTCGTGACGCCGGGGACGCTGCTCGAGGAGCACATCCTCGACCGCTCGGCGCACAACTACCTCGCCGCCATCACCGCGTACGAGGAAGTGATCGCGCTCGCGCACGCCGACATCTCGACCGGCCACGTCGCCGCGACCGCGTTCGAGGGCCACGGCGCGCTCGAGGACGTGTTCGCGGAGATCGCGCGGCTCGACCCGGCCGAGCTGGTCGCCGACGTCCCCGCCGACGTGCGCGCCGCGCTCGACGCGGTGCTCGTCGACGGGACGACGCGGATCACCTCGCCGGCGCTCGCCGCCGTCTCCGGGCGGGCGCGCGAGACGGTCGAGGGATTCTCGATCGACGCATCCTCGGCAATGCACCGCGCGCTCGACGCGCTCGGCGCGTTCGTGCGCCGCGTGAGCCTCCAGCAGAACGGCGAGACGGCGCTGCGCGAGCCGCAGTTCTACCGCCAGGCGACGTTCCTCGCGCTCGACGCGAACACGCGCAAGCACCTCGAGCTCACCAAGGCGCTCGGCGCGAACCCCAAGGCGACCCTCTTCGCGACCGTCGACCGCACGCGCACGGCGATGGGTGCGCGGCTGCTCGGGCGCTGGCTGCTGGCGCCGCTCGTCGACGCGGACGCGATCGGCGCGCGCGCCGACTGCGTCGAGGCTCTGGTCCGCGACGCAGCGCGGCGGCTCGCGCTGCAGGACGTGCTGCACGGGTGCTTCGACCTGGAGCGGATCGCGCAGAAGGTGCGGTTCCGGCGCGTGCTGCCGCGCGATCTGGGCTCGCTGCGCCGGACGCTGATGCTGCTCGACCCGATCCTCGACGCGCTGCGCGAGGAGTCGCTGCCGCGCGGGTTGCGCGCGATCGCCGAGCGCGTCGGCGACTTCGAGAGCCTCCGTGCCGACCTCGCCGCGACGCTCGTCGACGACCCGCCGGCGACGATCGCGGACGGCGGCGTGATCCGCGCCGAGGCGAGCGCGGAGCTGGCGGAGTGCGTCGCGCTGCGCACCGATGCGCGCGCGCGGATCGCCGCGCTCGAGGAGCGCGAGCGCGAGCGCTCGGGGATCAAGTCGCTCAAGGTGAAGTACGCCTCGGCGTTCGGCTACGCCATCGAGGTGCCGAAGGCGCAGACCGCCAACGTCCCGCCGGACTACACGCGCAAGCAGACGCTGGCGAACGGCGAGCGCTACGTGACGCCCGAGCTGCGCGAGCTCGACGTCGCGATCGCCTCGGCGGAGTCGCGCCAGCAGCGGCTGGAGCTCGCGCTCTACGAGCGGCTCGTCGACCGGATCGCCGAGCGCGTCGACGAGCTGCTCGCGACCGCCGACGCGCTCGCCGAGCTCGACGCGTACTGCTCGCTCGCGCACGTCGCCGGCGAGCGCGGCTACGTGCGGCCCTCGTTCGCCGCCGAGAGCGTCGTCGAGTTCACCGACGGGCGCCATCCGGTGATGGAGTCGCTGCTCGGCTCCTCGTTCGTCCCGAACGACGTGCAGATCGGCGTCGACCGCGGGCGCTTCATCCTCTTGACCGGTCCGAACATGGGCGGAAAGTCGACCTACCTGCGGCAGACCGCGCTGCTCGTCATCTTGGCGCAGATCGGCTCGTTCGTGCCGGCGCGCGCGGGTCGGCTCGGGATCGTCGACCGCATCTTCACGCGGATCGGCGCCGGCGACGATCTCGCCTCCGGGCAGTCGACGTTCTACATCGAGATGGCCGAGGCGGCGAACATCCTGCGCCGCGCGACCGACCGCAGTCTGCTGCTGATCGACGAGCTCGGGCGCGGGACGGGGACCGTCGACGGGCTCGCCATCGCGCAGGCGATCTGCGAGTATCTGCTCGAGCGCGAGTCGCGCGCGCCGATGGTGCTCTTCGCGACGCACTTCCACGAGCTGGTCTCACTCTCCGAGCGTTGGACGCTGGTCGCGAACTATCACATCACCGCGGTCGAGAGCACGCGCGGCGGCGGCCCGGTGTTCTCGCACCGCGTGCTGCCCGGATCGTCGTCGCGCTCGTTCGGGATCGAAGTCGCGCGGATGGCCGGTCTGCCGCCTACCGTCGTCGCACGCGCGCGCGAAGTCGCGGCGGTGCTCGAAGGCCGGCCGGCGCTGGAAGCCGCCGCGCCGCTGCGCGGCAAGCTCGCCAAACCCGAGATCGCCGAGCAGCCGCTGCTCTTCGAGTTGCACTGACGCGCAGGCGCGTGGCCTTTTCGCCGGAACGATCTCGACCGAAAGGGAGGGCTGACGGACGAGGCGACGGCGCGCGGGAACGAAAGATCCAAACTCCGGCAACGTGGAGGCAACACGCGTCCCCCACGATGGTGTGAGTGAGATGCAAGCAACGAAAGACAATCAGCCCCCAAAGCGCGGCCTCATTACGGTCGCGGAATATCACCGCATGGGCGAGCTCGGCATCATTGGACCCGAAGAGCGGGTTGAGCTGCTCGACGGTGAGATCATCACGATGCCGCCCATGAGCCCGGAACATGCATGGAGCGTCCGAGCCGTGACCGCTGCGTTGTACCGCGCCGTGGGCGGCCGAGCGTCCATCGGCCCTCAAGTCGTGATTACGCTCGACCCGATATCCGAACCGCAGCCAGACGTCATGCTGAACGCGCTTCCCGATGAGCGATATTGGCGCGCTCACCCGACTGCCGAGGAGACGTTCCTCGTCGTTGAAGTCTCCAAGTCCACACTCGCTTTCGATCGCGGTAAGAAGCTTCGTGCTTACGCGCGGTGTCGCGTCCGGGAGTACTGGGTCGTCGACGTCGTAAACGAGCAAGTCGAGGTCTACCTCAACCCGCGCGAGGAGCGCTATACGAAGCACCTCACGTTCCGACGCGGCGAAACACTGGCGCCGAAGGCGTTCCCGGATGCGCTCGTCCGGGTCGACGAGATCTTCCCGCCGCGTGCGAAAATGTAAGCGGGCTTGCGGCGCGGCGCAAACCCGGGTGGTAGGCTGGGCGTTGTTATGAGCGTGAGATCCTTGAAAAGTGCGGTTCTGGCCCTCGCCGTCGTGGCGGCGGCCCTTGGCGCGAGCCCGGCGCAGGCGGCGCCGCGGCAGGAGAAGGCCGTGCTGGCGGGCGGCTGCTTCTGGGGCGTCGAGGCCGTCTTCGAGCAGCTGCGCGGCGTCTCGAACGTCGTCGCGGGGTTCGCCGGCGGCAGCGCGGCGACGGCGCACTACGAGATCGTCAGCACCGGGATGACCGGGCACGCCGAGTCGGTCGAGATCAGCTACGACCCGGCCCAGATCTCGTACCGCGAGTTGCTGAACGTGTACTTCACGGTCGCCCACGATCCGACCGAGCTCGACTACCAAGGCCCGGATCACGGCAAGCAGTACCGCTCGGCGATCTTCTACATGAACGACGACCAGAAGCGCACCGCCGAAGCGACGATCCGCGAGCTGACCGCGAAGCACGCGTATCCCGCGCCGATCGTCACGAGGCTGGAGCGCTACACCGGGTTCTATCCGGCCGAGGCGTACCACCAGCACTTCGTCCAGAACAACCCCGATTACCCGTACGTCGTCTACAACGACCTGCCGAAGCTCAAAGAGCTCCACAAGCGCTTCCCGGGGCTCCTCAAAGCGCACGCCTGACTGCCGAACTACTGCCTCGGGACCGCCCGCCGCACCGCCTCTTGTGTTATATTCTTAGTTGTTACTAAGAAAATAGGAGGTCAGGCATGGAGTGGGGCTATCGACGGGTCCGACAGCTGTTGCGGAAGCTCCGGACCCCGGGGGCGATCCAGGACGACGAGCTCGCGCGGGCGCTCTGTAGCCTGACCGGGGCGCCGTCGGTCCGCGACGCCGTCCTGCTCCTCGCGGAGCGCGCCCTGCGGGGGTACCCGCCGGTCTACTGGACCATCGTGCGGCGGGTCGACGTCGAGGGCGAGAGCTCGCAGAGCGTCGCCGGCGAGATCCACCTCTCGGAGCGGTCGTTCTTCCGTTACCGCGCGGCGGCGATCGCGGCCGTCGCGGCGGAGATCGAGACCGTGACCCGCTCGGCGCCGCCGCGGCGGACCGAGGACCTCGACGTTCTCGCCCTCGTCGCCCGAGGGCGGTACCTGTGGAAGCACCGGACCGCGGCCGCGCTCCAGCGCGCGGCGCGCTACTTCGACCGCGCGCTCGAGCTCGACCCGACCTTCGCCCGCGCGTACGCCGGGGTCGCGGACGTCCATCTGCTGATGGGCGAGTATCTCATCCGCGATCCGATCGAGGCGTTCCACGAGGCGCAGATCGCGGTCGAGCGCGCGATGGAGATCGATCCGACGCTGCCCGAGCTGCACGCGACGCTGGCCGACCTGCACCTGTTCGCGCGCAAGGACCTGCGGCGGGCGAAGGAGTCGTTCGACGTCGCGCTCTCGATCGACCCGACGTACAGCACCGCGCACCATTTCGCGGCCTGGCACGCGATGATCAACGACGACTTTCCGGCGGCGATGGAGCACTTGCGCGTCGCGCTCGGCTTCGCGCCGGACGCGCTCGAGCTGCAGACGACGCTCGGGATCCTGCACGCGCGGCAGGGCGATCGCGAGCAGGGCGTCCGGCATCTCGCCGAGATCCTGGAGCTCGATCCCGAGTTCTCGTTCGCGCGCTACAACCTCGCGCACGAGCTGGCCGCGATGGAGCGTCACGACGAAGCGCTCGAGCATCTCACGACGCTGCACGCCGTCGAGCCGCGCGAGTCGTACGCGGCGCTTACCGCGTACTCCGCGGCGCGCACCGGCGACATGCGCCCGGCGAGACGCTTTCTCGAACGGAGCGCGAGCAACCGCAAGACGTCGCATCACTATCTGCGCGGCTACGCGCACCTCGGCATGGGCGAGCGCGCCGACGCGGTCGGCGAGCTGCGCGCGGCGATCGAGCACAACGAGCCCTGGACGATCTTGCTCCCGCTCGACGCGGTGTTCGGGGAGCTGCGCAACGACCGGGCGTTCCGCGCGCTTCTACCACTCGCGATGGGGGCGCGCTGAGGTGCTCGCATCGCTGCCGAGCGCGGTGGAAGGTGTGGAGAACTCCGTGGGCTCCCGATGTTTGCCGTGAGCTGAGCCCGGGTATGCCCGGCCGCCGTGCCGATTATCGCAGTTCGCAGCGCCTCATTTGCGCTTCGCAGGAAGCGTGCGGCCGTTCTGGTGCAGGATGAGCCCGGTGACGGCGCCGGCGGCGTCGCGCGTGAACTCGATCTGCGCGTCGACGACCTTGTAGAAGAACCTGTCTTTGGCCGACGCGTAGACCGGGAAGAACGGCTGGCCGGTGAGCTGTACCTCGAGTCCGTCACCGGCGCGCCGCACCGTGAACGCCGTTGTCTCGTCGACCGCGTACGTCCCGACATACCCGTCGAGCGTCGCGGCGTCGAGCGCGACGACGGGCGGGAAGGAGCCGCTCGGCGCGGCGGCCGGCACGGCCGTCGGAAGATTCGTGGGAGCCGTCATACCGGGTCGTACGAAAACGGTGGTGTTGCCGTTCTGGTTCAGGACGAGCGCGTTGACGCGACCTTGGGCGTCGTGCGTGAAATCGAGCTGCGCGCCGGCGGCGCGATAGACGAAACGGTCGCGCCCGGCCGCCGCGACGCGGACCGCGTTCTGCGCTCCGAGCTTCGCGTAGAGCTGTCCCGCGCGGCGCGTGATGACGAACTTCACGCCGCCCGGACCGGTGTAGTCGCCGACGTACGTGTCGAGGACGGCGGGGTCGTTACGCTCGAGCGGTTCCGCTTGTGCGACCTGCACGGATGAGTCGACGGCGTTGCGTGCGACGTCGTCGGGATCCAGACCGCCGTTCGCGAGCACGACCGCGCCTTTCGTGTGGTCGCCCGAGACCGCGACGGCGGAGACATAGCCTTCCGTCGCGCCGTTGTGGTGCACGATCCGGTGCGCTCCGGCGGTGAACCAGACGAGCCCGATGCGCGCGCCGGCTGCCGTCGCGCGCGGCTGCTGCGCGAAGAGACACGTCTGCGCGAGCGGTCCTTCACCCATGTTGCAGCGCACGTACTTCAGCATGTCGGCCACGGTCGAGGTGATCCCGCCGGCCGGAGCCAGCGCCTCGAAGGTCCAGTTGTGCGCCGGTTCGCCGTCACTCGTATGCGGCGCCGCGAAGCGCGTATGCGTGGAGCCGGGCGTCGCGACCCCGGTCTCCGTCATTCCGAGCGGCGCGAGGACGCGTCTGCGCAAGAGCGCCGGGTAGGTCGTGTGCGCGGCGTTCGCGAGTGCGACGCCGAGCAGACCGACGCCCAGGTTCGAGTACTCGAACTCGGCGCCAGGATCGCGCGTGAGCGTGTAGCCGTCCAGGAACGCGTACAACTCCTTGGTGCCGTAGTGCGCGTACGGATCGGGTGCACCCGGGTCGAGGTTCGAGGGCAGGCGCGGCAGGCCCGAGTGCTGCGTGGCGAGCTCGAGCAGCGTGATGCTCTTGCCGTTGCGCGCCGGGACGTGCACCGAGGCGGGGAGATATTTCGCGACGGGGTCGTCGAGGCGCACGGTGCCGTCGCGGACCATCGAGGCGAGGATCGTCGCGGTGAACGTCTTCGTCACCGAGCCGATCTCGAAAACGGTGCGCTCGTCGAGCGGCACGGCGTTGCCGGTCGAGCCGGCCTTCGCGATGCTGACGCGGCCGTGATCGATGATGCCGGCGATGATGCCGAGGCCGGGAGCGGGCGCGACGCGCGCGTCCAGGATCGTCTGAAATGCCGCCGAGACGGGCGCAGCGGCGGGCGGCGGTGCGGCGGCGCCCGGGGCGGCGGGGAGGAGGGCCAACGCAAAGGCGAGCGAGAGGCATACTGCGCGCGTCATGATGCGCGAAACGTGCGAGCCGACACGGCCGTTTCCTGTGCGGACGGAGCGGCTCCGCGCATTTGCCGGCCGTCGCGGAGGCGCCGTGCGGGCTCGCAGACAAACGCCACGCATGGGAATCGCGCGGGCCGAGCCTCGATCGCGGATCGCCTCGGCGGTCGGGCTCGTCGTCGCGCTCGGCATGCCGTTCGTTCTGGCGCTGCTGCCGGGGCAGGCGAATCAGCGCGTCACGGACGTCCGCCAAGACACGACGATCGTCGTGTTCGAGTGGGTCGCCGCGGCCGCGGTGCTCGCCGTCGTGGTGTTCTGGGAACGGTTGCCGCTCGCGTCGATCGGCTTTCGCAGGCCGTCCCGGCTGCAGTTCGCTGCGATGGGCGGCGCGTTCGTCGTCCTGTTCGTGCTGCTCGGGGCGTTCTCGGTGCTCACCCACGGCGCGAGCGCGGCGAGCGAAAATCCGGCCCAGCTCGCCGCGGTCCCGCTCGCATTGCGCATCGTCATGTTCTTGACTGCCGGGTTCTGCGAAGAGCTGCTGTTCCGCGCGTACGCGATCGAGCGGCTGGCGCTGTTCACCGGGAACCTGTGGATCGGCGGCGTCGTATCGGTCGTGCTGTTCACGCTGGGACACGTGCCGCGGTACGGGTTCAGCGCGGCGCTGGTCGCCGTCGGGATCATCGGGGCGGTGCTGAGCGCGCTCTACATGTGGACGCGGAATTTCTGGATCTGCGCGATCATGCACGCGATCATCGACTTTTTCGGCCTCGTGGTTGCACCGGCGCTCCCGCCGCACTCGTGACGGGATACCGAGCATGATGCACCGGACTTCTTGGAGCGTGCCGTTCGCGCTCATTGCGCTGTGCGCGAGCACGGCGAGCGCGGCGCCGCAGGCATCACCCGGGCCGGCGTCGGCAGCCGTGCCGAGCCAGGGCAGCGCGGCTCCCGGCAAGGTCTGTGCGTTGTCGGGGCGAGGCGAGAAGAGCGCAGCGGTGGGCTCGCCGCTCGACGGTTTGCGCGACACGCCGGGCGACTCCGGCAACGAGGTCAACGACGTCTTCGTGATCACCCAGGCGCCGACTGCATCGCGCGGTGCGCCGGTTCGGCTCGGTTTCGTCGCGACCACGTTCAATCACGAGCAGTTCTACCAGTTTCCGATCCAGCAGCCCGGGATGAACCAGCCGATCGTGCTCAACATCGGACCGAACGCGATTCGGGCGAATTCGCAAATGCCTGCGGCGGCCTGGTTCCAGGTCGTGGATCAGGCGCTCGCGATGAGCCGTCCGACGAGCCCGGATCTGCAACGGACGATCGCGGCCGCGAAACATTTCGAGGCGCACGCGAGCCGGTCGGGGACCGTCTCGATCACCAGCTGCTTCGACGCACCGTGGGACGGGCGAACGAAGTAACGGCGTCCTAATCGGCCCCGGTCGAACCGGCCGAAGCATTCTCGCACAGGCGCTCGCGGCGCCGAGCAGAATGCTGCGATCAGGAGACCGGATATGTCGGTTCCCGAAGCACGCCCGTCGATGGGCGACGGATCGCGGATTGCGTTACCGCTAGTCGGTGCCGTGGTATGTCTGCTGCTGTCCGCGATGGCGGTGCAGGTTGCGGCCGGTGCGGCTTCCGGTGGGGTACCGGTCGTGGAGGTCGTGCGGGTCGACGGGGTCATCGGGCCGGCGACGGCGCGCTATGTGGTGCGGGGGCTCGAGCAGGCCGGCCGCGACGGGGCGCAGACGCTCGTCGTCGAGCTGGACACGCCGGGCGGATTGATGAAGTCGATGGACGACATCACACGGGCGATGCTGAACTCGGCGGTGCCCACGGTGGTGTACGTCTATCCGCACGGGGCGCGGGCGGCGTCCGCCGGCGTGTTCATCACGTACGCCGCGAATCTGGCCGCGATGGCGCCGGCGGCGCACCTGGGTGCGGCGCATCCGGTCGAGGTCGGCGCCGGCGGGGCCGGCGGCGGCGACAAGACGATGATGGCGAAGCTGACTAACGACGCGGTCGCGCAGATTCGCGGGATCGCGGCCCGGCGCGGGCGGAACCCGGATTGGGGCGAGCGCGCGGTGCGGCAGAGCGAGTCGGTCACTGCGGACCAGGCGGTCCGGCTGCACGTCGTCGACTTCGTTGCGGCGAGCGAGGGCGAGTTGCTCGCGAAGCTCGACGGACGCACGGTGCCGACCGCAGCGGGCAGCCGGCGCCTCGCGACACGGAACGCGCGTATCGCCGCGATTCCCATGGACGCCACCGAGGATTTTCTTTCGCTGCTCGGCGACCCGAACGTCGGGTTCATCCTGATGACGATCGCGATGTACGGGATCATCTTCGAGCTGAGCAATCCCGGCTCGGTGTTCCCGGGCGTCATCGGCGGGCTGGCGCTCGTGCTCGCCTTCGTCTCGTTCGCGGTCGTCACGGTGAACATCGCGGGGCTGCTGCTGATCGGCTTCGGGCTGATCTTGTTCATCGCGGACATCAAGGTCCCGAGCCACGGCGTGCTCACGAGCGGAGGGATCGCATCGTTCGTGTTCGGGTCGCTGCTGCTGACCGGCGACCGCGCGCCGTTCCTACAAATCTCGCTCACGCTGATCCTCACCGTCGCCGTGCTGACCGCCGCGTTCTTCCTCTTCGCGGTCGGCGCCG
>DATHLN010000035.1:0-24936 GCA_035488115.1 Candidatus Limnocylindrales bacterium | reverse complement strand
GCCGAAAGCGCGCGCCGCCGGATGTCCTGCGAGTCCGCCTCGTTCATCTGGCAGCCGTGCGTCTCGATATAGATCTGCGCCACTAGCGAGCCCCGGACGAGATCGTCGTGAGCAGGTCGAGCGGGAGGTAGAGGCGCGGGCCGATCATGGTCGGTGCTTCGGCGTACTCGACGTATTTGCCGTCGAAGCGGTAGCTCGTGACGCCGAGGTGCCCGATCAGCTCGTGGCCGCCGTAGCGGATCACGATCTTGTCGCCGGCAAGCCTGATCGCGCTGCGCGGGACGTAGTCCTCGGCCGGCGCGACGACGCTCGGCCGCGGCGGCTGGATCTCCGACTGGATCACCACGTCGGTCCGCGTCTGCGGCCAGACCGTCACCATCCGCGTGACCCGGCCGCGCCCCGTCCGCACCGCCAGCTCGTGCGTCCCGGCCGGGACGGGGTAGGTTCCGTCCTTCGCCGGCGTCGCGATCACGCCGTCGACGAAGGCCGCGTCGGGCTGGACGCCGTGGATCGCGATCGACCCCGGCGGCTTGAAGCCGCCGCTGTGCGCCGGCTCGAGCTTCGTCGAGCTCAGCGTCGTCTGGCTCGCGATCACCGCGACCTCGAGCTGAAGCGGGTTCCAACCCGTCTTCGTCAGGCTCACCGTGTGGCGGCCGGCGGCGAGGCCGCTGAGGACGAGCGGGCTCCGGCCCGCGTAGGTTCCGTCGATCCAGACGTCGGCGCCGCTCGGGAGGGTAGTGACGTAGAGCGAGCCGGTCGGCGCGGCGGCGATGCAGACCAGGCACACCACGACCGCCGCGAGGCGACGGAGCATATCGATGGAACCTTGGGCGGTCATGCCGGAAGCCCTCGCACCCTCCCTGCGCGTGCGGCCCGCGACCGTCGCGGTCGTCGGCCGCCCGAACGTCGGGAAGAGCGCGCTGTTCAACCGCCTGCTGGGACAGCGGCTCGCGATCGTCGAGGACACGCCGGGCGTCACGCGCGACCGCCTCTACGCGCTCGCGGAATGGGCCGGCCGGACGTTCACGCTGGTCGACACCGGGGGGATCGAGACCGATCCGGATCCTGAGGACTTCATCGCGCGCGGGACGCGTGCGCAAGCCGAGTCGGCCGCGCGCGACGCCGACGTGATCGTCTTCGTCGTCGACGCGCAGGACGGGCTCACGCCGGTCGACCAGGACGTCGCGCAGATCCTGCGCCGCAACCGCCGCCCGGTGATCCTCGTCGCGAACAAGACCGAGTCCCCGCGGCACGAAGCCTCGATCCACGCCGAGTTCTCGGGGCTCGGCTTCGGCGAGCCGCACGGCGTCTCGGCGCTGCACGGCGAGGGGACCGGCGATCTGCTGGACGCGATCGTCGCCAAGCTCCCGCCCGAAGACGTCGCCGATCCCGGCGAAGCCGAATTGTCGCTCGCCCTGATCGGGCGGCCCAACGTCGGCAAGTCCTCGCTGCTGAACGCGTTGCTCAACGAAGAGCGCGCGATCGTCTCGGACGTCCCGGGCACGACGCGCGACGCGATCGACACGCTGTTCACCTGGAGCGGCCGCACCTTCCGGCTGATCGACACCGCCGGCGTGCGCAAGAAACCCGGCCAGCACGGCTCGATCGAGTACTACTCCTCACTCCGCTCGCTCAAGGCGATCGCGCGCAGCGACGTCGCGATCCTGCTGATCGACGCGCTGACCGGCCCGACCGCGCAGGACCGCCGGCTCGCCGGGATCGCGCTCGAGGAGCGCAAAGCGCTGGTGATCGTCGGGAACAAGTACGATCTGGTGCGCGAGCTCGGTGAGTACTCGCAGAACGAGCTCGCGAACGAGATCCACGCGCAGCTGCCGTTCGCCTCGTTCGCGCCGGTGACGTTCCTCTCCGCGCTCACCAAACGGCGGCTGCAAAGCCTGATGCCGATCGTGGACCGCGTCGCCCAGAACCTCGACCGGCGCGTCCCGACCGCGAAGCTGAACGCGGTGATCCGCGACGCGGTCCTCGCGCACCCACCGCCGATCCAGTCGGGGAAACCGCTCAAGGCGCTGTACGTCTCGCAGCCGCAGACGCACCCGCCGCTGTTCGTCTTCCACGTGAACGACCCCGAGCTCGTCCCGGCATCGTACCGGCGGTTCCTCGAGAACACGCTGCGTGCGGAGTTCGACTTCGAAGGGGTCCCGCTCACGTTCGAGTTCCGCTCGCGCCGCGACCAGGGCGAGCACGGCGAGCGTTACGAAGAGTCGCGCGAATGAACGTCGTGCACGTTGACGGCGTCGCGCTCGCGATCGACGTCGCCGCCGCGGTAATCGCGTTCTTCGTCGGGGCGATCCCGTTCGGCGTGCTCGTCTCGCGCGCGTTCTACGGCACCGACATCCGCAGCTCGGGGAGCGGGAACATCGGCGCGGCGAACGCGCTGCGCACGCTCGGGAAGCGCGGGGCGCTCGCGGTCCTCGCGCTGGACGCGCTCAAGGGGCTGGCGCCGGTGCTCGCCGCGAAGGCGGTTGGCGGGACGACGCCGGCCGTGCTGGCCGCGCTCGCCGCGGTCGTCGGGCACTGTTGGTCGCCGTTCTTGGGATTCAAGGGAGGTAAGGGGGTAGCGACCCTCTTGGGGGCCGCGATCGCGCTGTGGTGGCCCTCCGGCGCGGCATTCGGGCTGGTGTGGATCGCGGCGGTCATCGCCTGCGGCTACGCCTCGGTCGGTTCGATGCTGGCCGCGCTCGCGATGGCGCCGGTGCTGTGGTTCGGCATCGGCCCGATCGGTTTCGTCTACGGGCTGGTCTCCGCGCTGATCATCGTCTATCGCCATCGCGAGAACCTCGAACGCTTGCGGCACGGAACGGAAAACCGGCTCAGTTTCTTGAAAGCGCCCCGCCAGTCATGATCTCATCCAACGATTTTAGAAACGGCGTCACCATCGTCATCGACGGGCAGCTGTGGACCGTCATCGAATTCCTGCACGTCAAACCAGGCAAAGGCTCGGCCTTCGTGCGGACGCGGCTGAAGAACGTGAAGTCCGGCGCGACGGTCGAGCGAACGTTTCGCGCCGGCGAGAAGCTGGAGCGCGCCACCGTCGACAACCGCGACATGCAGATGCTCTACAACGACGCCGACGGCTACCACTTCATGGACAACGAGACGTACGAGAACTTCACGCTGCAGCGCGAGATCATCGGCGATCCGGCGGACTTCCTCAAAGACGGGATGCGGATCGCGGTGCAGTTCCACGACGGCCAGCCGATCGGCGCCGACCTGCCGGCGCACGTCGAGCTCAAAGTGGAAGAGACGGACCCGGGGTTCAAGGGCGACACCGCGACCGGGGCGACGAAGCCGGCGAAGCTCGAGACGGGCGCGACCGTGAACGTCCCGCTGTTCGTGAATCCGGGCGACGTGATCCGCATCGACACGCGCGACCGGCGCTACATCGGGCGCGTCCAGAGCTGATCTGACGCGCGGCGGGGCGACTGCGATCGTGCGGATCCGCCGGCTGAAGGTCCTCGGCGTCGCGACGGGGCTCTCGCTCCTCGCGGCGCTGATCGGCGTGGTGCTCTACCTGCTCCCGCGCGAGGACGGCCCGTCGGTGAACCGCATCGCCGACTTCGTCGCGCTGAACGAGGCGAAGTTCTGGGTCGAGGACCAGCCCGCACTCGCACGCATCGCGCGTTTCCCGAACACCGCGGCGGAGAACGAGCACCTGCGCTTCGTCACGATCGACGAAGGCTCGCTCGCGTCCCCGCCGGCCGGGCTGGGCGCGTGGCCGTGGCCGCGCGCGACGCACGCGAAGCTGCTGCAGCGGCTCGCGAAGGCCGGCGCGCGCGTCGTCGCGATGGACGTGCTCTTCCTCGAGCCCTCGCGCGATCCGGCGCAGGACGCCGCGCTCGCGCGCGCGCTGCGCGCGCAGCCGGCCGTGCTCGGGTTCACCGTGGAGACGACGAAGGGCGGAAACTTCTCGCTGCTCGCGCCGCCGCCGCAGCTCGCGAGCGCCGCGCGCGGCCTGGGATTCACGACCGTCGACAACGCGGGCGGCTGGCTGTTCGGGCAGTATCTGACGATCACGCCGGAGCGCTCGCAATCGTACCTCTCGCTCGCCGCGGCGGCAGTGTCCGCGTACGGCGGCGCGCGCATCGTGCCGGCCGATGCGCGGCGCGCGCGGCTCGGCGACGCGGAGGTGCCGCTCGACGGCGACGGTCTGCTCACGATGGTGCCCTTCCGCGAGGCGCAGCACATCGACCAGGAGCCGGCGAACGGGCTGGCCTCGCGCGCGGGCGCGGCGAACGTCAGCGTTCCGTTCGCGCAGTCCGTTTCGTACGCCGACGCGCTGCGGATGAGCGACCGCGATCTTGCCGCCTTCGCGCGCGGCAACCTCGTCCTGGTCGGGCCGACGGCGCAGTCGCTCGGCGACTACATCGTCACGCCGGGCGGGCGCTATCCCGGCGCGTTCGCGAACCTGCGCCTGATCGACCAGCTCATGACGCGCACGTTCGTGCGGCGCGTACCGCCGTGGCTGGATCTCACGCTGATCGTGCTGCTGCCTGTGCTCGTCGGACTCGCGGTCACGCAGTTGCGGCCGGTGATCGGCGTGGTGATCGGGGTCGCCGTCGTGCTGGCGTACTCGGCGACCGCGATCGCGGTGTACGGGACGACGCTGCACTGGATGAACCTCATCCACGTCGATGCGGCGGTACTGCTGGCGGCGCTGTTCGTCGCGCTGTACCGGACGGTCGTCGAGGGCGCCGAGAAGCGCGTGATTCGCGAGATGTTCGGGAAGCACGTCTCGCCGGCGCTCGTCGACGAGATGCTCGCGCACGAGGACCCGCTGCAAACGCTCGGGCTTGCCGGGAAGAAGGTGCGGGTGACGATCTTCTACTCCGACATCCGCGGATTCACGTCGATGTCCGAGTCGATGTCGCCCGAGGAGATCTACGCCGCGCTCAACGAGTACTTCGAGGAGATGTGCAAGCTCGTCTTCGAGCACGGCGGCTACGTCGACAAGTTCATCGGCGACTGTGTGATGGCGGTCTTCTCGGCGCCAAACCCGCGCCCGAACGACGCGTACGAAGCGGTGCTCTCCGCCTGGCGGCAGCAGCAGCGCATCCTCGCGATGATGACCGAGTGGGCCGCCGCCGGCCGCAAGGTCTTCACCGTCGGGATGGGGCTGAACACCGGCGAGGTCGTGATGGGGAACCTCGGCTCGCGCGACCGCTTGAACTATACGGTGATCGGCGACAACGTCAACACCGCGGCGCGGCTCTACAACGTCGCGAAGGGCGGCCAGATCATCATCAGCGAATCGACGTACGAGGAAGTCAAGGACCACTTCATCGTCAACGAGCTGACGCCGGTGTTCGTGAAAGGTAAGGCGCTCGCGCTGCGCAACTTCGAGGTGGTCGGCCTGCTCAATCCCGGCGAAGAGAACCCCTCACGCCTACTCGATCCCGCGAACCTCCCGGCGGCGACCGTCGCCGACGCGCACTGATGCGGTGGGCCGCCGGCGTGCTCGCCGGCGCGCAGATCGCCGCGCTCGCCGTCGTAGTCGCATCGGCAGAAAGCGCGAACGAGCTCGCGCGCGTCCGCGGTGACGTCTCGTACGCCGTGCCGGCGGCCGCTGCGAGCACGCGGCCGCTCACCGGGCGCATCGCGCTGAACGACGACGCGCGCGCGGTGACCGGCTTCCGCGCGGCCGCGCGGCTGACGCTCCCCGATTCGTCGATCGTCGAGATCGGCGACAAGACCGACGTGCGGCTCGACGCGTTCCGCGACGCCGCGACCCGTCACACGATCGTGCTGAATCACGGCGCCCTGCGCTTCACGATCCGCCACCCGAGCGGCGCGCAGTCGAACTACGTCTTCAAGACGCCGACCTCACAGCTCGGTGTGCGCGGGACGCTGGCGTACCTCGTCAGCGGCCCGAAGGGCGATCAGATCTACTGCGTCGAGTGCGCGCCCGGCGACGTCAGCGTCGTCGCGGTCGGTGAGACGTATCGCGTCGAGAGCGGGCAGACGCTGAACGTGCGCCGCGTCGGGGATCGCGCATTCGACGCCGCGATCGTCCCCAACGCGACGGTGAACAATCCCGCCATCGACCAGTTCCTGCACGGCTACAGTCCCTTCGGCCGGCCGGCTTCGGAAGGGACGGACCCGACCGGCTCCGACAGCGGGCGGTGACGCCCCTCGACGCGCTCGCGATCTTCGCGGTCGGCACGCTCGCGAGCATCTTCGGCTCGCTGGTCGGCCTGGGCGGCGGGTTCGTGATCATCCCGGTCCTGCGCGTCTTCTTCGGCGTCCCGCCCGCGCAGGCGGCGGGGACGTCGCTCGTGATGGTGCTCGCGAACACCGCCGCGGCGACGTTCGGCTACGTGCGGAACCGCGTCGTCGACATGGAGCTTGCGCTGCCGATCTCGCTCGGCGCGGTGCCGGGCAGCATCGCCGGCGTCTTCGCGGTGAAGCGCTTCTCGCCGACCGGCTTCGACGTCGCGTACGGCGCGCTGCTCATCCTGCTCGCGATCCTGGTGATCCGCCGCCGTTCGATCGCGTCGCGCGCGCCGGAGGACCGTTCGTTCGCGCACGACCCGCGCGTCGGCGTCATCGCGGGCCTGGGCGTCGGCTTCTTCTCCTCGCTGTTCGGAATCGGCGGCGGCGTCGTGATGATCCCGCTGTTGCTGATCGCCGCCCGCATGCCACCGCACATCGTGACAGCGACGAGCGCCTTCGTCATCACGACCACCGCCCCGGTCGGCGTGATCACCCACGCACTCGGTCACGACGTCGACTGGATCTTCACCGCCCCGCTGGTACTCGGCGGCATCGCAGGCGGGAGCATCGGCCCGGCGATCGCCAAACGCATCTCGTCCCCGGCGCTCGTCACCCTGCTCGCAGTGGCCTTGATCTGCGCGGCGATCGGCCTGGGCCTGCGGCATCTCGCATAGCTACGTCATGCTGAGCCCGTCGAAGCATGAGAGCGGGCCCGCACAAAGGGCACGCAGGTCGCGCACCCTTCGACAAGCTCAGGGTGACCGAAATGTGGTCCTCGTCTTTGCAGCCGTGCTATCGTTAGCCCATGAGCAAACGCAGCGAATTTCTCGCTTCGAGCGCGGCCGTATCCCTGGTCGTGGGCGCGGCGGCGCCCGCGAGCGCCGCGGCGCCCGTCATCCTGGACGAGGCTGCGTTCAAGGCGCGGATCGCGAGCCGGGCGCAGCACCGGCAGGCGATCGGCGCGGCGCGCGTCAACGACGCGGCGGCGCTCCAGTTCGCCGTCAACACGCTGAACGGTTTCCAGAACGGATGGAACGAGCCGGCTTCGAACGTGCAGATAGCCGTCGTGCTGTTCGGTTCGGCGGTGGTGCTCGGTCTCGACGACACCGCGTGGCGAGAGCACCGCATCGCGGAGCTCGTCCGCAAGTTCCAAGGCGACTGGCTCACGCCCGAGGCGTCGCAAGCGAATCCGTGGTCGCACACGGCCGCGAACGCCGGACCGCGCGGTGACCGCTCGATTCCGGCGCTCCTCGCGCGCGGCGTGAAGATCATCCTTTGCAACACCGCGCTGGGCGAGATGGCGAACCGCATCGTCGCCGCCGGATACGGCGGCGGCGTCACCGACCCGTTCGCGATCCAAGCGCACCTGCGGGAACGCGCGCTCCCCGGCACCGACATCGTCCCCGCCGGAATCAGCTCGGTCGCGGTGCTGCAGGAGAACGGTTACACGTACTTCAGCGCCGCCCTATAGGCGTACAACGGCGTGGAAGCAAGCGGCAAGACCGGGGAAATCGCTTCCTCCGCTCACGCGGCGGGTACTGCGCAATACTCGCTCGATGAATCTGAACGCCGCCAGTTGTTGAAAGATGAGTACTTACACCTTCAGAAAACATTCGTAGACCTCGACGGACGAGCCATTACGATCAAGGCATGGACCGCGTCGTTCAGCTTGGCAGCGCTCACTGGCGCATTCGCAGCGCATTCGTCCTTGGTTTTTCTCCTTTCGTCCTTCAGCGCGTTCGTCTTCTGCTTAATCGAAGTCATGTGGAAACAGATCCAGTACGCGTTTTACGGGAGGTCGACTGCCATCGAACGTTTCTTTGCGGGGTTGAACCCCGACATCGCACCGTTCCAAATCGACCATTATTGGGTTCAGTCTCACAAGGAACGCGATTTCTGGAGCTACGTGCAGATCTTGCTCAAGCCGCACGTTTTCCTACCGCATGGCCCGATCGCCGTTGTCGGCATTATTCTGTTCATCATGGCGACGCTTAAATGGCTGAGCCTTTGAACGGAAAGGACTACCAGTTACGTGGTCGAGGTATTGTCTTTTTGTTCCGAGGCATCGTCTCCAAGACTTCTGCCGGCCCACCATCTGCATATTGAAGCTCGGACTACGTATTCAAAAATGTGCAAGTGCATTGGTGTGTCGGAATTTAACCAGGCTCCTTGGTGCATAGTGGCAGCCAGTCCCGGAGGAAGTTCCATCGGCGCCTGCCAGGAAGTGCTCGCGGTAAACGGCGGCATACACATTGGCATTGGGAATGGCGTCCCCTCGTGCAACGCCTTTGAGCGGTGGCCATAAATTACACGAAGCATGTCTTTTATCGCATCGGGATTCCAGGCGATTTGGAAACCGGCGGGTGGACGACGAGTTGGCGGCTCGGGCAAATGACTCACTATGAAATCACAAAATTTCCGTGTTGAAGAGAAAAGTAACCGCAGCGAAGGGGCGAGGCTTTCGATAAGCGGCTCTCCCCCCGCCAGCTTGATTTTCTTAGCTATGTCCGGGGCGTAGAATTTCAACAATTCGGCATCCGTGGCATCCCGCGATTTCCCGAAGTTCATTACGGCCCCAATAGCAGATACGAAATGAAGCCACGCCTGCGCAGGTTCCCATTCCCCTATCCAAAGGCCCTGTTGATAGCTTCTGGCTGCTTTGATAAGCGCGTTCGCTTCGGTGGGCGTTAAGCGGTCCATTCGGTCGAGGCCAAATAGAGATTCCGACGAGAGTTCGTGTTCACCGATCGCCCATGGAAAACGCGGCGCGCGCGTAATTGGTTTGCTTTCAGGCCATGGCTCTAATTGAAAAGCTATTGGGCGTCCGCGATCAGCAAGCCCAAACTCCCGGTCCACAGCTCCAGCTCGAAGCCGCATTCCGAGTGAGAGGGAAACGAGGGCAGCGACTTCATCGATTAAGCCGCCTCCATGATATCGTGATGTGTCGGTCGCATCCATAGGCATTCTTACGTTCGTCGGCACTGCCTCGATACGCAGGACGATGGCTGGGCGAAAGTAGCCTGGTCGAGAATTAGCAGCGACCGGATTAAGTAATATGTATGGGCCCGACATGTATTCACCAATGACCGTCGCATCGGTAAATAGCGGTGCTTCGAAAGCGCCGATGCTCGAATTTTCGCGAAATGCCTTCAAATATTCATAACAGGCTGGTCCGCCTCCAGCCACCATCGCTCACTTGGTCTCGGGCGTTTGATTTTTCACCCACTCCTGAAATTCGTTCCAACGCGCACGCGACCGCGCCGCGCGTTCCGTTCCGATTCTTTGCTCCGATCGCTGCTCGTCCGCCTGAAGCCACGATGCATGGTTGGTATTCCAGTCCGCTACCGTGTCAGACTGCAATGAATCCATCAATGGAGCCCAATCTCGCTTCATACTTTCGATTAGCGTCACTTCAAATTTGTCGTACAAGTCTGGCTCGGATTCCAGGAGCACCTCGATTAGCGCCCGCACGCGAAGTCGATTGCGAACCATCTCCTGTTGCATCAAGAGCAAAGTATCGGAAAGCCGCCCGAACACGGGGGCCAGCCCTTCTCCGATACCCTTGGCCATTGCCTCTCCGAAGCTCAAGTCATCGTCCTCAGAACGTGGATGAGATTCCAACACTCGTCGAACATCGCTCACTGAAACGATTGGTTCGCCGTGCGCTTGCATCCAAGTTAACCGGTCGTCTGTTGTCGAGTATGACAAAGCCGCGTTACGTCCTAAGACGGCCTGAACCATCTCGACGTCCTGGAGCGTCAAACGACGTTCGTCCGGCAGCGATTCGAACGTCCGCCTCAGTTGCTCAGCGCGTTCCTTTGCCATGTCCTACCTCCGCAGCAATACGCTGACCACGCTACACTTCGGTGCGCGGCGGTTCCTTCGCGCGCAGCCCGCCTAACTGTAGAGCACAAAGCTCGCAGGATCCGGCTTGAGCGAACTAATCGCGCGCCGTCTCGCGATCTAATCGGTCCTCCCATAGGACGGTGCCAAGAATCGCCCGGTCGCTCCGCGTGATTGGACAGCTGTTCATCACGGTCTCTGGGCTCGGGCGGTCCCTTGACGATAAATCCGCATCCCAGCGTTACCGACGCACTTTCGACGCGGCTCTCTGGAACTCGACCGGGCGCATCTCCACGACCTCGAACACGACGAGATGTTTGCGGCAGCGGGCGCAGACGACGTTCGGTGAGGGCTTGCGCTTGCGCAGGACTTCCATGAAGCACTTCTCGCAGCGGATGATGTAGCGCTTCGGGGACTCGTTCAGCGGGGCGGCGCGGCCGAGGTCGTGGTAGATCGAGCGCAGGCCGATCTCGCGCATCTTCTTCTTGAACGCGTGCGTGTGGCCGGGCTTCTCGCCGCGCGCGTGCAGCCAGGCGTGGATCATCTCGTGCAGGAGCGTCTCGCGCAGCTCGTCGGGCTTGCCGACCAAGTGCTTCGGCGAGAGCTCGATCAGCGGCGGCTTGTAGGTCACGCGGCCGGCGAGGTTCGAGAACCGCGCGTTGTACGCGATGCGGTGAGAAGGAATCTCGCCCGCGAAATACATCAAGTTGTACTGCGCGAAAAGGAGCTGCAGCTCGGCGACGTCCGGGAGACCGGGGAGCACGGCGTCTCCTTCGCCAAAGACCCCGTGTGGGTCTTCCTCTGCGTATCGCGATTCCGATCCTCGCCGTCTTCGCCGTGATCTTCCTCGGCGTTCTCGGCTGGTTTCTGCGCATCGGTTTCGGCACGACCGGCTCGGCCTTCGGACCCGCCACCGTCGCGGAGCAAGGCGACGCGCGCATTCAAGCGACGCCCGCGCCGATCGCGACCGATCCGCCCGGCACGTTCACCGTTCCGCAGACCGGCACCGGTCCGATCAAAGGGACGAGCTCGCTCCCCGGCGCCGGCGTCGGCGGCGGGACGCCGGCCGGTCCGCCCGGCCCGGTGATGGAAGAGCTCGCCGCGCTGCGCGCGCGGCTCGCGCGCAACCCGAAGGATCCCGCCGCGCTGGTGCGGCTCGGCGACATGGAATTCGACGCGCAGAAGTTCGACAAGGCGTCCGACTACTACGCGCGCGCGCTCGCGCTCGACCCGACCAACCCCGACGTGCGCACCGACTACGCGACCGCGCTCCACCAGAACGGTCACGATATCGAGGCGCTCAACCAGCTCAACACCGTGCTGAAGGAGCGGCCGGCGTTCGCGACGGCGCTCTTCAACCGCGGCGTCGTCCTGCAGGCGATCGGGCGGCGAACCGACGCGATCGCCGACTTCAAGCACTACCTCTCGGTCGTCAAACCCGACGACCGGCGCGCCCAAGACGCGCGCGCCGCCCTCCAGCAGCTAGGTGAATGAACGCGAAGGAACGACTCCGGCTCTACGTCTCGGCCGACATGGAAGGGACCGCGGCGGTGTGCTCGTGGACGCAGGTCGACCGCACGAACGCCATCGAGTACCCGTATTACCGCCGCCTGATGTCGCAGGAGGTTCGCGCCGCAATCGACGGCGCGCGTGAGGCCGGCGTCGGCGAGGTGCTCGTCAACGACTCACACGCCTCGATGCGCAACGTCCTCTGGGACGAGCTGCCCGACGACGTCCGCATGATCTACGGAAACCGTAAGCCGTTCTCGATGGCGGAAGGTGCGGACGGCTCGTTCGATGCGGCCTTCTTCACGGGCTACCACGGCGCGATCGGAACGCAGGACGCCGTCCTCGACCACACCTACACCGGCGACACGCTGCGCGAGGTCCGGATCAACGGCCGCGCGTGCAGCGAGGCGATGCTGAACGCGGCCGTCCTCGGCCTCTCCGAGATCCCGGTCGTGCTGATCACCGGCGACCGGGCGTGCATCGAGCAGACGAAAGCCGTGATGCCGTGGATCGCCGGCGTCGTCGTGAAGGACTCGATCGGCCGCTATTCCACGAACTCCGTCTCGCCGGCACGTGCCCGCGAGTTGATCCGCGCCGGTGCCAAAGCGGCGATCGAACGGCTCGGCGAAGCGCGGCCGTTCACGTTCGAGCCGCCCATCGCGCTCGAGATGGACTTCAACTGGACGCACAACGCCGACTACGCCGACATGATGCCCGGCTTCGAGCGGACCGGCTCGCGCAGCGTTCGCTTCGTCCACGACGACTACCGCGTCGTCTTCAAGGCGTACATCGCGGCGTTCCGGCTCGGGATCGCGGCGAACGCCCAGGTCTGAGCCGTGCCGGACGTCGCATACCAAGGCCATCCCGGCGCCTTCAGCGACGTCGCGGCGCGCATGCTCGTCGGCGGCGCTCGCACATGCGGGTACCCGTCGTTCGACGTGGTCGCGGCCGCCGTCGACGACGGCGAGGTGGAGTACGGCGTGCTGCCGGTCGAGAACGCGATCGCCGGCTCGATCCCGCGCAACTACGAGTTGCTGTGGGAACACCCCGAGCTGCGCGTACGCGCCGAAGCGGTGTTGCCGATCGAGCTCTGCCTGATCGGCGTCGCGGGCGCGACCGAGGACCGGATCGCGGAGATCCGCTCGCATCCCGTCGCGCTCGAGCAAGTGCGCCGCTACGCCGACGCGCACCCGGGCTGGAAGAAGACCGCGGCCACCGACACCGCCGGCGCGGTCCGGGAGGTCGTCGCGCTCGGCGATTCGTCCGTGGCCGCGATCGGCCCGGCACTCGCCGCGGAGATCCACGGCGGCACGATTCTCGCGCGCGCGGTGCAGGACGAGCGCGAGAACTACACGCGCTTCTTCCTCATTGCGCGCGGCGGCGAGGAGGGAAACGGCGAGCGCGCGTGCGTCGGGATCCGCATCGAGGACCGGCCCGGCTCCCTGCGCGACGCGCTCACCGCCTTCGCCGACAACGGGATCGATCTGCGGTTTCTGATCGCGCGGCCGGATCGCCGCGAAGCGTTCCGCTACCGGTTCTTCGTCGAGCTCGCGCACGCCGATCGTGCGCGCCTGAACGCGGCGCTCGCCGCGATCGGCGGCGAGCAGCGCGTTCTAGGACGGTACTAGCCGGCGGCACCGAGGATGTGGCGCTTCCAGGTCGGGACGCAGAGATAGCGCGGCGTCAGCACGCGGACTTCGCCGCGCTGCAGCTGGTTGATGAACGGCCGAATCTGGTTCACCGCGGGCGCCTCGCCGCGATAGCACATCAGATGATCGGCCGGACCGGGCGGCGTGAGCGGTTGCCCGCTGACCAGCCGCTTCTGCACCGGCGCGCAGAACAGGTCAGCGAAGTTCAGCACCATCTTGGACGTGCCGAACTGGTCGCGCAGCACGACTTCGGCTGGCTTGTCGAGCTTCACGGAGGTCTGGTAGCACTTGAAATGCGAGAACTGCTGGCCGGGAACCGGTTGCGCTGACGCGATCGTCGGCGGTGCGCTGACGCGGCCCGCGAGGAACGCCGCCAGCGCGACACCGGTGATCGCGAACATGCTGAGGAGTCGTCTCATCCTGGTCCTCCACCGCCGCGCCGCGGAAGGCTCGTGCCGGCCGCATCACGCAGGCGGAGCACCAGCATAACGCAAGCGAGCGCCGCCCGCTAGAGGGGAGAGACGGCGGCGGCCAGGCCGCTGAGATCCTGCAGATCGGCGAGCGACGGACCGCACAGCGTACAGGCGGCGGCGTGGTGCGGCAGCGCCTCGCGAACGAACGTCTCGCGTACGAGCGCGATCCACGGCTCGCCGAGATACGCCGCCAAGCTGCCCAGCACGATGACGTCGAGCACCAGCAGATCCGCGAGGAGCGCGCACGCCGCGCCGACCGCGCGCGCGTTCTCACCGATCGCGCGCTGCGCGAGCGCGTCCCCGCGCGCCGCGCGCTCGGCGACCTCGGCACCGCTCGCCGCATCGTACGCCGGGTTTTCCAGCCGCGCGATCTTCGGCAGCGCGCTCGCCGCGCCGAACGACTCGAACGAACCGGGCTTGCCGAAGACGTCCGGCCCGTGGTCGCGATAGCGAATGTGCCCGAGCTCCGGCGAGTACCCGCGCGAGCCGTACCGCGCGTGCCCGCCGATGACGAGGCCCGCGCCGAACCCGGTCCCGCAGGTCAGATACGCGATCCCTCGAGCGCCGCGGTGCGCACCCCAGAGATACTCCGCCAGCGCGCACGCCGCGGCGTCGTGGTGGACGTGCACCTCGCGCTCCAGCGCCTCGCGCAGCCGCGCCGCGAGCGGAAAGCCGTGCATCCCCGGCAGATGCGGCGGCGAGAGCACCGTCCCGGTCAGCGCGTCCATCGGCCCGCCGATCGCCACGCCGATCGCCGAGGCGTCCGGCGCGATCTCGCGGACCGCGGCGACGATGGCGGCGAAGAGCGCCTCGCCGTCCCGCGTCTGCGTCGGCCAAGCGCGCCGGCCGAGGATCGCGCCGTCGCGCGTCCCGAGCACGACGCTCGTCATCGTCCCGCCGACGTTCACCCCCACGATCGGCTCGTTCGGCTCCGCGTCGCGCGACGCCATCATGCGACGATCACCTCGGCGTCGGGCTCGCTGGCGTGCAGGCGCGCGACCAGCGCGGCGCGCTTCGCGAGCACCGCGCGGCGCGCGATCATTCCGTTCTCGGCCTGCTCGCTCGCCGCGAGCGGCTCGCGTACGACGAGCGCGCGGCGCGGGCGGCTCGATGCGCCGTCGCCGGCCGCGACGCGGCGCATCGCGGCGGTGATCTGCGCGCGCAGAACGTCCCGGTCGAGCAAGGCCGCTTCTTCCGCCGGCCACACCAGCAGCCCGATCTCCGCGCCGCCGTCGCCGGTGACGACGACGTCGGCGGCGTCGCTGCACTCGGCGAGAAAGCGCTCGCGCAGCTCGCCGGCGAGCACCCACGTCCCCGAACCGAGCTTGAAGCGGTCATCGACGCGCGAGATGAACTCGAGCCCATGCCGGGGCGCGCGCGCGTCGAGCGGGCGAACCACGTCGCCGATGCGGTAGAAGCCGTCGTCGTCGAACGCCGCCGCGGTGAGATCGGGACGCCACCAATAGCCGGTCGTCACCTGCGGTCCGCGCACGCGCGCCTCGAACGCATCACCGCTCGGAACCAGCTTCAGCTCGACGCCCGCGAGCGGTACGCCGATCGCGTCGTATTTCGGATCGGTGCCCGGCGTCAGCGTGACCGCGGGTGACGTCTCCGCCGCGCCCCATATCGCGGCGAGCGGGACGCCGATCGCGTGCAGCGCGTCACGCGTCGCCGGCACGAGCGTCGCGCCGCTCCAGCAGGCGCGATCGAGCCGTGAGAGCCAGCGCCGCCGCAGCGCGTCGTCGCCGCGCAGGCGGTCCGCCCAGTTCGTCCACCCGAGCGGGACGTCGAACGCGAGCGTCGGCGCGATCTCCGCGCGCAGAGCACCGTCGTCGACGTACAGCGTCCCCGCGTGGCGCAGCACGATCCCGAGCACGAGGTTGCCGCCGAAGCAATCGCTCCACGGGAGCGAATCGACGACGACCGGCGGACGGTCGTCGAGGAACGGCCAGGCCTGCGCGATCCCCTGCAGCATCGCGCAGATCATCCCGTGCGTCGTGACGACGCCCTTCAATTCGCCGGTCCAACCCGAGGTGAACAGCACTTTCGCGACCGTCTCGTCGTTCACGGCGACGGCGTCGCGCGCTTGCGGATGCATGAGCAGCCGCGCGTAGTCGGACGCGCAGACGAACGCCGCGTCGGGCGCGACCGCGTTCGCCGCGGCGGCGTACGCCGCGCCGTCACGCGCGAAGACCACGCCCGGACGCACGATCTCCGCGATCGCGCGCAAGCGCGCGAAACCGTCGCGCGCCGCCAAACCGTCGGACGGCGCCACCGGGACGACCGGTAGACCGGCGCGCAGCGCGCCGAACGTCACCATCGCGTGGTCGATCCCGTTGCCGCTGAGGATCATCACCGGCCGGTCTTCGGAGGCGCCGAGCGCGCGCAGCGCGGCGCCGACGCGCAACGACCGCCCAGCGACGTCCGCGAACGTCACCTCATGCCATGCGCCGCGCGCGTCGCGCTCGATCAGGAACGCGCGCCGCGGCGCGCGCCGTGCGGCGTCGTCGAGGAGCGCGAGCAGCGAGCTCGCGTGCGGCCGGAGCGGCTCGCCCGCCAGCCGCAACGTGCCGTCACGCTCGCGCTCGACGCGGATCAGGTCCCGGCCCCCTCCAACACCGTCCCTCGGATGCGGTAGCACACGCCGCGGAACAGCGCCACGAGCTCGCCCGCCCCGCGCGTCACCGTGATGTCGTACACGCCGGTCTTCGCCTTCGAGGAGCGCTCCTGCGCCTCGGCGACGAGCAGATCGCCGAGCCGCACCGCGCTGATGAACGAGATCGACGCCTGCAGGGCGACGTTCGGCTCGTTGCGCGAGTTGCAGGCGAACGCGAAGGCGGAGTCGGCGAGCGTGAAGGTCATCCCGCCGTGCGCGATCGCGTGCCCGTTGACCATCGACTCGGTGATCCGCATCGAGACGCGCGCGTACCCGGGCTGCGCCTCCTCGATCGTCATCCCGAGCGCGCGCGAGGCGGCGTCGCGCTCGTACATCGCCTGCGCGCAGGCGCGCGCCAGCGCTTCGCCGCCGAGCTCGGTCGCGCTCACGCGCCGGCGGCGCCGTTCTCGGCCGCGATCGGCGTGCGCGTCTCGATGATGCGGAAGCGGTTCGCGACGAAGGCCGCGTCGGTCAGCGATGCGTTCCCCGACGGGTTCCCGCCGGTCACGTGATAGTCGCTGAACGCCGCCGACTGGTTCACCAGCAGCGAGCCGGTCAGGTTCACCGCGAGGTTCACCTTGCCGTCGCGCGCCCAGCGCTCCGCCTTCTCGAGTACCTCGTCGCTGGTCGTGTACACGACCGCGGTGATGGCGCCGCGGCGCTGCGCCTCGCCGGTCGCCAGCCGCAGCGACTCGTCGGTGTCGGCGCTGCGCACGACGAACGCGATCGGCCCGAACGCCTCGCGGTCGTAGCGCTCGCGGTCGGCCGCATCGACGACCGCGATCAGCGGCGAGAACACGCGCGCGTTGGGGAACTCTGGGTTTGCCACCGGCTCGCTCTTGCGCACGACGCCCGGCTTCGCGTTCTCTTCTTCGATGCGGCGCAGCGTGCCGTCCGTTGCGATCGCCCCCAGGACGCCGGCGGCGCGCGCCGGGTCGCCGAGCAGTGCCTCGACCGCCTTCACGATCGCGGCGACGACGTCGTCGAACGCGACGCGCTCGCCGCTCGCCGTGATGCCGTCGCGCGGGACGAAGAGGTTCTGCGGCGTGGTGCACATCTGGCCCGAATAGAGCGAGAGCGACATCGCGAGGTTGCGCGCCATCCCTTTGAGGTCGCCGGTCGAGTCGATGACGACGCTGTTCACGCCGGCCTTCTCGGTGTAGACGAGCGCGTGTGCGTTCTTCTCGAGCCAGTCGCCGAACTCGGTCGAGCCGGTGTAGTCGAGCAGCGTCACCTCCGGCCGCTGCGCGAGCTCTTTCGCGAGCGGCTTCTCCGGCGTGTCGACGGCGAGCTGGACGACGCACGGATCGAAGCCCGCCTCGCGCAGCACGTCCTGCAGCACTTCGACCGTGATCGCGAGCGGGAGCACCGCCTGCGGGTGCGGCTTCACGATCACGGCGTTTCCGGTGACCAGGCTCGCGAAGATCCCGGGGTACGCGTTCCAGGTCGGGAACGTCGAGCACCCGATCGTCACGTCGATCCCGCGCGGAACGATCGCGAAGGTCTTGCGCACGCGGATCGACTCAGGCTTGCCCGGCTTCTCCCACACGACGCTCTCGGGGACGCGCGACATCTCGTCGTACGCGTACGCGATCGCTTCGAGCGCGCGGTCCTGCGCGTGCGGCCCGCCGGCTTGGAACGCCATCAAGAACGCCTGGCCGCTGGTGTGCGAGACCGCGTGCGCCATCTCGAACGAGCGCGTGTTGAGCCGCGCGAGCGCCTCGAGCGCCACACCCGTGCGCACGTCGACGGGGGCCGCCGCCCACGCTTCGCCGGCCTTTTGCGCGGCCGCGATCAGCGCGTCGACATCGGCGACCGGATAGCTCACGCCGAGCTCGATCCCGTACGGCGAGCGTTCGGTCGCGGCGGTTGCGCCGCTCGACGGCTGCTCGAGCGCGAACGGCTTGCCGAGCCGCGCCTCGAACGCGGCCTTCCCTTCAGCCGCGGCCGTCTCGCCGTAGACCTTTCCGCTCGCGCTCTCCGGAAACGCGCTGTAGTATGCGCGGGTGCGGATCGCCTCGCGTGCTTTGTCGAGCTTCTCGCGGTGGCGCGCCAACAGGTCGGCGCCGGGAGCCAGGGTCGTCGTCATGCGAACCGCTTCGGCGAGGGGTTCCCGCGCCCTCGGTCAGCCGCCGAGCGCGGCGCTGAGCGAGGCGCCCGCGGTCTCCGAGAACGGCCCCGAGCCTCGCCAGGTGATGCGCCCGTCCGGTTCGACCAACAGAATCGCGAGGTGCGCGCGGTCGCTGATGGCAAGGGCCCGCGCGAACGCGCCGACGTCGACGAACAGCGGGATCGTGGACGCGCGGAGTTCGGGCGCCGTCACCGCGGCTTTCATCGCGCCGACGAGCGCGCCGCGCATGAGCTTCGGCACGCCGAGCGGGATGAAGAGCCGCGCCCGCACGCCGCCGTCCGAGCGCACGAGCGCGTCGAGATACGGGACCCACGTGTCGAGCTCGGCGCGCTGCTCGACGGCGAATCCGAAGAGCGCGACCGTGCGCCCGGCCGCGAGATCGCGCGGCGCGACGAACGCTGTCCCGTCGAGCGCTTCGCCGGCGACCGGCGGGAAGCGTGCGGCATCCATGTGCGGAACCGTACCCACATGACCCGCACCATCGCCGTCCTGAGCGGACGCGTGCAGAACGTCGGCTTCCGCTACACCGTGATGGGCGTCGCGCGCCGGTACGACGTGGCAGGAACGGTGCGCAACCTGCGCGAGGGCGCGCGCGTCGAGATCGACGTCGAAGGCGAGCCGGCCGCGGTCGAAGCGTTCCTGGACGACGTCCTCGCCCACCCGCCGAGCGGCGCGCGCGTCGACGGCGTTCAGCGAACGGCCGCCGAACCGCGCGGGCTGCGCACGTTCACCGCGGCCGAGACGGCGTAACCTCGTGACGATCGACGAGGTAATCGGCCCCGTGATGCTTCCGCTCGCGTTCGCGCTCGCGCTGATCGCTGCGCTGTGGATGGTGCAGCACCTCGCGCGACGCTATCCCTCAGTGCCGAAACGGATCCCCGCGCGGATCGGGATCGACGGCCGGCCTTCCAAGCAGGTCGTCGGCAAATGGTTCTTGTGGCTCGCGCCGGCGATCCTCGCTGCGGTGATCGTGGGGCTGGGCGTCGCGGTGTGGTCCGTGAGGCCGCCGCCGGACGAGTCGACGCGCCCGATCCTCGCGCTGGCGTTCCTGATCTGCGCGGAGCTCGTGTACTTCATCACCTGGATGACCGATCGCCAGATCGAGATCGCGCGCAAGATGACGTACCGCATCTCGCCGGCCAGGACCCTGCGCGCCGCGCTGCCGGTTCTCCTGACCACCGCCGTCGTTCTCGTGATGGCCACGCGCCTCTAACGGTTGTACGGGTCCTCGCTGATCCAGTGGAACCCGCGCGACGTCAGCAGAAACGTCGTGTCCGTCCGGTGTGCGCGCATGACGACGTGTTTTTCGCCGACAGTCCCGGTCAGCTGCACGTGCTGCGGATCCCGCATGGTGTACGACAGGTGAACCGTCAGCCCGCTCGAGCGGTTCGTGAGGTCGACGGTGCGGTCGCGATCCCCATATCGGGTGAAGAACGCGGTCCGCGCGCCGTCGGGCGCGATCGCGATCGTGAAACGGGCGCTGTTCACGACGAGCCGCTTCCACGGAGCGCCGACGGTGTCGACGTCCCAGACGCCGTAGATCGCCGGCTGTTTCAGGAACTGCGCGTACTGCTGCGTCGCGGCATACCCGCCCCAGATGTTGCCGCCGAGCACCGAGACGACGGTCGCGACTTGCAGCACCGCCGCGGTGATCCGCAGCCAGCGCCGCTCGAACGCCGGCAGCCATACGCGCGCGAGCTGCGCCGGCGCGTGCAGCACGAAGAAGCGCCACAGCGCGGGGAGCTCCGGGACGAGCAGAAAGACCGACATCAGCACGAGGTGCGTCGAGTACAGCTTGACCGGCACGTCGTAGGCATAGTTCAGCACCGCGACGTTCAGCATCACGGCGGCGCTCGCCATCGCGCCGAGCACCGCAGTCCGGCGGAACAGCAGCAGCGTGCCGGCACCCGCCTCGCAGAGCCCGCCGAAGATGGTGTACGTCGGCGAGGCGGCCATGAACGTCCATAGCAGCCGCATCGGCGAGGACTCGCCGTACGTCTGCACGAGCGTGCTCAGCGCCGGCGAACCGAACTGCAGCGGATAGATCTTCGCGAACCCGTAGCTCAGCAGCGTGAACGCGAGCGTGAAGCGCACGACGAGTCGCAGCCACGGGTACAGCAGCGTGTACTCGGTGCGGCGGCGGTCGAGCACCGACCAGACGACGGTCGCGAGCGCGGCGATCACGACGAAGCAGAACACCTGCACGTAGTCGAGCGTCGTGTCGCCGCTGCCGGTCGGGTGGTACTGCGTCACCGGACCGCTCAGGTGAAAGACGTGCACGGCGACCCACGAGCACAGCGCGCGCCAGGGCGCGGCCGCCCACTGGGGCACGAAGTCCGGCAAAAACGGGATCGCTTCGAGCAGGCTGACCCGTCCGCCGCTGGGATAGCAGTACAGCAGCAGATAGACGAAGGCGAACCTGAACGCGATCAGCCCCGCCGGGCTCCAGCGCTCCGGAGGGGGCGCCGGCGGAGCCTCGGCGACGGCGGCCGGCTCGGTCTCATGCTGGGGACGCGTGCTGACTTCCACGGCGTTCCGATACCTCGCGCCCGCGCAGCGCGCCTTTCGGCGTCACGGCGTGGGGAGCCGCGGCGCGCGACCGCGAACGCTCGCCCATGAGCACGACAGAGACGGGTGCGCTTCGCATCACCGGAATCGACAGCCACATGTATCAGATCAAGGACACGCAGCGCGCGATCGCGTTCTACCGCGACGTCCTCGGCTTGACGCCGAGCTTCGAGCGCCCTGACGGGGCGGAGTTCGAGCTCGGCGACGGCTCGACGTTCGGACTATGGAACGGCGGTGACCGCATGCCGTGGCAAGCCGGCAACGGCGTGATGTTCGCGGTCGAGGATTTCGACGGCGCGGTCGGCACCGCGAAAGAGCGCGGCGCGAAGGTGATGATGCAGACCGAGACGCCGGTCTGCTTCATGGCGCTCGTGGAGGACAGCGAAGGCAATCACGTCCTCCTCCATAAGCGCAAGTAATCGCGCTGTCACCCTGAGCCTGTCGAAGGGTGAGAGAGCATCTAGCGTTCCGGTTTCGCTCTCATCCTTCGACAAGCTCAGGATGACATCGGGGGCGCTCAGAAGACCGGGATGATGTCCTCGGGGCCGATGTGGCCGACGTCGACGCCCTCGACGTCGAGCTCCGGGATCGCGGGGAAGTCGATCCCCCACTCGCCCACGATCGCGCGGACGCGCGCGAGCGCGAGCTTCCAGTTCTCCGCCTGCTCCTCGTAGGTGAGCACGCCGAGGCCCGCGTCGCGCGCGTGCTGCACCAGCACACGGTGGTTCGGCATGAAGTAGTCCGGGATGTCCCAGAACTGGTTCGGGGGCTCCCACAGGATCATGCTGAGGAACACGAAGCCCGCGCGCAGCTGCTTCGTGATCATCGTCTTGTACTCGTCGGACAGACCCGGCCAGTCGCGCTCGAGCACCGTCAGGCAGATGGCGAGATGGCGCGCCTCGTCCTGACCGACCTTCTTGAAGAGCTCCTTGAAGACCGGATGCGTCGCCTTCTTCGACATCCCGAAGAACAGCGTCGATGACGCGACCTCGCCCATCAGGAACGAGGTGAACAGCACGCTCAGCGGATACTTCGCGAGCGAAGCGCTGTAGCCGGTCCAGTAGCGGCCGCCGTTGTGGTACAGCCAGCCGATGTTGTTCTGCGCGGCCTTGGCGAGATCGCTGGTCGCCTCGAAGTCGAGCGGCGCGCCGGGGATCAGCTTCTGGATCGCGCGCTGGCAGACTTCCTCGTGGTTCATCTCGTCGCGCGTGATCGAGAAGAAGCACTTCCGGATCGGATCTTCCTGGTGCGTCTCGAACGCGTGGATCGTCGCCTTCGCGAACACCGCCGGCCCGGAACCGTCGAAGTTCGCGAGCACCGCGTACCAGTACATGATCCCGAGCCGCTGCTCTTCGGTGAAATCCTCGGGTCGCAGCGTCTCCCATGGGAAGTCCGCGGGATTCCATACCTGCCGCTTCGAGCGCTCGTAGAGCTCCGCGAGCTTGGGCGTCTCGACGCGCCACTCCATCGGAAAGATGTTGGGCTGCGGGACCTCCGGGTACGGCGTGAAGCCGCCCGACGGGACGACGAGGCCGGACTGCGCGGCGGTGGTGGTCATGGGCGTGCGATTCCTCTCCCTACCGAATGGTCGGTCAGGTGACGAGTATACCCGCTCGGGCCGCGTCCGGCAACCGGGAGAAGCGCCCCGGGCCCGGGAAGCGGCCGGTCGCAATCCGCTGCAGGCCGTGCAGAAGGCGACCGGCGTGCGGCCCGTGCTCTACGTGAACTTCCCGTGCTGGTCGCAGACGCTCGGCTCGACCTCGGGCTTCTCGGGCCACGCGTTCTGGGCGCCGTCGTACCTCGACGGCGTGACGGCGCCCCCGCCGAGCGGCGAACCGCCGATTTTGCAGCCGCCTCCGCCGCAGATCACCGCGTGGGCGAGATGGACGTTCTGGCAGTACAGCCAGACCGGGCGGGTCGCGGGCGTCGCCGGAAGCGTCGACCTCGACGTCTTCAACGGCTCGCTCGACGAGTTGCGCGCGCTCTGCCGGAAGTAGCCGCTCAGCCGATCTCCGCGAGCCAGTCGTAGAGCGTGCGGCGCAGCTCGTTCGCGACGTGCGTGAAGCTGCCGCCCTCACCCAGCTCGGTCTTCGCGCGCGGGTCGCGCGAGAGCGCGAGCGAGAGCGTGCGCGAAGCCTCGCGGTGGAACTGCGCGTGCAGGCTGCGCGTGCGCGAATAGAGCGGCCGCGCCTTCAGCCCCGCCGAGATCTCGCGCGTCAGCCAGATCCCGATCGGGCACACGTCCTCTTTGGCAGTCGTCTCGACGTCGACGCTGCTGCGCCCGTACTCCGCGGCCGTCCTCAACCGCCCCATCCACGCGTGATGCGCGGCGATCGCGGCGGTGATCTGCTGTTTCAGCGTGCTCTTGTCGGTCTCCGACAGTACACCCGTGGTCATTCCAAGGCCCACCCTTCCGTGGCGAAACGACGAGCGACATAAGTCTTGCTCGCCTGGTACATATATCGGCAGCAGGGAACTCTGCTTGAGGTGGAGGCTTCTCCTCGTTTCGTTCAGATCGAGCCGGTCGGCGAGTGCAACCTGCGCTGCCGGATGTGCCCGGTCCGCTACCGTGAGGTCTCGCACGCCTTCATGGGCTGGGACGCCTACACGCGCGTGATCGACGATCTGCCCGCGCTCGCCGAGCTGCACCTCCAGGGGCTCGGCGAGCCCTTGCTGCATCCGCGCTTCTTCGACATGGTCGAGTACGGTCGCGCACGGCGTCCGCGTCAGCGTGAACACGAACCTCACGCTGCTCACGCCGGCGAAGGCCGAGCGAGCGGCGACTTGCGGCTTGTCCGCGATCTACGTCTCCGTCGACGGCGCGACCGCGGAGACGTACGAGCGGATCCGCGTCGACGCGCGCTTCGCGATCCTCGAGCGCAACGTCGCGCGATTGCTCGACGCGCTCGCCCGCCACGCAAGCCCGACGCGCGTGCAGATCACGGCGGTCGCGATGCGCGACAACCTCGAAGAGCTCGCCGACATCGTCGCACTCACCGCGCGCTGGGGGATCGGCGCGCTCTCGGTGCAGCACCTGTGCCACGATTTCGGCGAGTCGACGCTGCCGCACCAGTACGAGCCGATGCGCGAGTTCGTCGCGGATCAGACGCTGGTCGAGGTCGACGAAGGGCGCGTCACGCGCGCGTTCGACCACGCGCGCGCGGTCGCGAAGGAGCGCGGCGTGGCACTGCGTCTGCCGCGCGTGCGCCAGGTCGAGCACGCGCCCGACACGCCGG
This sequence comes from Candidatus Limnocylindrales bacterium, assembly GCA_035488115.1. GTDB lineage: Bacteria > Vulcanimicrobiota > Vulcanimicrobiia > Vulcanimicrobiales > Vulcanimicrobiaceae > Vulcanimicrobium. Next base: position 640 of record DATHLN010000035.1, on the reverse strand, counting down.
GGCGCTCGCGTTGCGACTGGCCCTGGCGCGGTCCGTACGTCGCCTACGACGGCACCGCGATGCCGTGCTGCATGGTCGCGACGCCCGACCGCGCTGCGCTCGGCAACATCGTTCGCGAGGGCGTCGAAGCGGTATGGAACGGCGCCGCCTACGAAGACTTCCGCGCCCGCCTCGGCTCCGAGGACCCGCCCGAGATCTGCAAGTCCTGCAGCGTCTACGCCCGGGTGTTCTGATGACCGCGATTAGCTAACACAGCTTCTCCGCGACGCGCGCGAGCAGCTCGCTCATCGTCGGGTGCAGATGCGGCATCTCGGCGATCTCGCGGGCGGTCGCGCCGCGGTCGATCAGCGCGATCGCCTCGCCGGCGAGGTCGATCGCGTCGTCGAGCACCATCGTGATCCCGACGACGACGCCGTCGTCCTCGCGCGCCAGCATCTTCACGAAGCCTTCCATCTCGTCGGAGACCAGCGCTTTGCCGACCTCGCTCGCCGGCAGCGTCGCGACGCGCACGCCGATGCCGCGCTCGCGGCACTGGCGCTCGGAGAGCCCTGCGACCGCGACTTCGGGCTGCGTGTAGAGCGCGTGCGACTCCCAGCGGTCCCAGCGCGCCGCGTCCGGCGCGTCGGCGAACGCGTTCGCC
>DATHLN010000034.1:0-3476 GCA_035488115.1 Candidatus Limnocylindrales bacterium | reverse complement strand
GCCAGATCCAAGGCATGCTGAGCAACATCGGCAGCAACATCTAAGGACGCCCACGTGAACGCCGCAGCGATCGCCCTGCTCGTCGCGAGCTTCGCAGCGGCGGTGATCGACGTCCGCACTCGGCGGATACCGAACGCGCTGACGAGCGCCGCGGCGCTCGTTGCGCTCGTCGTCCATCTTCCCGCCGGCCCGCTCGCGGTCGCCGTCGCGCTCGGCGCGATGATCGCCGCATTTCTGGTCGGTTCCGTCGTCTTCTCCGCCGGCTGGTTCGGCGGCGGCGACGTCAAGCTGCTCGCCGCGTGCTGCGGCCTGGCGAGCTTCCCCGGCGCGATCGTGCTGGTGCTCTACGTCCTCGTCGCGGGCATGGTGCTCGCGCTCGTCACCGCCGCGCTCAGCGGACGCCTCGTCTCGCTGGTGCGCAGCACCGCGGCGGTCGCCGCGCACGGCGTCCCGCTCTCGAGCAACACGCTGCCGTACGGCGTCGCGATCGCCGCGGGCAGCTTCGTCTACGCACTGTCTACGCTCGTCCCCGTCCTGAGGTTGTCCCTATGAAAAGCGCGCGCCGCATCCCGCTCATCGTCGGTCTGCTCCTCGCGGTCGGAACCGGCGTGCTGCTGCTCAACTATCTGACCTCCCTGCGCCCCTCCGAAGCGGCCGTGCCGATGAAGCACATCTTCGTCGCGTCGCGCGACGTGCCGGCACGCGCGCTGCTGAGCGAGGCGTTCGTCACCGAGACGACGCGCCCGGCGAACGAGGTCGACGCCGACGCGGTCACCGACCGCAAACAGATCGCGGGGAAGTACTCGCTGATCACCATCCCGGCCGGCGGCGTCTTCACCGCCTCGAAGATCGGTGACGCGGCCGCCAACGCTTTGCCCGCGCGGCTCCCGATGGGGATGCGCGCGGTCAGCATCTCCATCGACCGCGTCAAAGGGGTCGCCGGTCTGATCCAACCGGGCGATCGCGTCGACGTGGTCGCGGTGCCGCCGCGCGTCGGGACGGAAGTTCCGCGCGCGTCGGCGATTCTGCGCGGCGCGCTGGTCCTCGCGATGGGCAACGACGTCGAGACGACCAGCGCGACGCCCGCACCTGACGCGCAGAACAATCTCACCACGGTAACGCTCGCGCTGACGCCGCAGCAAGTGAACCTGCTCGCGTCGGCGGATCTCAACACGACGCTGCGCCTCGCGCTGCGCCCGCCGAAGGAGCCGGTCCGCGCGTTCGCCCCGGAGCCGCTGCACCTCGGCACGCCCGACCGCTCGACGGTCGCCGCGACCGGTCCGATGCCCGGTGCGGCACCGGCGGCTGCGCCCGCTCCCGCCGCGGCGCCGCCCGTCGCGGCGCCGACGCCCGCGCCCGCAACGGCGGCGCCGAAGCCCGCGCCGCTGAGCGGCGTCCCCGTCATCGAGCTCGACCGCACCTCAGAGTCCACGCCCGCGCAGCGATGAGCCTGCGCGTCTTCGTGGTCGTCGGCGCGAAGGGCGGCGTAGGCGCCTCGAGCACCGCGATCAAGCTCGTCGAGAGCATGCCGTGGAACGGCCCGCGCGTGATCGTCGACGCAGACCTCGCGGGCCGGCGCGCGATGGCGGTCTGGTACGACGCGGTCGGCGATCTCGATCTCGGCCGCGTCCCCGGCGCGCCCGCGACGAGCACGAAAGGGAAGCTCACCGTCGTCGAGCTCGCGCGCTCCTACGAGGACGGCTTCACGCTGAGCGCCGACATGGTCGAGCAGTTCACCGCGAAGCTGCCGCCGGACGCGCTCGTCGTCGTCGACGCGCCGCAGCCGTTCGCCGCGACGGTGCGGCCGTTCGTGCTGCGCGCGGCGAAGGTCGTCGTGCTCACCGAGCCAACGCTCTTCGGGATCGGTTCGGCGAAGTCGATGCTCGGCGCGCTCGAGCGCTTCGGCATCCCGCAGTCGCGGCTGGCGTTCACCCTCTTCGACCTGCGCGGCAACGCCGAGCTGCGCCCGCGCGAGATCCAGGACTCGCTGAAGATCCCGATCGCGGCCGAGCTGCCGTGGCCGCGCGACCGCAACTGGAGCCGCACGTTCGCGCGCTTCGCCGAGACGCTCGTCGCGCTGCCGCCGGCGGAGCCGATCGGCTCGCTGCGGCCGTCGACCACGACGCCGATCGGCGACCGCCGCAGCGCGGTGCGCAACGAGCCGCCGCCGGAGGCGCCCGCGCCGTTCCCCGGCTCGTCGTCCGCGACGACGACGGTGTTCGCCACGCCGTTCCCCGTCTCGGACGTCGCGGCGAACGAGCGGCTCAAGACCGAGCTGCACCGCGCGATGCTCAACAAGATCGACTTCTTTGCGGCCGCGCGCGCGCACACCGACGCGCAGAAGATCGCCGAGCTGCGCCAGCAGGTCGACGCGATCGCCGACGAGTTCCTCGCCTCGCGCAAGGACGTCGAGTCGGCCGAGCACGCGGCGCGCATCCGCCACGAAGTGATCGAAGAGGCGCTTGGGCTCGGTCCACTCGAGAGCCTGCTGCACGAGCCGGACGTCACCGAGATCATGGTGAACGGGCACGGCAACGTCTACGTCGAGCGCGCCGGCGAGATCGAGCGCAGCGACAAGCAGTTCGTCGACGACGGTCAAGTGCGGCTGGTGATCGAGCGGATCATCGCGCCGCTCGGGCGCCGGCTCGACGAGTCGAGCCCGATGGTCGACGGCCGGCTTCCCGACGGCTCGCGCGTGAACGCGATCATCGGGCCGCTCGCGATCGACGGCCCGTCGCTGACGATCCGGCGCTTCGGCACGAAGCGGTTCGGAATCGACGATCTCGTCCGGGTCGGCGCGATCACCCCGCCGGTGCTCGACTTTCTGCGCGCGGCGGTCGAGGCGCGGCTGAACATCCTGGTCAGCGGGGGCACCGGCTCCGGCAAGACGACGCTGCTCAACGCGCTCTCGAGCTTCATCCCGAAGCGCGAGCGCATCGTGACGATCGAGGACGCCGCCGAGCTCAAGATGGTGCAGCCGCACGTCGTGCGGCTCGAGTCGCGGCCCGCGAATCTCGAAGGGCGCGGCGCGGTGACGATCCGCGATCTCGTCCGCAACTCGCTGCGCATGCGACCCGACCGCATCGTGATCGGCGAGTGCCGCGGCGGCGAGGCGCTCGACATGTTGAACGCGATGTCGAGCGGCAACGAGGGGTCGATGACCACGGCTCACGCCAACTCGCCGCACGACATGATCGGCCGCCTCGAGACGATGGTGATGATGGCCGGGATGCGCCTGCCGAGCCGCGCCATCCGCGAGCAGATCGCCAGCGCGATCCACATCATCGTGCAGCAGTCGCGCGGCAAGGACGGCCGCCGCCGGATCACGTCGATCAGCGAGATCTCCGGGATCAAGGAAGACCAGGTCCAGCTCTCGGAGATCTTCAAGTTCGACCCGGAAGGCATCGATCCCGACACGGGCCAGACCGCAGGCCGCCACGTCGCGACGGGCATCCTCCCGCGCTGCATGCAGCGCC
>DATHLN010000033.1:0-7728 GCA_035488115.1 Candidatus Limnocylindrales bacterium | reverse complement strand
CGCCGACCGGCAACGCCGAGACGCGGACGCCGAAGCGGTCGCGGACCTCCATCTCGACGTCGGTCAGACGCTGCGAGAACTCGTGCAGGCCCTGGTCTCGCGGGATCTCGATGAAGAAATCGAACTCGTCGTCGCCCTCGGTGAGACCGCTCAGATCGGCGATCTTCGACAATGCGGCGATGAACGCGATCTCGGCGCGCTTCTTCATGCGCCTCTCTTCGCGGCCCGTGAACGGGCCTTCGGCGTCGATCCTCATAGCAGCAACGTCAAATCGGATGTGCTCGTAGTCCGCATGCTTACGATCTCGCTCGAGCTCGTTCACGTAGCGCGCCGCCGTGTGCTCGCGCAGCACGGCGCCGACGATGCCTGCATGCTTCCCCGGGGCGATAACGCCACGCGGCAGGCCCGTGTACAAGATGGAAACGACGTCGGGCAGCTCGCCGTGGTTGAACCGTTTTCCCTCGAAGCGCTCCGCACCCCGGCGCTGGGCGGCACGATGCCCAGTTTGGCCGCAAGGTGCATCGCGGTTGCGTGAATGAGGTAGTAGCGGCGCGCTGCGAACACGCCGCTGGAGTTTTCGAATGGGACAATTCGTTCACGTCGTCATCGTGACGCTCAAGCCCGAGGCGACCGCCGCCCTTGTCGAGGACGTCCGCGAGGTGATGGAATCCGTCAGCGTCAAGCTGCCGGGATTCGTCGGGTCCGTACTGCTCGTCTCCGACGACCAAACGCGCATTTCGGTCGTCTCCATTTGGAGCGATCGGCACAGCTGGGCGCAGGCGCAATGGGAGGATCGGATTCAAGACGCGATGGTCGAGCTCTTCAAGGCTGCGGACAACGTCGAGTCGCAGAGCTACAACGAGGTGGCGCGCTACGTCATGAGATGAGCCGATGAGCCGGGTCGAGCTGTTCGTCGCGCTGTTGCTGGCGGCGATCCCGCTGGTCGGAATCGCGCGGCGGTGGAACGTGCCCTCGCCGATCGTGCTCGTGCTCGGCGGGCTCGTGCTCGGGTTCGTGCCGGGGCTGCCGCAGATCGTGCTCGACCCGGATCTCGTGCTGCTCATCTTTCTGCCGCCGCTGCTGTACTGGGAGTCGATCACCGCGCCGACCGACGAGATGCGGGCCAACTGGCGCACGATCTGGCCGCTCGCGCTGGGGCTCACCATCGCGACGATCGCGCTCGTGGCCGTGGTCGCGCATGCGCTAGTCCCCGGGATGCCGTGGGCCGTCGCGGTCGTGCTCGGCGCCGTCGTCGCGCCGACCGACGAGCTTGCCGTCGTCCCGATCGCCGACCGGCTCGGCGTCCCGCGGCACGTCACGGCGATCATCGAAGGCGAGTCACTCCTCAACGACGCCGGCTCGCTCGTGATCTACGTGATGGCGATCGGCGCGGCGGTCGCGGGAACGTTCGCATGGGCGAGCGCGGCGGTTGCGTTCGTCGTCGCGTCGCTCGGCGCCGTCGCGATCGGGCTGGTCGCCGGGTGGCTCGCGGTTCGCGCGTGGTCGGTGTTTCGCGATGCGCGGCTGCAAGCCGCGATCTCCGTGCTCGCGCCGTTCATCGCGTACGTTCCGGCGGTGCAGCTCGATCTCAGCGGCGTGCTCGCGGTGGTGACGGCGGGCGTCTTCATCAACCGCCGCACGCCAGTCGTGCTCACGCCGGCGGCGCGGCTGCAGACGGTCGGGTGGTGGGAGACGACCGTGTTCCTCGCCAACGCGGTGATCTTCATCCTGGTCGGGTTGTCGATGCGCTCCGTCGTCACGGCGGCCGTCGAACATCATCATGGCTGGGGTCAGCTGCTGCTGGTCGCGCTGGCGGTGAACGCCGCGATCTTCGCGCTGCGGTTGGCGTGGGGCGCGATCCAGAACGCGGTCAACCGTTTGCGCGGGACCGTTTCGGCGGAGGACGAGTCGTGGAAGCACACCGTCGTCATCGCGGCGTCGGGGTTTCGCGGCGCGGTCTCGCTCGCCGCGGCGCTCGCGATCCCGATGACGATCGCGCACGGCGCACGCTTCCCGGACCGCGCGCTGATCGTGTTCGTGTGCTTCAGCGTGATCCTCGTGACGCTCGTCGGCGGCGGGTTCTCGCTGCCGTACGTGATCCGTGCGTTGCGGCTCCGCGGCGACGACACGGAAGACGGAGAAGTGCGCAAGGCGCTCGCGGCGAGCAGCGTCGCGGCGTTGCGGCGGCTCGACGCGCTGGAACGACAGGGTTTCGTCGCGCCGGATCAGGCGGCGGGGCTGCGCGATCGCTACGAGCGGCGGCGACGGCGGTTCGCCGAGTCCGCTGCGCCCGCCGAGGATCGCGACGCCCTCCAGCGGTTCGCCGTCGAGCGCGAGCTGATCGGCGCGCAGCGCCGCGAGCTGATCGAGATGCGGCGGCGGGGCGAGATCGAGAACAAGGTGCTGCGGCGGCTGCAGCTCACGCTCGACCTGGCCGAGACGGAGCTCGAGCGCTTCGTCGCCGACGCCTCGGACATCGGCGAGGAAGAGTCCGAGCTCGACACGTCGGCACCCGAGGCGCGGTTGGGGAGGAACCAGGGTGTCTGACGGCCGCGTTGCGCGGCAGCCCTCGACTCGGATCGCGCTCGAACGGCGAGATGGCGGAACCTGGCGGACACCGTGTCTCCGCCTGACCGTACCGGGTCGGTCCGGTCAGCTGGAGCCTTTGCAAACCGCGACGTACTTCGGCCCGCTGTCGACGTAGTACATCGCTTTCATCGACGATTTCTCGGGATACATGAACGCGATGTGAGCCCATACCCCCTGCTCACCCGTGTCCACGAACGAAACCATGTTGAACGTGCCGCCGGCGTCACTGAAGGTCACTTTCACCAGTGCAAGCTGATTCCAGGGATTACAGAAAAGATTCCAGGAGTTGATCGGCGCGTTGTACAGGTATTTCCACGTTATATCTTGGGGCGGTCGATTGGGCGGCTGATTCGCTTGGTTGTAAGAACAATCCAGCGAAAGTGACGATATGTCGATGACACAGGACACGCCGCTGTCCGCATCGAGCGAGGTGAGCGATCCCGTACGGGGGTTCATGATTTTACAGCCGAAAATCGGCGCGCAATCGACCGTTCCGTCACTATAATTCTCCGGTCCATCGCAAAGCGGGCAGGGGCCGCACGTCTGTTGACTCGCATCGCAGCCCGAGCCGCCGCCGCCACCGCCGCACGACGGATCTCCGCAAGCAGGTGGGAGATAGTGCGGAACGCGCTGCGCCGCGCTCGGCACGACAGCGGCGGACGCCACGAAGCTGGAAACTTTCTTGAGCTGCGGGTTATTTTTGAGGTAAAATGCTGACTCGTATCCGGCACCGTTCATGACGAGCAACTCATCGCCGTTGTGCGCACGTTTTTTCGAGACTCGTGCCGCGGTATCGAAATAATACTTTTTCGATCCTACTTCTACGACATAACCGTCGCTCACCGGCTGCGACTGATCGTGCACGGCGGCCGTTCGGAACGCACTCGGCTTCGCCGCCCTGGTACTCGATGGCACACTCTGCTGATACCCGGCCGAGCAGGCGGAAGCCGCAACGCTACCGGCAAGCAATAAAAGAAGAGGGACGCGTGAAAAGCCCCACATAAGAAGAACACCCTTTCTTTATGGCTAGAACAGGCTGGCCTGGCTTTCCAGCCGGCGCCCGCCTTCCCTTCACGGTGAAACAGGATGCCCGACGGTCGGATTGCGGCGAAGCCGCTGACGCGCATCGCACTCGAACGGCGAGATCACCGAGCATGGGCGTTCGTCTCGCTCGTCCCGGATGCGGCGGAGGAGGAAGAGTTCACGCTCTCCACGTTGTTCGGGGCCAAGGTCGGCTTCCGTTGGTTCTCGGTGTACCCCGCGCTTCCAGTCGAGTATGGTCTGCCGAGCGACGTCGCGCCGGAGACGCGAATTGCGTTGGCGTTCGACCGGCACGGCGGCGTCGACTACTGCCATCTTCGTTTTGCGGAGTTTCAGCGCTTCGATCTCTCGCACGAGGTTCGGCACACGATCCTCATCCCGGTCAGCGACGCGCACGAGTACGTTCGAACAGGCTCGGTTCCAGGCTGGTCCGTCCCGAGTCCCACGGATACGATGCTCCAAGACAGCGTCACCCTCGACGAGGCGCTCGAAAATCCAGGTCTCGGCGGACGCCGGTGCCGCATTGAAAACGTCACCACCTACCGCAGTGAGTTGAGCCGGTGGCTCGCCGGCTTGGATCAACTCGTGGCGCAGCACGGGGACGCGGACGATCTTCGTATGATCGTGCGGCGCGAGCGTTTGCGGGCAGGCGCGGAGGGGTCAGGCGGAGCCTGACCCCTCCTCATTCGTCACGGACAGGCTTGCGGGTTCGTCGGACCCGTTCCGCCGCCCGGGACGCCGGGGATCGGGCCGTTGCAGATTTGGTGATCGGATTCGTCGATGCAGCCGTTCGCGGTGACGCCGGCGCGGACGATCCGCCCGCGACGAGCAGAATGGCGATGGAGAGGAGCGTGAGCATTGGTAGCCTCCGTCGCACGCCGGGCGCGTGCGCGACGATGACGGTGGGCCTTCATGGCGCGAGCCGGGTTGCGACACGAAAGCAGACGCGGCTCGACCGGCATCGTCGAGAACAGCGATGAAGACGTTCTGAAAATGCGGCCGGTTGGAGCACCGATGGCAGAAGATCGGCGGCTCAGGGTGATATAGCGCTTGGGACGACGGCGGTAGGTCCTTGGTCCTATCCCGACGTGCAACAAGACGTTGCGCGGATCGGTACGAATTGCAGAGGACGGAGGGTCTCATTCGATGGCGTCCACGTATCAGCAGCGGATCGAGCGGGGCGCCGATCGCTCCGCAATGGCGGACAAGGTCGCGCGCGCGAGATTGCGCGTCGAGGCGCTCGAGCGCGCCTGCGAAGGCTCTGAGTCGCACATCGCCGACGCGCAGGGCCGGCTCGACGCGCTCCCCGCGTACGAGCGCGGTTGGCCGGTCGAGGTGATCGGGATCCTCGCCGTCGTCGCGATCGTCCTCGAGTGGTATCCGGCGCGGATGATGAGCCTCGTCTTCTTCTTCGCCTCGAAGGTCGAGCTGATCGCCCTGACCGCGGCGTTCGCGGTCGGCGGGTTCCTGCTCGGGCTGCTGCTCGGCGAGCTGCTCAGGCGGCATCGCAGGCCGCAGCTGCACGCGGCGCTCGACTGGGTATTCCTCGGCGCGGCGATCGTCGCCGTCCTGGCGTTCCTCGGGATCGGCTACGAGCTGCGGCTCGCGTACGCGACCGCCTCGAGCGACGCCGCGCAGTCGCCGGTCCAGCCGGTGATCCAAGCGCTCGCGCTCACGACCCTCGCGTTCATCGGGATCGTCATCGCGTTCACCTCGGGCTACTACCGCGAGTCCGGCGAGGCGATGAGCGTGCGCTACCGGCTCGGCGGCGCGCGGCGCCGGATGCGCACGAACGAACGGCATCTCGACGTCGTCCGCACCGAGCTCGAAGCGACGGAGCGCGCCTACGCGCTGGTTCTCCAGCGCGCGAACGCCGCCGACATCGTGGGGGTCGGCACGGCGGGCGCCGAGGCGGCCGGCGCGCGGCGGGATGCGGGCGTCGAGACCGTCCGGGGCGACGTCGGGGGACGGACCGACGCGAGCGCGCCCTCCGTCAACGGCGTTGCGAATCGGTAGCGACGTCGTCGCCCGCCTCGCGCAGGCCTTCGCCGGGGCGGCGCTGCTCGCGGCCGCGCTCGCGCTCGCGGGCTGCGCCGGCTCCGAGAACGCGTCGGCCTCGCAGGCGGCGGGCGGGTGCGCCAGCGGCTGGCTCGGGCAGGAGCTGCCGGCGGGGACCGAGGTCGAGCTGCTGGTCGCGGCCGGGCCGACGATCCCGGGCGGGCGCTGGCCGGCGTACCGCGCGATGGCAACCGCCGTCGCGGCGTGCGCGGCGCCGGGGACGGCGCTGACCCTGCGGCCGATCACCGACAAGTCGATGACCGAGCTCCCCGTCTTCACCGGCGCCGTTCCCGACCGCAGCGGCCAGAACGGGGTCAACGAGCTGCGCTACGCGACCGAGGTGCGCGCGTTCGCGCGCCGCGAGGCGGCGGCGGTCGACCGGCTCCCGCAGATCGGGAAGGACGCCGGCGGGTCGGACCCCCTCGGCGCGCTGGCCGCGGCAGGGCAAAGTCTCAGACTCGGTCCGGCCGGCTCCAAGCATGTGGTGGTAGCGATCTTCAACGGATGGCAGCAAACGCGGGCCCTCAACTTGTTCAGCTATCAGCGCGACCCGGCGGCGTCGACCGGGTCGGCCGTGCGCGCGCTGCGCGGCAGCGGCGCGCTGCCGGATCTGAACGGCAGCGAGGTGATCGTCGTCGGACTCACGCCGGGCGTCTCGACGATGCAGACGAGCGACGCGCAGCTCGCGGGGCTGTGCCGTTTCTGGCGCGGCGTCGTGGAAGCGGGCGGCGGGCGGGTCGCATTGTGTGCGGCGGCGCTGCCGGGGATCGGCGACCGCGGCTGATCCGTACTGTTTCCGTATGGTGCGCGGCCGATCACCCGGATATGGCAAGGCCGCCCGAGGGGATCGGCGAATCCGATGGCTGACGTGTCTTCGCGCGCCCTTTGGCTGACTGTTGTCCTGGCGTTCGCCGGTCTTTCCGGCTGCAGCGGCGGCAGCTTCATGCCCGGCGGGCCGCATGCGATGCCCGCTTCGCAGCTGCAGAACATCGTCCGCACGTACTCGTCGGCGAACTCCGTCGACCCGAAGCTCGTTGCGTCGGTGATCGATGCGGAGTCGCACGGCGATCCCAGCGCCGTCTCGCGCGTCGGCGCTCAAGGACTGATGCAGCTCATGCCCGGCACGGCCTCGATGTACGGGGTCGGCAACCCGTTCGATCCCTACCAGAACGTCGACGGCGGAACACGGTACCTTCGCGACCTGCTGAAACGGTATAAAGGCAACGTCCGGCTCGCGGTCGCCGCGTACAACGCGGGACCGGGTGCGGTCGATGCGGCTCACGGCGTCCCGCCGTATGCCGAGACCCGCGCCTACGTCGACCGCGTCGTCGCCGGCATCCGCTGAGCCGATGACGACGTACCCCGGCGTCGGCACGCCGACGTTCGCACGCGCGCACAGGCCGTGGTACCCGCGGCTGCGCATCCTCGACGGCTATCTGCTCAAAGAGGTCGCGGGGCCGTTCGCGTTCGCGCTCGCCGCGTTCTTCCTGTTCTGGTTCGCGAACATCTTCGTGCTCGCCGCGGACTATCTCGTCAACAAGGGCGCGCCGTTCTTCCTCGTGCTGCGCTTCCTCGTCTTCCGCGTCCCGCAGGCGACGCCGCTGGCATTCCCGTTCGCGTGCCTGTTCGGGACGCTGCTCGGCTTCGGGCGGCTCGCCGCGGACAACGAGCTCAGCGCGATGCGCACCTCGGGGATCTCGTTCTTCCGCATCATCCGGCTGCCGCTGATCGCGGGCGCGGCGGTCGCGGTGATCTCGTTCCTCATCAACGAGCACATCGCGCCGGTCGCGACCGAGCTCTCGACGCGGAGCTTCTACCAGATCCTCTACCACTCGCAGACGCTCCCGGTCGAGCCGAACATCTTCCGCTCCGATCCGGTCACCGGCAACACGTTCTACATCCAGTCCGTCTCGCCGGACGGCAAGTCGATGCAGAACGTCCAGATCTACCAGCCGGCGCGCACGGTGCCGTTCGTGAAGATCCTCACCGCGAAGCGCGCGCACATCGTCGGAACCGACATCGTGCTCGACCACGCGGTGC
>DATHLN010000032.1:0-30144 GCA_035488115.1 Candidatus Limnocylindrales bacterium | reverse complement strand
GCATGCTGATCGGCGCATGGGACGACCTGATGTCGATCCGCAACCAGAAGAACCGCGGCCTGCGCGCGCTCCCGAAGTTCGCGCTGACCGGGATCGCCGCGATCCTGTTCTTCCTGGTCGCCGGCCCGCAGCCGACGGTCTTCGCCGGAATCGGCCCGGTGCCGGCGTGGCTGTGGTACGGCCTCGCGTTCGGCGCGATCCTCGCGACGACGCACGCCGTCAACCTCACCGACGGCCTCGACGGTCTCGCGAGCGGCACGGTGATCCCGCCGCTGCTGGTGCTGATCTGCGCGATCGGCCTGCAGGGGATGCCGCTGCGCATCGATCTCCCGGTCTTCGCCGCGGCGACGCTCGGTGCGGTGCTCGGTTTCCTGCTCTACAACCGGCACCCGGCGCGCGTGTTCATGGGCGACACCGGTTCGCTCGCGCTCGGCGGCGCGCTCTCCGGCGTCGCGATCCTCAGTGGTACGGTACTGTTCCTTCCGCTCATCGGCGGCGTCTTCGCAGCCGAAACCTTGAGTGTCATCATCCAAGTCGCATCGTACAAGACCACGCGCCGCCGGGTCTTTCGGATGAGCCCGCTCCACCACCACTTCGAGCTCGGCGGGTGGCCGGAGACGAAGGTGACGTCGCGGTTCTGGCTCGCATCGCTCCTGCTCTCGCTGCTGGGATTCGCCCTGATCACGCGCACCGCATCATGATTCACTCGACGAGCGGCCGCTTCGACCGCACCGACCACGCACTCGTCATCGGCCTCGGCCGCAGCGGCCGCGCGAGCGTCGAGGTGCTGCGCACGCGCCTCGGCTCGGTCGCCGCGACCGACGAAGCGCCGCCCGAGAAGCTCGCCGAAGCGCTCGCCGAGCTCCGCGAGCACAACGTCCGCTTCATCGACCCCGGCGAGCTCGACGCTGCGCTGGAAGAGATCACCGTCGCGGTGCTCTCGCCCGGGATCCCGCTGAACAACGCGCTCGTCCGCCGGGTGCAGGCGAAGGGGATCCCGGTCTTCAGCGAGGTCGAGGTCGCGTACCGGCTGTGCAAAGCGCCGATCGTCGCGGTGACCGGAACGAAAGGCAAGACGACGACGACCGCGCTGGTCGGCGCGCTCTTCGCCGCGGCCGGCGAGACCGTGCACGTCGGCGGCAACATCGGCAACGCGCTGATCGCGGAGACCGCGAACGCCGCGCCCGGCGACTGGGTCGTCGCCGAGGTGTCATCGTTCCAGCTCGAGTCGATCCGCTCGTTCAAGCCGAAGATCTCGCTGATCCTCAACGTGACGCCCGACCACCTCGACCGCTACCACTCGATGGAGGAGTACGCGGAAGCGAAGTTCCGGATCTTCGCGAACCAGGGCCCCGGCGACACGTTCGTCGGCAACCTCGACGACCCGATCGTCGCGGGCGCGCCGGGCGAGGACGGAAATCGCATCAAGTCGCGCGCGCTGTGGTTCTCCGCCGAGCCGCACCGCCAGTCGACGCTCTACCTGCGCAACGGCGAGACGATCGTCTACGCGCCGCCGACCGGCGACCCGCGCCCGGTCGACGTGCTGCGCGTCTCGGAGATCCCGCTGCTCGGCGCGCACAACGTCGAGAACGTGATGGGCGCGGTGCTGGTCGCGCTCGCCGCCGGCCTCCCGCTCGAGGCGATCCGCGAGGGCGTGCGCTCGTTCCACGCGCTCGCGCACCGCCTGCAGGAGGTCGCGGAGATCGACGGCGTGCGCTACGTCGACGACTCGAAGGCGACGAATCCCGGCTCGGTGATCGCGGCGATGCGCAGCTTCGACCGCCCGATCGTGCTGATCGCGGGCGGCAAGGCGAAAGGCACCGATTTCGCGGAGATGGGCAAGGTGCTGAGCTCGCGCGCGAAGGCCGTCGTCCTGATCGGGGAAGCGGCGGACGAGATCGCGCGCGTCGTGAAGCGCGCGAAGGTCGAGCACGCCGGCTCGATGCACGAGGCGGTGATGCGCGCATCCGACCTCGCCGAACCCGGCGACGTCGTGCTGCTCTCGCCCGGCTGCGCGTCGTTCGACATGTTCACCTCGGCCGAGCACCGCGGCGACCTCTTCGCCGAAGCCGTGCACGCGCTGCGCAACCCGGTCGCCGGAGCGCGCTGACGCGGTGTACGGAACCCAACCCGCCCGCCGCCCCGACCGCGACCGCAGCGCGTACACCGCGCCTCGCCCCGACGTCACCGGCCCCCGCCACGATGTCACCCTGAGCTTGTCGAAGGGTGCGCCGGCGACCGCGGCATTCCAGAGCCGCGGCCCGCTCAGACCGCCCGACCCCCTGCTCCTCGGCTCCGTCGCGTTCCTGATCACGATCGGCCTCGCGATGGTGTTCAGCTCCTCGAGCGCGATCGCGTACAGCTACGAGCACGACACGGCGTTCTTTTTCAAACGGCAAGTCGCGTATCTCATCGTGGGCCTGGTGCTCGCCTACGCCGCGTACCGCGTCGACTACCGCAAATTGCGCGGCCTCGCACCCGGGCTGGTCATCTTCACGTTCGTGCTGCTGGTCGCGGTGATGATCCCGCACGTCGGCTACGCGACCGGCGGCGCGCGGCGCTGGCTCGGCTTCCACGCGCTCTCGTTCCAGCCGTCCGAGCTCGGGAAACTGGCGCTCGTGCTGTTTCTCGCGGCGAAGCTCTCGCAGCTCGGCGAAGGGATTCGCTCGCTCTCGAAGGGCGTCGCGCCGGCGCTGTTCGTGACGCTGCTGCTGGCGGCGCCCGTCTTCGCCGAGCCGGACATGGGGACGGCCTCGCTCTACGTCTTCATCGCGGTCGCGGTGCTCTTCACCGCCGGCGCGCGGATCGAGCACCTGATCATGTGCGCGCTCGTGATGCTGCCGGGCGCTGCGATCCTGATCGGCTCCTCGGCGTACAAGCGCGCGCGCATCTTCGCGTTCTTGAACCCGTGGAAAGACCCGCAGAACACGGGCTACCACACGGTGCAGTCGCTGCTCGCGCTCGGCAGCGGCGGGCTCTTCGGCCTCGGCCTGGGCGCCTCGCGCCAGAAATACTTCTACCTGCCCGAAGCCTACACCGACTACATCTTCGCGGTGCTCGGCGAGGAGCTGGGCCTGCTGGGCTGCATCACGGTGATCGCGCTCTTCGTCGTCTTCGCGGTCCGCGCGACGATGCTCGCGATCAAAGCGCCCGACCGCTTCGGGATGCTGCTCGCGATGGGCTGCACGTTCATGATCGTGATCCAAGCGTTCGTGAACATCGGCGTCGTGACGTCGTCCTGGCCCGTCACCGGTGTCCCGCTCCCGTTCATCAGCTTCGGCGGCACCTCACTGATCGTCTCCCTGATCGCCGTAGCCCTGATCGCCAACATCGGCCGCCACCGAACCTCATGACGCCCCCCGGCGCAGCGATGACGCGCCCCGCGCCGCAATGACGCGCCCCCGCGCCGTCGCGTTGACGATCGTCCTCAGCCTCAATGTCATCCTGAGCCTGTCGAAGGATGCGCCGCAAGCCGCGCAAGCCGCCGAGGCGAAGCCCGTCCCGTCGGTGCTCGTCTCCACGCCGTCGTTCCTCATCTACGCGGAAGGCGACCGCCGCCGGCCCGCCGTGGGCGGCTCGCTCGCGGGCGGGTACCGCATCATCGGCACGACGCCGGACGGCAGCGCACTCGTCACCTACGACGACGGCTTCGCGCAGATCGTCGCGACGGTCTCGCCGTCGCTGCGCCCCCGCACGCTGAAGCTGTTCTCGCGCGGCACGCTGGTGTTCCGCGCGGTCGACGGATTTCTCGCCGTCGAGCCGATCTCACAGCTGCTGCGCCGCTACGACGCGAACGGCAACGTCGTCGGCACGCCGTTCCTCCCGCTCGGGATCGCGGAGGCGCTCGGCGTCGGCGACTCGGTCGTCGTCCTTACTACGGACAACCGCCTGCGCGTCTACGACCGCGGCGGCCGGGTCCGCAAAGAGCAGACGATGCGAGCGAACTCGCTGGTCCCGCTCCCGGACGGCCGCTTCGCCGTGAACGATCTCACCGACAACGAGGTCCGCGCGTACACGAGCGATCTCGAGCAGACCGCGACGCTCCGCTACGTCGGCCTCCCCGCGCGGATGCTCGCGAGCGCACCCGACGGGACGCTGATCGTCCTCGCCGGAACGCCGTCGTGCGTCACCTCCAACGCGGAGATCGACGTCTTCACCGACCTGCACGCCCAACCCGCGGCACGCATCCACGAAGGGATCACGCTCCCGACCGCGCTCGCCGTGAGCGCCGACTTCGTCTACGTGGCGAACGCCCCGTGCCGCAGCGGCGAGGACGGCTCGGTCACGGCCATCGCGCGAGCCGACAAGACGAGCACGGTGCTGCGCCAGGTCGGCACGCCGAACGCGGTGGTCCCGTTCACGGCCAAGTGACGGTTACGGCCGTGCAACGTGCCACAGGCCGCCGAACGCATTGACGCCGTCGCCGTTGAACTGGCCCGCGGCGACGTCGCCGCTGTAGGTGTAGAGCGCGCGCGTCTTGTACGCGAGCTGCATCGATCCGTCGGTGCGCTGGAACGAGGTCCACGGCGCGGGGAGCGAGGTCCCGGGCGCGACGGTGACGGGCGGCCAGGCGCCGGCGCAGCCGCCGGTGCAGGTCGAGGCGTTCGGCGTGCCGAGGTCGGCGTCGAAGACGTACACGGTCCGCTGGTTCGCGTTGACGAACCCGGCGCTGCCGTTGATCGACGCCGTGGTGAGCGGTGAGGTGGAGGGCGGCTGCGTCGGGCCGCCGGTGGGGGCGGAGTAGCCGGCCCCGGTTGAGCCTCCCCCGCCACATGCGGCGAGCGAGACGGCCAGGAGCGCCGAAGCGCATAGCTGTTTGATCATCATGCCGGGACGGTACCGCCGCCGCATGAGCGATCGTTGAACCGCGGCAGGACGAATGTTCAGAGACGCTTCAAGAAGTCGGCGTTGGACCGGCAGCGCGTTCTCGCGGCTTCGCTGGGGATCGCGTTCTTTCTGATCCCGCTCTACCCGGCGTTCATCGCGCTCACCGGCGCGCCGGTCCCGGGTGTCGTGCTGCTGCCGCCAGCGGTCACCGTCGCGCTGCTCGCGCTCGCGTGCGCGCTCGCCGTCGCGTGGATCGCCGCACTGCTGCACGCGCCGAAGGAGCCGATGCCGACGGTCGTCGCCGTCGCGGCGTTCCCGGCCGCCGGGCTGATCTCGGCGCTGCTCGGCTTCGACCCGCTCGCGGGCGCGCTGTTCGTCGCGATCCTCGCCGGCGGCGTGGTCTGGCACGCCGCGATCTTGCGGTTCGCGCGCGGCGAGCCTGCGCTGACGACGATCTTCCGCGCGTACCTGCTCTCCGGCGCGCTCGCCGCGCTCACCGCGATCGTCATGCTGCTGACGAAGACGCCGGTCGCGCTGTACACGATCGGGCACGGCCGCGCGACGGGAACGTTCGTGCTCCCCGGCGAGCTGGCCGGCTATCTGATCGTCTACGTCCCGGTCGCGTTCGCGCTTGCGCGTACGCGGCCGCGCCTGCGAGCGCTTGCGCTGACCGGCTTCGCGCTCGCCGCCATCGCGTTCGCGCTGACGTTCTCGCGCGCCGGCTACCTCGGCATGGCGGCGGCGGTCGCCGCGTACGTGCTGATGCGCCGCCGCGAGCGCGGCGTGCGTTACGCCGTCGGCATCATGGGGCTCGCGATCGTCGTCGTCGGACTGGCGTTCAACGCGCACCACGACCCGTCGGAAAACTTCACGCGCCTCTCGATCTGGCACGCGGCGGTCGCGATGGCGCGCGACTTTCCGTTCTCCGGCACCGGTCCGTTCGAGTTTCCGCGCCTCTACCACGTCCTGCGCGACCCGGGCGGCGAGCCGCTCGGTTTTCACGCCCACAACGTTGTGCTGACGATCGCCGCCGAGACGGGAATGCTCGGCGTCGCGGCGATCGCGTTCGGCTGGTGGCGCTTCGCGCGCGAGCTTCGCGCGCGGGTGCGCGGCGACGGCCCGTTCGGCGCGATTGCTGCGGCGATCGCGGCCGGACTGCTCGGCACCTGGGTCCAGGGCCTCATCGACACGAGCAGCATCGTCGTCTTCGGCCTTTGGCTGCCCTTCATGGGCCTCGCCCTCGTCTGCGCAAGCGGCTCTCATATCGCCCCCAACCCCAATGTCACCCCCAACCCCAATGTCATCGCCAACCCCAATGTCACGCCCAACCCCAATGTCACGCCCAACCCCAATGTCATCCTGAGCTTGTCGAAGGATGCGCCGCAGTCTGGAGCGCCGCCCCGTCGCGACGGCGCCACGCTCGGCCGCCGCATCGCGTTCACCGCCGCGTTGCTGTTCGTCGGCGTCTGCGCATTCGTGCAAGTCGCCTCGAGCGCGCTCTACGGGTCGGTCGCCGCGCCGGGATCGCTGCCCGCACGCCTCGGCGCGCTCGGCGCGCGCCCGTACGAGGCGATCGACCGGATCGTGCCGCTGCCGTTCGTCGAAGCGGCGCTCGCGGGCTACGCGCTCGATCACAACGACGTAGCGCGGGCGGCGGCGCGCGCGTCTCGCCTGCCGCCCGGTGTGATGCGCAGCGAGCTCGAGGCGCGCATCGCGGAAGCTCGCAGACGAGAAGCCGACGCCGTCCGGCTCTACCTCGACGCGGGCGACGACGAAGCGCTGCAGCGGATCGTCTACGCGCTCGCGTTACGCAATCACTTTCGCGACGCGCATGACCTCGAACGCCGAATTCGCGACCGCCTCCTCGCGATCGGGCTGCGCCCGAACGACGTCGCCGACAGCTGGTGGCGCATGGGACTGCTCGCCGAACGCCTCCACGACGACGCTGAAGCGAACGCCGACTATGCCGCGGCCAGCCGGTCCGCGCCGCTGAACACGAAGTACTTGTTCGACGCCGGGATGACGAGCTTACGCGGCGGCGACACGACCGCCGCCGCAGCAGACTTCACCGCGATCACGCGCATCGACGCCGCGGATGCCGACGGCGTGGCGGGCCTCGGTCTCACGGCGTTCGTTCGCGGCGACCGCGACGACGCGGCGCGCTTCGCGTCGCGCGCCGACGCGATCAACCCGAACGCGACGTTCGCCCAAGCACTCACGCAGCTGCTCGAAAGGTGGAAGCCGGGCGACACGCGCGCCCCGAGCGCCTTGGTCTTGCCCGAGCCGCCGCATGATACCCTCGCGCCGGCGCGAAGTGGCGGCGAATGGCGGTGAACGCGGTGCGCGCATGACCCGCACGCAAGTGGGGATCATCGGCGCAGGTCCGGCCGGACTCGTGCTCGCGCTGCTGCTGCGCCGCCGCGGGATCGAGTCGATCATCATCGAGGCGCGCAGCCGCGAGTACTGCGTGCAGCGCATCCGCGCGGGCGTCCTCGAACACGGCACGGTCGAGCTCCTCGAAGCGAACGGTGTCGGCGAGCGAATGCGCCGCCAGGGCTTGGTGCACGGCGGAATCTACCTGCGCTTCGCCGGCCGCAGCCGCCACATCGACTTCCCCGCGCTCACCGGCAAGACGATCACCGTCTACGGCCAGCACGAGGTCGTCAAAGACCTCATCGCCGACCA
This sequence comes from Candidatus Limnocylindrales bacterium, assembly GCA_035488115.1. Classification (GTDB taxonomy): domain Bacteria; phylum Vulcanimicrobiota; class Vulcanimicrobiia; order Vulcanimicrobiales; family Vulcanimicrobiaceae; genus Vulcanimicrobium. The sequence goes on along the minus strand of DATHLN010000032.1, from coordinate 22,632 downwards.
CCTCGCCGCAAATCAGCCGCTGCACTTCGAGGTGAGCGACGTCGCGATCGGCGATCTCGAGACCAACCGCCCGACGATCCGCTACCGCAATGCCAACGGCGCGGAGCAAACGATTGCGTGCGACGTCGTCGCCGGCTGCGACGGCTTCCACGGCATCGCGCGCGACGCGATTCCGGCCGGCGTGCTGACGGCGTACGAGCGCGTCTACCCGTTCGCATGGCTCGGGATCCTCTCGGAATCGCCGCCGGTCGCGCACGAGCTGATCTACACGCACCACGCGCGCGGCTTCGCGCTCTTCAGCCAGCGCTCGCCGCAGATCCAGCGCATGTATCTCCAATGTGCGCCCGACGAAGACCTCGCCGAGTGGCCCGACGACCGCATCTGGTCGGAACTGCATCGCCGCCTTGAAGGCAAAGACGTGCCGAACCTGGTCGACGGCGCCATCTTGCAAAAGGGCGTGACCGCGATGCGCAGCTTCGTCGTCGAGCCGATGCAGTATAACCGCCTGTTCCTCGCAGGCGACGCCGCGCACATCGTCCCGCCGACCGGCGCGAAGGGGATGAATCTCGCGATCGCCGACGTCTCGGTCCTCGCCGACGCGCTCGCGTCGTTCTACGCGGACGGAGGCACTGCCCAGCTCGACGCCTACAGCGCGCGCTGCTTGCGGCGCGTCTGGCGCGCCGAGCGCTTCTCGTGGTGGATGACCTCGATGCTCCACCGCTCCCCGCACGACGACGCCTTCGGCGAACGCCTGCAACTCGCCGAGCTCGACTACGTCACCACGTCCGAAGCCGCGTCCCGCTCCCTCGCCGAAAACTACGTCGGTCTACCGCTCGACCCGACACCCGGCCCGTCTCGAGCGGTATGATGGGGACATGAGCTCCCCGCGCGGCAGAGTCTTGAACGAAATGCGAAGCGGTTCCGTCGCCGTTTCGGACGTCGCTTACATGAAGGACAGCGTGCTGCGCTCGCACGTGCACGAGCGTGCCTACGTGTCAGTCCTCGTCGAGGGCGCGTACACCGAGTTGCACGACGGGCTGCCGCGCTACTGTGCGCCGGGCACGGTACTGCCCCATGCCGCCGGGGAGGTTCACGCCGACTACTTTTTCGCGCCCGGCCGCTGCGTGAACTTCGTTTTCCGTGAAGACGACCGCGATTGGCAAGAGCACCTCGTGCACGCGGTGCGAGCGACGCACCCGAGCCTGGAACGCGCCGTTCGCAACGCGCTGTTTCCGCCGCATCAGCCGAACGCGGTGCGCGAGCCGGAGTGGCTGCGCGCGGTCCTCGACGAGTTTCCCTGGATCGAGCCGGTGCCGATCGAGCACGCCGCGCGGCTCGCCGGCACGCACCCCGCTCATTTCGCGCGCGCATTTCACAAGCACGTCGGGATGACGCCCGGCCGCTACCGCCGTCGCGAACGCGTCCGCGCCGCATCGCGGATGCTGCTCGAATCGTCGCGGGCGCTGAGCGAGATCGCGAACGAGTGCGGCTTCGCCGACCAGAGCCACCTCACCAACGTCTTTCGCGAGAGCGCCGGGATCTCGCCGAACCGCTACCGCGGCGCGTTCACGCGCTAAATTTCTCCAAGACGCCCCGGCCGAGCTCGCGCTACGATCGCACCATGCTGCCAGCCTTCGCCGTCGCCGCGGCGCTCGCCGCAACGCCTCCGCGCCCACGACCGCCCGCGCAGTGCGCGTCCGCCGCCGCGCTTTTCCGCGACGTGCGCGCCCACACGGGCGGCGGCCGCTGGGACACGGTGCGTGACGTCGTCGGTGAAGGCGTCGTCGAGTCGAGCGGCCTGAAAGGGCGGACGCGCACCGCGATCGACACGACGCGCGGTGCCACCTCGGTCGTCGACGATCAGGGCATCGTTCGCACGGGACTCGTCTCCTCATCGAACGCCACGTGGAAACTGGATCTCACGTACGGCGTCCACCCGCTCGACGCGCCGGACGCCCGTGCGGCGGCGCGCACGTCCGCGTATCTCGCGCGCAACGGCTACTTCCATCCGTCCACCGACCCGGCCTCATTCGAATGTCTGACCGGCGCGCGCCAAGACGGCACGCTGCTGCGCCGCATTCGCATTCAGCCGCGCGGCGGGCGCCCGGTGATCGTGTGGATCGATCCCGCGGCGCATGTCGTGGTCCGAACGCAACAGCAAGCGCCGATGTACGTCGAGACCACCGACTACGGCGCGTACCGCCGGTCCGGCGGACTGCTGCTGCCGCACGAGATCACCGAAACGTTCGCCGGCGCCGAAGACACCGTCGTGCGCTCGATCGAACGCTACCGCGTCCGCACGACGCTGACCGCCGCGGACTTCGCGCGCCCGCCCGATCCGTCGAACCAGCGCATCACGGGCGGCGCCGCGTCGACCGAAGTCTCGCTGCAGAGCGCGAACGGAGTCGCGGTCGTCGAAGCGTACGTCGACGGACACGGCCCGCTGCCGTTCGTGCTCGACACCGGCGGCCATGCGATCCTCACCGCCGACGCCGCGAAACAGCTCGGCCTGACCGCGCGCGGCGGCGGCGTCTCCGGCGGCGCCGGCGAGGGCACGATGGCGCAGCAATACGCGCAGGTGCACAGCTTACGCATCGGCGGCGCGGAGATCACCGATTTTCCGATGTTCGTCATCCCGTACGGCAAGGATTTCACCGACCGCGGCGCGGGACAGCCGCCGCTCGCGGGGATCCTCGGGCTCGAGATCTTCGAGCGCTTCGCCGTGACGATGGACTACCGCCGCCACACGCTGCGCCTGCAAGATTTCCGCTCGTTCGCGCCGCCCGCCGGTGACGTCTCCGTCCCGCTGTACTTCCAAGACGACATGCCGCTCGCGTACGCGCAGGCCGACGGCGCGCGCGGTCTCTTCGGCGTCGACACCGGCAACAGCGGCCGCATCTTCCTCTTCGGCGACTTCCTGAAACACCACGGCTTCTTCCAGCGCTACGCGAACGGCGCCGAAGGACAGAGCGGCAGCTCCGGCGGTATCGTTCGCTCGAGCACGTACCGCTTGCACGAGTTCACGTTCGGCGGCCTGACGATGCACGAGTTCGTGACCGGCTTCGTCGTGCAGCAGAAGGGCTCGTTCTCATCGCGCACGGAGGCGGGAAACTTCGGCTACGATGTGCTCTCGCAGTTCACGCTGACGACCGACTACCGCCGCGGCCGAATGTACCTGCACTCTGAACCCGGCGCGCCGCTGCCGCAGTTCACGCGAACCGGCTTCATCGGCGGCAGCCGCGACGCGCAGAACCGCCTCGTCGTCGGCGGCCTGATGCCGAACTCACCAGCCGCCGAAGCCGGCCTCGCGCCCGGCGACGTGATCCTCGCCGTCGACGGCGTCCCAACGGAAAGTCTCACCGGAAGCCAGCTCGTGGAACTGTCACGCCGCCCCGCCGGCACGCCGATGCGCCTCACCGTCCGGCACGGCGACACCGACCGCGACGTCACCCTGATCCGCCGTGATCTCCAGTGCAGCCCGAACGCCGCACGCTGCGCCCCGTGGGTGACTCCGGCTCGCTGAAACGGGCCGGAGCCACCACGGAAGAGCGCCGTCTAGCGCCCGGGCAACGGCGACCAGCGCGCGTGCGTCGCGATGACCCGCGCGAGGCTCTGGATGCCGTCTAGCACCGTCAGCGAGCTCATCCGCCGCGCGCTCTGCGAGCCGAGCGACGAGTACGTGCCAACCGATGCGAGCGTCAGGTGCTCGCCGTGGTTTCCGACGTAGTCGGTGATCCCGCAGCCCGGAACGTACGAAACGAGATACGTCCCGCCGGCGTAGGTATACTGGACCGTCGCGCCGGCCGCCGGCACCGGACACGCGGACGCGCCCGGAACGGTTCCGACGCTTTGCACCGTCGCATTGAGTCCCGGGTACGACGAGAACGTCTGGCCCTGCGTGAGCGTCGAAGGGACGAGCTGCGGTGTGCCGGGGATCGCGCTGCCCGAGTAGATCGAGCCGTCGGGGTTCAGCAGGACGTACGCGGTCACGTTGTATCCGGAGGGCGTGTTTTGCACACCGATCCCAGCGACTTTGTACGCGCTGAACGCGTTCGCCGTCGTGCCGGAGCCGATGAACATCACCATCGCGTTCGTGGAGCCCGACGGCGGGTCGGCGTAGATCGAGACCGTGACGGCGGGTGCTCCGAACGCGTTGCCGTGGTAATTCCAGCCTCGGCTCGACTGATAGGCGAGCATGTCGCCGCTGACGCTGGGCGCGGGCGGCGGTCCGCCGACGCCGGTCCCGCCTCCTCCGCCTCCGCCGCCGCCGCACGCGGCGAACAGGAATGAGGCAAACACAAATGCGGCCGTTCGATACGACCGCGACAGACGAACGTTCACCCGAGTTCTCCCTAGGCTCGTCGCACTGCGACGGAAAGCAAACAAAAAACGCGCCGATCCTACAGGTCTCGGTGCGCACCCGGTCTCGGCCGGTTCCGTTCGCCATCCTGCGCGTCCTCCGGGAACTACGCTCAGAATAGCGGGTTTTCGTACTATTCCCGCGCAATCTCGGCTTGTGAAACTGCGGATCGCGTTCACCGGAGGGGGGACCGGGGGCCATATCTACCCGGCGCTCGCGATCGACGAAGCGGTCCGCGCGCAATACCGGGCCGACGCGTACGAACCGCGCTTCTTCGGCAACCGCGGCGGCCTCGAGGCGCGGCTGGTGACGACGATGCCGCTAACGTTCGTCCCGAGCGCACCGCTGCAGCGCAGCCCCTCGCTCTCCACGCTGCGCACCGTGTTCGCGAACGCGGCGGGCGTCGTGCGCGCGCTCGGCGCGCTCGCGCGGTTCAAACCGATGTGGGTGATCGCGACCGGCGGCTACGTGTGCTTCCCGGTCGTGGTCGCCGCGCGCATCCTGCGCATGCTGCGCATCATCCGCCCGCGGATCGCGCTGCTCGAGATCAACGTCACGCCGGGCCTGACGAACCGGCTCCTCAAACCGCTGGTCGACGAAGTCTGGACGACCTACGCCGCCTCGGAGCGCGCGTTCGGTCGGAAGACCGTGGTGACCGGCGCGCCGGTGCGCTCCTCGCTGCTGGTCGCGAAGGACGCGGCGAGCGCGCGCGACCGGCTCGGCCTCGACCCCGACCGCACGACGGTCGTGGTGATGGGCGGAAGCCAGGGCGCGCGCTCGATCAACGAGGCGACCGCGGCGCTGGTCACGCGCCGCACGCTCGGCGACGGCTGGCAAGTCTTGCACGTGTGCGGGGAACGTGACTTCGCGTACATGCAAGCCGAAGAGCGCGAGCCGGCCGCGGGCAACCGCGTGAAGCTCGTCCCCTACCTCGACGACCCCTCCGACGCGTACGCCGCCGCCGACGTGATGATCGCCCGCGCCGGCGCTTCGACGCTCGCCGAGCTCGCCGCGACCGGGACGCCGGCCGTGCTGATCCCGTATCCGCATGCGGCCGACCAGCACCAAGCGCACAACGCCGCGCTCTTCGCGGACGCCGGCGCCGCGCTCGTCCTGAAGGACGCCGAGGTCGACGGCGACCGGCTGTGGTGGGCGCTGCGCGAGATCCTGGAGACCGACAAGAAGGTTTCCATGCGACGGGCCGCCCGGTCGCTGGCGCCGCGCAACGCAGCCGCGACGATCGTGAGCCGGATCGAAGCGGGGCTCCCCGCGCGGGTCGCCGACGACGCGAACGCGAACGAGTGCCATCCGTGAACACAGGCACGGCGGCATACCATCTCGTCGGCGTGGGCGGGATCGGGATGAGCGCGATCGCCCGCCTGCTGCTCGCGCGCGGCGCGCGGGTGAGCGGCTCGGACGTCAAACGGACCCCGCTGATCGACGAGCTCGAAGCGGAAGGTGTCCGCGTGACGATCGGCCAGCGCGCCGAGAACATCGGCGAAGCGCGGACCGTGGTGGTCTCGTCGGCGATCGCGCACGACAACCCGGAGTTCGTCGCGGCGATCGACCGCAAGCTCGACGTGATCACGCGCGGCGCGATGCTGGCGGAGCTCGCGAAGGGCCACAAGCTGGTGGCGGTCGCGGGGACGCACGGCAAGACGACGACGACCGCGATGCTCGCGACGATCTTCGAGACGGCGGGCCTCGACCCGACGGTCGCCGTCGGCGGGATCCGCGTCGACACCGGCTCGAACGCGCGCGCCGGCAAGGGCCCGTGGTTCGTGACCGAGAGCGACGAGTCGGACGGCTCGTTCCTGTACCTGAACCCGACGGTCGCGGTGGTGAACAACGTCGAGAACGACCACATCGCGAGCGACGCCGATCTGCTGACGCTGCTCGAGCAGTTCGTCGTCTTCGTGAACAAGGTTCCGGCGAACGGCCGGGTGATCATCGGCAACGACAACCGTGGCAGCAAGGTCGTCGGCCGCCAAGCGACCGCGTCGGTGACGACGTTCGCGACGCGCGACCGCGACGCCGACCTCACCGCGACCGACATCGCCTACGAGAACCTCGGCTCGCGCTTCACCGCCTGCGACCGCGGCACGGTCCTCGGCGAGATCACGCTGAACGTCCCCGGTGAGATCAACGTGCTGAACGCGCTCGCCGCAATCGCTGCGGCGCGCGCCGCCGCGATCCGCTTCGACGACATCGCGCGCGGCCTGGCATCGTTCCACGGCGTCCAACGCCGCTTCCAGATCGTCGGCCGCGGCGCATTGACGATCGTCGACGACTACGCGCACCACCCGACCGCGATCGCCCAGACGATCGCCGCCGCGCGCACCTTCGCCGACGGCCGCCCGCTGATCGTCGCGTTCCAACCCCACCGCTACACGCGCACGCAATACCTCAAAAACGACTTCGCGAACGCACTCCACGGCGCGGACCGCGTGATCCTGACTCCGATCTACGCGGCTTCCGAAGAACCGATCGACGGCGTCACCGAGCGCAGCATCGGCACGCCGCTCGCCGCATCCGGCACGCCGGTCACGTACGTCTCAGACGTCGAAGACTTGCTCGACGAAGTCCCCCGCACGGCCCCCGCCGACGCGCTGGTCCTAATGCTCGGTGCCGGCTCGATCAGCGCGATCGCGCACCGCCTCGGCGACCGCGTCTCCTCCGCCCTAGTGCGTTGACCAGCCCCCATGTCACCATGACGGTGGCCCGCCCCCATGTCACCCTAACGGTGGCCCGCCCCGATGTCATCCTGAGCCTGTCGAAGGATGAGCCACGGTGAAATCCGTCGCCTTACTGAACGACGACGACCGCACCGCCCTACGCGCCACCTTCACCGAACGCGCCCGCTTCGACGAACCCCTCGCCCCATACACCTGGTGGAAGATCGGCGGCCCAGCCGACGCGCTCATCGACGTCCGCACCGAAGCCGAGCTCGCCACCGTCCTCCGCCGCGTCTTCAAGCGCCGCCTCCCGATGTTCGTCCTCGGCTCCGGCTCGAATCTGCTGGTCGGCGACGGCGGGATCCGCGGCATCGTGCTGCGCCTCGAGGGCGACTTCACCGCACTCTCCGTCGCCGCCACCGACGCCGAGGTGACAGCGGAGGCCGGCGGCAGCGCCTCGCTCCCCGCGCTGTGCACGAAGGTCGCGACCCTGGGCGGGGTCGGCGTCGACGGCCTGGCCGGAATCCCCGCGACGGTCGGCGGCTCGATCCGGATGAACGCGGGGACGGACCGCGAGATCGGCGAGTTCGCGCGCGAGGTGATCGTGCAGACGCCCGCGCGCCCCGACCCGCACGCGATCGACGTGGCGTGGCGCTACCGCCAGACGACGATCCCGCGCGACGCGATCGTCTCGCGCACGACGCTGCGCTTCGAGCGGGGCGACCCGAAGACGGTCCGCGAGCGCCTCCAGTCGCGACTGGTTCGCAGGAAGGCGACGCAGCCCGTCGCGATCCCGAACTCCGGCTCGTGCTTTCGGAACCCCGAGGGCGACTACGCGGGCCGGCTGATCGAGGCCGTCGGGGCCAAGGGGTGGCGCGAGGGCGCGGCGGAAGTCTCGGACCTGCACGCCAACTTCATCGTCAACACCGGCGGCGCGTCCGCGCGCGACGTCGCCACGCTCCTCGCGCGGGTTCGGAGGGCGGTGGAAGAGCGGTTCGGCGTCGACCTGCACCTCGAAGTCCACTTGGTCGGAGAATTCGTAGACAGCGCATGCCCAGCCTGAAAGTCGCCGTCGTCATGGGCGGTCCGAGCGCGGAACGCGAGGTCTCGATCGAGAGCGGAACCTGCGTGATGCGCGCGCTCACCACGCTCGGCCACGAAGCCCGCTCCTTGGATTTCGACGCGCGGTTCGTCGACGCGATCCGAGAGATTCAGCCGGATGTGGTGTTCAACGCGCTGCACGGACGCGGCGGCGAGGATGGGACGATCCAAGGCGTGCTGGAGTGGCTGGGGATTCCGTACACCGGCAGCGGCGTCGCTGCGTGCGCCGTCGCGATGGACAAGCACCTGACGAAGAAACTCCTTGCGGCTGAGGGGCTGCCGACGCCGGCGTGGGATACGTTCGATCTGACGGGCGGGACGTTGCCGTTGCTGCCGGGGTCGTTGAATTTGCCGTTGGTCGCAAAGCCGCGTGCAAGCGGTTCGAGCGCGGGCGTGGTCATCGTGAAGACGCATGAGCACTGGTCGACCGCCATGATCGAAGCGGCGGAACGCACCCCCGAGATCCTCGCCGAAGAATTCGTCCCGGGGCGCGAGTTCTCGTGCGGCGTCGTCGGGGAAGAGGCGCTGCCCGTGGTGGAGATCGTTGCGAATGACGAGTTCTACAGCTACGACGCAAAATACAAACCGGGTGGCTCCCGTCATCTCGTCCCGGCGCCGATTGATCATGACCTCGCCGCGCGGCTGCAGACCCTCGCGCTCTCGGTCCACCGCCTGATCGGCTTGCGCGACTACTCGCGGACCGACTTTATCGTGACCGACCACGGCCGCCCTACGATCCTCGAAGTCAACGCGCTACCTGGGATGACACCGCAAAGCCTACTCCCCGACGAAGCCCAGCACGTCGGCATATCGTACAACGCACTGGTCGACCGACTCCTTCAGTTTGCCATGGCGCGACAATCGCAAGCCGTCTAACTATGCGAATTACGGGATTTCGTTGGGAAAGCGAAATGATTCCACTCTTGCGGAACTATTTCGCACAGCATGGAACAGTAATTGAGGAGCTTGACGTTGGACATGGTCGCGTCGATCTTTGTGCCTACGTTTGTGATCAGCGACGCCAGCCGATTTCGCGACCCGCACTGCGTCTTTTTTCCAAACTCGCCAACAGGTACATCGACCTCAATGCATTGACGTTCACTCTTGTCGCGTCCATTCCAGTGCTGCTGCAATACGCTCGGGAGTTGGAGCGCCATGGGCTGATCCAACGTACCGGAACGCGCGTACGTCGAGTTCGCTCCTATCGATATCCTGTGCGGAAACTTATTGCTGTCGAAGCGAAGTTAGGGGATTGGCAAAAGGCATGCGAACAGGTCTCGTTACATCAGCCTTTCGCAGATGAGCTATGGATTGCTCTCGATGTAAAGAATATTGCGAGAGTAGATGCCGAATTTATACGGCAGCGCGGCATCGGTGCAATCGCGGTCGACAAAGATGGCGCATTCATTATGCAATCCGCTGCGAAGAATAGATGGAGCCGTGCGTTTTCTGTCGCAAGGGCGATAGTGCACGAGTCGATTCTTGAGAGTCAAACGAGCGGGCGCCACGACGACTCGTGCATACGCGCTGCTGGATTCACTTCAATCAAGCCGTTGGACTGGCGTAAAGACGTAGCGCTAGCAAGCCAAGTTCGAACATAGTTTCTGGCGTTCCCGCTTAGTCCGATAGCGTCGAGTCGCTCCCTATAGACCCGGATTCGATGTTGATATTTCTGCGGTTTGTCTAGGGTCGTAGCTATATTGCCGTTGCAGCAAGGTCGCACGCAAGGATATGATGGCAGGGTAAGCCCCACAACGCGCTCTGGGGGCAGGACCATCATCACGTCGTCCACATGGTACTTCGTCGTGGTTTGTGGCCCACCACCAGTACGGAGTACCGGTTCGGAGTGTTCTTCAACGCCGATAATGCCAGCCCCAAACCCTGCTGCGCCATTCGCTACGCAAATGAATCCAAAGAATCCAAGCTTCGAAGGAATGACGGGAGCCTGTTGGCTCAGCGATTTTACCAAGTCGATATACGCTGAGTCCGCGATAGGCGCGGATTTTTCGTCGTCGTGAATGATTTGTAGGACAAACAGGGCAACGGGCAAACCTTGATATGCCCGGACAATGGCTGCTCGGTCATGGGCCGCTGAAATAGCGTTACTCTGTGCGCTGATTTGAATAATGAGCGATTCTTGGGCGGTCAGAATTGCGGCAGTGCGAGTTGCGGCCAAGACGGATTCGTTAAACCATGCATCCGACGAATTTGCAAAGCTAAACGATGGGGCTTGTATGCCGGATGGAGCAAAGGTGCGTTGGAAGTTGATGGCATTCGCTGTAAACGTATTGCGATTGGATGCCAACCAAGGTTGTTGAAGCTGCGCCGGGGCAGGCGTAACGCCGGTATACCGCGACAACAGCTGCTGAAGTGCCTTCGTCGCCCCGACGACAATCGGAAAAGCTAAGCGCTCTGTGTCCGGGTCAACATAAAACTGCTGCGAACTTTGCCTTGCGTTTGTGAGGACAGCCGGCGCTGCGCCGAGCAGAGCGCTCCCAAGCACCTGTACCAATTCGAACGGCCGCGGAACTGCATAAGCTGCCAACCGCGTTGCGTCAACCGCCGTAACGCGCGGCATGAAGATCGGCCGTCCGGTCGGGAATACTAACGACAACCGCAACTCTCCCAAATTCTTCGAGACTTATCTTGACTGTCTCGTCTCGCCGTTACTGCTTACTTTCCTGTTGGTCCAATGTTCTTCCTACCGTCAAAACTCGTGTGCTGCCAGGGTGGTCGACAAGTCACTTGATGGCTGCTGGCGGCGATGTTATCTATTTCTTGAAAATACGATGCGAGCCGATGGACCGGAACTGCAAAAACGACAACGATAAAACGCACGGATCAACAAAAAAAGCGATGGGGCCGGCGTGACACGTGATACCGTGGGCCACCTCTAGTCGTCAATAAATCGTGAGTAGATTCGTCTCGAAGTGCTTGGGCGCCACCGGATCCATCATGATCGTATTGGCCGGGATGGCGATAAGCGCACTCATGCTCAGGACGATGAGCGCCTCGAATTTGTCGACAACTAGCCACATCCAGCGTACCCCGGGGACTCGGTTAGGAGCGCTCGATCATCCGCGGGCGGCCTTCAGGGACTCCAGACCTTCCGTCTTAATCGCGTCGTATATTGCTAGCCGCCGAGCGTATACGTGCCGCGGTCAGACACCAGGTTGGCCCGCATGCCGCGTCTTCCACGGGAAGTATGCGGCTGTTCTGCGGTCGGGCTGGTCCGTCATGCGCTGGTTGCCCCACCGCGACCAGCGCCCTGCGCGCCGGCCTCGTCGGACGCACTCTCGCCGCTGGTACGAGCACGACTGGCACAAGTCTGGAGGTAGACACTCAATGGTAGGCACCACCAGCGCGTGCATTGTAACGGATAAAATTTCCCTGTCACACATTGCGTTATATAGTATGAAGGCCAAGTACGGCATGCGTGCTGGACTCCGGCCAAGCAAAGTCCTTTGCCGAGCACCGCTGTCGGATGTAAATGCCAGAGTGTTGACATGAGAGGACGTTATCCGTATGCTTCGGTGGGAGAACCAGCGCATGACGGACCCGCCCGACCGCAGAACAGCCGCATACCTCCCGTGGAAGACGCTCCTCGCGTTCTTCGGGATGCTTTCTGCCGGGATTCCGCACCGTATCGACAGGTCGATGTTCCCGAAATATTCGGGCGGAGTGATAGCGCAGATCCTCGTCGGCCTGCGCTTCCTCGGCCTCGTCGACGATGACGGGTCGCCGAGCGCGCTGTTGAGGGCCATTGTGGCGGCCAACGGTAGCGAGGACCAGAAAGCGTTGCTGCGCCAGATGATCGAGGCCGCCTACCCTGACTTAATCGCCCTCGACTTGACGAAGCTGACGCGGCAAATGTTCGAGCAGAAGCTCGGGGAGTATGGCCTGACCGGGTCCACACGCCGCAAGGGAGCCAGGTTCTTTCTGAACGCGGCGGACTATGTGGGGCTGCCGCTGAGCCCGTGGCTCGCCGCTGCGGCGAAGTCATCGGGCAACGGATCGTCGTCCCATCGGCCCGCGAAACGTCGCCGCGTCGCCGCCGATCTAGTCGCGCCAAGTCCGCCCGTCCCCCCGCCGAACGAGGGCGCTTCGGTCTCGGTTCAGCTGCGGAGTGGCGGTCGACTGACGCTCGCGGCGACGGTGAACTTCATGACGCTGACTGCGGATGATCGTGCCTTCGTCTTCGACGTCATCGACCGTCTCAACGGCTACCCCGAGCGGATTGCCGACCCAGAGGCGTCGACCGCCGACACGGAGCTGTAGTGGGGCGCGGCAGGTCGAGTGGTCTCTCCAGACGCCAGAAACGAGCGCTCGCGGCGCGGCGGCTCGCGGTGGCTCCGCCGACCCCGCCGTCGCTCCCCGTCGTGCCGTCAACAAACGGTGCGACGCGCAAGCCCCCCTCGCAAACCGAGCGGTTCTTCAAGCACTTGATCAATGTCATGGGCGGCGTGGTCGGCGTCGGCGCCGCACCAATGGGGGCGCACGCGCTCGCGGGGCTCACGACTGGCGAGGGGGTAGGGTGGGTGCCTCAGGAGGCTTACCTGCTCTCGCTTGTCCTATGGGGAGGCGCCTTCTATGAGGTGCGGTGCATGCCCGAGGAGCGGCTGGCTGCCGCCTGGCAGCGTGTGTACCATCACGTCATGCATTGGCTGAGCCCGACCATGGCGTTCGCCATGGCATTGGCATACGGCTATATCGAGGCGCAGAACGAGCACACCAGGGAGTTCGCGAGGTTCCTTGCGGGAACGGCCGGCTTCGGGGTATTCTTAGCCCTAGCAGCCTACTTCGTGCTTAAGGTCCCGCTGATGCAGGCCGACGCGAAGGAGGAGTGCGCTCTTGAGGAGAGATGAGGGCATGACCCTGGAACACGCGGCGATCGCGGCGTACATCGCCATGATCGTGGTCACGACCGGGACGATCGCGTTGGGGCTTGCAACGTACCGCGGGCGCTATCGCTCCGCGTTGCGCCGGAAGAGCCAGGCCCGCCGCCGCGTCGCGTAGCGGTCGCCGTTCAACAATATCATGGAGGCGTCGGACGGTAGTCCGGCGCCTTTCGCTATTCGCTTCCGAGCGTTCTCGGCAAGGCAGCGTACCGCTCAAATCCGCTTCGCCGCGGGCCTCCAGCTGTCGGCGCTGGCGAAGGCCGGATCCCCGGACGCGTGGACGATGGGGCAGAGTTCTTGCTGTCGGCCGCCCTTTGCGGGGACCCCAAGAAGTCACGAGATTCGATTGTCGTTCGATAGGGCCACGAGGGCGTCTGTAGCGCAGGCGCCACGGTGTACCCGCGACGTGACCGCGATTTTGTTCCCGGGATTCCCGGTTGCTTGCTTTGGGCCAAGCGTGCCTCATCGGCCGGAATCGTCAGGGCGCCACTCGCAGGTTTCGACAGTGCCGACCCGGAAGCGACGACCGTCTTTGACGGCTCGGGGCGCAGCCTCGTCGCTTCCGGGTCGGCGCAATCGCGGAATGATTATAAAGTTGAGTTCGCGTACTCGGCGCGGACCGCGAAGCGGCCGATCGAAGATCTCCGCGCCGAGTACGCGAACTCACGAAAAATACGCGCGCCGCCTTTACAGGCGTTATGCGCGTTGCGAGCGTTACGCATTACAGAGCATCACCTTAACGCCCGACGCTACTCGCGACGCTAAGGTGTTTGGTTCAACCCAGATCGCCCGAATGAGACGAGTGTAACGATGCCATCGGCCGACGCAAGTCGCAAATGGCTGCGCCGATGCGATCTACCCAATGGCTGGGCCGACTATCGAAGACACGGGCTCGGCGAACTGGACGTTGTCACCATCGAACTCGATCGCGCGCTGCACTCCGGCATGATCTGGACCGTGCGCAGCGCGTCGTGTGCCAACGCCGTTCCGACCGATGAATAGCGCCTTGATCAGGTTCCGTGTCGACGGTCGGGGCCGTTCGGCCCTAACCGGCGTCGTCTGCGTTTTCGTCATACTCGTATTCGCGGCCGGTGAGGTCGAGCCCGTGCGGGGATATCGCGATGGACAGCCTCTTGAAGGGTTTCAAGAACTGCAGTACCGTGACGTCGAGCCGGACCTTGCGGACGCGCACCGGGTCGGGCTTGCGGAGATACTCTTCCGCCTGCGCGTACGACCTTGCGTCGATCACGAGGCGTCAACGAACGGCTTCGGGTCATAGCGGCCCAGGCTCTCGTAGATATTGAACCTGATGCCCACAAGGAACGCAGTGCTTCCGACCTGCTGCGCCCGCACGAGGCCGAGGATATCCTCATATGCGTCGTCCGCCGCGGCGGTTCCGTGCCAGTCCCTGTATTGCGTGGATGCCTGGAAAGTTTCCGTCATGCCACCAGCGACACCGCCCGCTGCCGGCCGTTGCGATCCGCTCAGCGGAAGTGCTACGGCTGGGTTCCGGCGGAGCGGGAAACCGGTGGGAACGGAGGCCTGGCGATTAGAGCGCGACGTCTCTCGCACGACGAGGCGATGCGGTTGATGCACCTAACCGAACGCCTTGCAACATTTCGCCCGCACCGACGCAGTCGACGGCGTTCGTATATCGAGCATTGGAGCGAAATCGTGCAGCACGGTCCTTTCCATCGTCGATCCCGTTCCCTAGTCGATGTTCGTCGCCGCTGCGGGCCCGGCCGCATCATCTGGGCGGGCAGGTCGTCGATGGCTCTGCGAGCCACGCTACGGGCGACGCCGATGCGGTGAGCCGCCTCACGGGCGCGACGGCGGCCGCGCCTTCTTGGGAGTGTAGCTCCTCGATCAGGTCGTCGATCGACGCGAACACATGCGCGCCGCGCGAAAGCACGGAACGAGGCCAGCTCACCGACCGGTTCTCCATCGCGCTGCGCGGGATGAAGAGCTTACGGCCCTGCTCCAGCGCCTTCCGCGCTTGAATCAGAGAACCGCTCCGGTCCGCAGCTTCGATGACAACCGTCCCCAGCGTCAGGCCACTCATCGTGGCATTCCGCAGGGGAAAGCAGTAAGGCTTCGTTTCGGAGCTCGGGGCGAACTGAGAGACGACGGCGCCGACATGCCCGATTCGGCGCTGCAGCTCGGCGTTCTCGCTCGGATAGCAACGCGTGAGCGGCGTCCCGATCACGGCGAACGTCGTCCCGCCGGCATCGAGCGCGCCAAAATGAGCTGACGTGTCGATCCCGCGAGCTAGGCCCGAGGCAATGGCGAATCCGCGCTTTGCGAGCAAATACGCGAGCCGGCGCGCGCGGGCTTGTCCTTCGCTCGACGCGTCTCGTGCGCCGACGATCGCGATCGCGGGCAGGTCCAGCACGTGCTGGTTCCCGCGCACGAATAGACGCGGGGGCGCGTCGACCGTGGCTGCCAACAGGGGCGGATAGCCCGGCTGGCCGCGCTCGAGAATGATGTCGCCCGACGCGAGGCCGCTGAACGCGGCCGATTCTTGGTCTACCATGGCGCGACCGCCTCGTTGGAGCAATACACCTGGGATAGGCGTACCAGCGCCATCGCGCGGCGAATCGAGGCAGACAACGTCGCCCGCGTGATGCGCTCGCCGTACGACTCATCGAACACGGCGACATCGTGTGCTGGCGCGCTGTTCGATACGCGAGAGCGTTCGTCGATGTACCGGTCGGTCGACTTCACCAGCCGCCACGGCACGATCGTCAGGGGAAGCGGTCCGTCGCCGAAGGCGATCCGCCAGTCACCCAGGGATCGCGCCGGGTCGTTCAGCGCCGCACGGATCGAGCCGCAGTCGATGCGGAGGACGTCCTCGAACTCGAGGTGCCGGCACCAGCGCAGGATCAGGCGGTGGTCCGGATCCATCATGGCGCGCACGTCGTTTGTCCAAAGCCCGGAACACGGCAGCGTGGTGGTCAGCGTCTGCGTGCTACGCATGATCGGCATCCGCGAGGAAGCACACCGCACGATAGCTGCCATCGGATGGGGCGCTAATGTAGAAGCCCGCTTGGCGAAGCGCCGCCATGTCGCGGTGGAACGACCGCAGCGAGACGCCGAAGCGGCGCCGATAGTCTGCGATGGTGACCGGCTCCGCGCGCGCCATTCGCGCGGTGAGCCAGATGAGGCGTACGAGCCGGAAGGCGATGCCTTCACCGGATGCGTACGGCGGGCGTGCAAAGTGACACGCCGGGGAGCTCGACGCGGGCGCGTCGAATCGAGCGACTGTCATTCGGTGGCTGACTCCATCGGGTGACGGACTCGGTCGGTGTTCCAGCACCGGCCGAGTCGCTTTTATTGTCCGCGCGTTAGCGCGTGTCACTATTGTAGCACTGCGTAATGCTTGTCGACAAGCGGCGCATGGCGGACTAAGCGATATATTTTCGGCACGCACCCGCTCAACTGCATAGGCATTGGTACTTAGGTATTGACTGTGCATGTGGCTTTATGCTGCAATGCGGGCGCTATCCCACGATGGCACGGTATCGATCGAGATGCCGCACTTCCTGTGTTGCAGACGGTAAGGAGCCGTCAACCGTGAGAACAAATGAGTTCCCTGCCAGGACGCGGCTGTTGCGAATCTCCGCAGCCGGCCCATCGTCTGATGCGGCTTACGTCCGTTATCCTCGACGGATGGCCCGCGGTACGCGCGGTAGATGCTGCATGCGCTCGGTGCGGTAAGGCCGTTCTCTACAGCGGCGCTGCTGCCGTATTATCGAAAGCTGAGAAGCGCTATGCGCAGGATCTCGTCAGCAAGGAAAGTGCATTCGCGGCGGCGTTAGCTGCCGGCCTCAGCACGGATGCCATCGTTCTAGGCCTTCCACAACCCGGAGAGCTCGACGATATGGGTCTCTCGACACGGATTTGGAATGGCATGCTCCTCGACCCCGCTGGCGTAGATCGTCATGCGCTGCTGAACCATTTGGGATTGTCGCCCGGGAATCACCGGTTCATCGAGGTTCCGGGCCTGCTGCGTAAGGTGCGTTTAGACGAATACGCTGTGGTGCATCTCGAGGAGAGCCGAGCTACTCGCTGGGATCATGCGCATGTGAGCTATATTCCGTTCGTTGAAAATACTCTCCGGCATCCCTTCGAAATATGGTGCGGCGCCAGCCACGGCGATGCAACGGAAGATCGTGGGAACTTTCGGTTCATGTCTTTGTATCAGCTAGATGCCATTTACATGACCCACGTCGTTATCTACAACCCTCGCCGCAAGAAGGTGATCACGAGTCACCGTCTCACGAGCTGGGCCCAGGCAATAGGCCGCCGCTCCGGTACGCCGATCTATGCGGCATACGTTCGGAAATGACGCGAACCCCGGACGTTGCCGTCCGGGGTTCCGCCAGTGCAAGACCAGCGCGTTAACGCTGCTGCGTGATTAAACTACCACCTTCGGTCAAGTCTGTAAACCGATCTCGACCGAAAGTCGGCCCCGTTGGCCGGAAAGGAAAGTCGCGCACTCGGATCTCCAGGAATCGAAATGGGCCGACCACTCGCGGCGCTAGGTCGCCTGAGGGCGTCTCCCCGCACATCCACGCGGACGGTTCGCCCCGCGTGACATATCTCCGTCAGGCCGTCAGCGTGCTACGACGGACCGCCCTGGGCAACGTCGTCCACGGCGCGCGGCGCAGCTGTACTAGCAGCGGGCGCGGACGAGCTGGTCGCTATGGACGGTCCACCCTGGATAACATCGTTGGGCGTGACCGCGCCGCCGAGCAATAGCGCGACGAGCGTGAGAATCGCGAACATGGGGCACCCTTTCCGGCGAGAGCCGAGAAACCGGGAAGAACCTCCCGGTCCTCATTAGAGTTCGCCGGGCACACGCCGGGAGTATCCTCCCTATGGCGATTAAGCGCGCGCCGTGATAGCGTGCTCCTACACCGAGGAACGACCGCGGTGACTGCGTCTCGGGAGGACGAGGGGTGCCGTACGCATGGGTGTGCAGGCGTGAGGATCGACTAGCGGCGTCCGCACTTTGCTTCGCGTGTGGTCACCGCAATGGACTTCACGGCAAAGCCGGCTGCAACCATCGGACACCCGGAACGCGCCTCAGCCGTCCGCTCTCGTGCTCGTGCCCTCGAACGAGCGCCGAACTTCGTGTTCGGTTGTTCGAGGCCGAGCCATACGAGTAGCGGCCGACCCCGCCGTCGATCGTCTCTGCGCCGCGACACGAGAGCGTCCCACAAAACGCTCGTGGTCGAGGCGCCTACACCCCGGGGGCGATCGGCGGCGTCGGGTTTTTCGTCGGGGCCTGTGAGGCTCTACCGCGGCATACGTCCGAAAATGACGCGGAACCCCGGACGTGGCCGTCCGGGGTTCCGCCAGTGCAAGACCAGCGCGTTAACACTGCTGCATGAACAAACTAGCACTTTGGCTCGACGCAGCACAGAGATTTCGACCGAAAATCGGCGCCGTTGGCCGGAAAGGAAAAGGCAGGCGCGTTTCGGAGGCGCGCTTGAAACAAGGCATCTCGCGTGCGCTAGTCTCCAGGAACCGTGATGGACTGGCGGAGAATCGTTGCTGCCTCGAAGGTAACGTCACAACGACGCTTGCCTTGTCATTCTCTCCGGGTTGGAGGCTTCAATGACCGAGTCTCACGTCGTCGTACCGTCCGTTCAAACGACGGTGCTCGCGCACTACGAGCGCGCCGTCGACCTGATCGCCGCGAACTTTCCGCTGGCGCCCATCGTCCCGGTCTACTACCCCGACGGTCTCGACGCAGCCGCGCACTACGGTGGCGCGGTCCACGCGGACCACCCGCTGCCGGACACGATCCGCACCGTCGCTTGCGGATCTCCCGACCACTCGCGGTGCTACGTCGCCTGCGATGCGAACGCGCTCCTCTGGCTCGTCCACCGCGGCGCGATCGACTTCGCGTCGTGGACGCCGAGCCCGAGCGACCCGAACGGCGTCGGCTACGCGCGCGTCATCCTTAGCCCGCGCGGCGGCGCGACGCAGGAGCACCTCGCCCTCGCCATGCTGGCCGTCCGCACGGCGCTCTCGCAGCGTGGCGTCCACGCCATCCCCGTCCTCGACGGCTTCGCGGGCGCCGCGCTGTTCATCCCGTTCAACGACGCGCCGAGCTACGATCACGTGCGCGCCTGGCTGCACGAGGTCGCCAACGACGCGGTCTCCACAACGCCAACCTCCTCACCGCCGACTCGCGCGAACAGCACGAGGATCGCATCCACGTCAACGTCGGCTCGAACGCCGTCGGCCGCTTCAGCTCGCTCCCGTACGCGCTGATCGGCAGCACGCACCTCGGCATGGTGACGCCGATCGAGTGGAACGAGCTCGGCGTCGTCCACAACGGCCACTACGCCGCGACGAATAGCGCCGAGCGCCTCGCCCGAGGCGACACATTCCGTCGCCTCGCGCACGAGCTGCAGGACCAGCGCTTCGGCGAGGGACCGCGCTGAGCGCGTTGCTCCGATGAAAGCCCGCCACCGCGAGCACATCGCATCCCGCGCCGCCGGACGCCCGCACGCGAACCCGAAGTCGTTCCGCGCGCAGATCATCGCGATGCTGGGCGACGGCAAGCCGCGCGACGCGCAGACGATCCTCGACGAAGGCCTGGCGCGCGGCCTCTTCGCGCCCGCGACGACGAAACGCTCGGTCTACGAGAACCTGCTGCTCTACATCCACCAGGAAGCCGCCGGCGGCCACAAACCGGCGATCGTCGAAGACCCGGTCACCCGGAAGTTCCGCATCAACCGCCCCGTCGACGACTGGCCCGACGTGCTGCTCGCGCCGCACCCGCGCTATATCGACCAGCCGTCGCTTGACGCCATTGCCGCGCGCCTGCGCACCACCGCCGACGGTAGCGACGCGACCGCATTCGAGCAGGCCGTCTGCGACGCGTTCGCGCGGCTCGGCTTCGTGACGCGCCACGTTGGCGGGATGTACGCGCCCGACGCCATCCTCGACGCGCCGCTCGGCCCGCTCGCCTACCGCGCGATCGTGGAGTGCAAGAGCGCGCCGCACGTGAAGTTTGTCTCGCAGCCTCGCCCCGAGGAAGCGGCGAAGTTCCGCACCCCGAACAACGCGGAGTTCGCCGTCCTCGTCGGCCCCGATTTCCACGCCGGCGAGTCGTTCTCACAAGAGATCCAGACGCACGCGATCTCGGTCTGGACCGTCGAGGACCTCATCACCGCGCTCCGCATCGACGTCGACACGTACGAATGCCGCGCCCTCTTCGCGCCCGGCTTCGTCTACGACCGCCTCGCGGACCTCGAGTGGAGCCGCGCGCACGGCGACGAGAAGCGCGCCGCCGTGATCCGCAGCATCCTGCGCCGCGAAGGATACGCCGCGCAATGCGAGTTGGTCGGCCACGTCGCGCCTTCGGACGCGCCGGTTCTCTCGCTCGATGCCGCGATGCTTCTTGTCGAGACGTGCCTCCGCCGTGAAGGCGCGGAGGCAGGCGCAACGCGGGAAGAAATACGCGCGGCGATGGACGACCTCACACGGTCCGGCGAAGCGATCGGGATCCCGGACCGGGACGGAATCGTCATCCGCCGCGGCCTCTAAGGGACTCTTAGCTGGGGCAGCGCGAGAGCTGCACCCCGAGGTCCTTGGCGCCTTGCGCCGGGGCGCAGGTGACCGCCGGACCCCCGAGGTAGGCCGCAGGCGTGATCACCGCGGTCGTCCTGATGAACGTCGAGCCGGGGCGCGTTCGCACCCTGGCCGAGGAGCTGCTGACCATCGACGGCGTGACCGAGTGCTACAGCGTCGCCGGCCCGTACGATCTGGTCGCGATCGTGCGCGTGCGGGAGCACGAGCAGCTCAGCGACTTGGTAACCGAACGAATCGCTTCGCACGCCGGGATCACCGCCACCGAAACGCTAATCGCCTTCCGCTCGTTCGCCAAGCGCGACTTGGGGATGGTCTGGGACATCGGCGCCGACTGACGGCGCAGGAGGTTCTCACGTGAACATCCTGTCCAACTTGTTCTTTCTCGCGATTATCTTGTCGGCGCTTGTATATTGCGCCGGGGCGGCTCTCAGCATGTGGCAAGCCGGCTTCCGCTGGTTCGCCGGAGTCTTCGCCTTGGCTGCGGTTCTTTTGATCGAGTGGGCAGTGATGGGCGCCATGATGGAAGGCTACGTACGCGCGCGCTACTTCGACACCTTGATCGCCGTCATGGCATACACGTTCCTCATCCTGGCCTTTTGCGCGGTGATAGCGACGCTCACGGCGATCGTGGGATGGCTTCGCAAAAAGATTGATCCTTCTTCCTCGCCACCGCTGACGGCATCAGACGCAAGCGAGCCGCGACCCATTGCGAACCGTCCGAAAGTCAGCCGGCGGCACCATCCCCGCTGACGCTCTTTTCGCTAGGAGGATTCCGTGACTCGAACCATCGCCGCCGCCGCGTTCATTGCGCTCGCCCTGACAGCCCCCTCAGTTCCCGCGTACGCCGGTCCGAGCGACGACGTCCGCGCCGCGATGCTGAAGTTCGCCTCCGCATCCTCGTGGGAGTTGCGAGGCCAAATGATTCTTTCGGGGACGCTACCAACCTGTGACCTTCGACTACGTGCGTCCGAGCTCGACGCACCTCACCATGCCGCGCGTAGAGATGATCTCGATCGGAACGGCGACGTACATGCGTCCCATAGGCCAGAGCTGGATGAAGGTGCCGACGATGCCGGGTGAGGAGCCACGTGACCCGGCCGAGCAGATGCGCGCGCTCGCTCGCAATCCACAGGGCGGCACCGTGACCGACCTCGGGATGCGTTCCGTCGGGGGCGAGACGCTGCATGCCTACCGTCTGCGGGAAAACGGGAGCGAAAGCACGCTCTACATCGGCGCCGACGGTTACCCGCACCGCCTCGAAAGCGGCGCTTCGACGAATACGGTGACGTTCTCAAAGTTCAACGCGATCGCGCCGATTCGCGCGCCGATCTGAGGACTACGCCAGCCACGACGCTCTCCGAACGGCGAGTTCATGACCGCGTGTTTCGCGTTGGCTAACGGCACTGCGCGTGCGCAAAACGATCCGGTATCGGACGGGACCTCACTTACGAGCGAACCGCTGGCTGCGTTTCGTGACGCGTTTAACGGGCGAACTGGCGCCGCGCTGGATCGCGTCCACGACGATGAAACACCTTAGCACGCGTTCCGATTCGTTCAGCGTGGTGCGGTCACGGTCGGCATCGCGAAAAGCATAACCGTGGACTCCTCCGGCCAGATTCTAGCCAAAGAGCAAGAGAGCGCAGGGCGCTCCCACGCTGTGCCGATTCTGGGACGACGTTGGGAGTCCTGAAGTACGGCCGCACCAGCATGTACACACCTCGGTAAATGGCTTGTTCAGGCCTTGTCAAAGTTTGCGATACGAGCGGCTCGCTTATTGACCGCCGATGCTGAAGCTCAATAGAATCGAGTTCCTTACCGAATCAGTCTGCGAGGGTGCGGACCACTGTGAAAAAGGGTGTCATCTCAATGTTCAACGTTCGGCCGCTTGGTGCTTTCGGCGCCGTTGTGGCTCTCTTTTGCGTAGCGGGGTGCGGCAGCGGCGCAGGAACGACCCACGCCGCGTCGTTGCCTAATGGCGGCGTTCGTC
>DATHLN010000031.1:0-6851 GCA_035488115.1 Candidatus Limnocylindrales bacterium | reverse complement strand
GTAACCGGCGACGCGCGTGTCTCTCGCGCCACTGATCGAGAACGTCGAGGCCGTCCTCCGCCCCCTCGGCGATGATGTGATTCTCATTCTTTCGATACGTCTCCAGCACACCGCGCCGAACGTCTTCAGATTTTTCGTCGTCCACAGCGCCTAAATTCGTCAAAAACGTCGCCATATTAGCGGCGTCTCCACCGAAGACTTCTCCGTTCAGCGCCTCGCCGAGCTCTCGACCGAAAGTCAGCACCAATACCGTTGTGAGATAATCCAGCACGGTTTCCGCGATTTGCGGATCACTGATGCTATCGAACTTCTGTAAAATAGCGCGGACTTGGAATTGCGCGATTCGTGCGACCTTGCCATTCGTTAGGTCGTACAAGCGCACGGGCTCGGGACTATGGAGTACTCGAATCTCCGCAGCACTTTTGGCGCTTGCTTCAGGCTTCGTCGCGTATCCAATCTCAACAACACTCATTATACCGCGCTTTCGTGGTCGCCTATATGCTTTAAGAAGGCATCTATACTTCGAGATTTGCGCTGCGCGCGCTCGAGCGTCTCCATTAATCGTCGCACGTCATCGTCGTCCAAGGTGACGAAAAACTCGTCTCTCCTTCCGGCTTCCGTATACATGATCTTCAAGTAATGCACGATCACGGCGCGCTCGATCTCGAGATTTGCGTCGGTCGAGAAAACGGGGCGGATGTCCGTGAGCGTGCGCGCGTCGTCGAAGTTTCGCTGGTTGTCATACATGACGTTGCCAGCCCGGACCCCGAGAGAAAAGGCCCGAACATCGAGAAACGGTGCAAGCCTCTCCCGAAGTTGCTCCTGCTCAGCTTCCTGGAAGACACCGCTCGCGAGCAGTACTCGTACGAGATCGCGGATGAAATCGTCGACCGATTCGCGAGTCTCCAACATGCCGGCATAGAGGCTCGCGATCGCCCACAGCGACGAACGCACCGATGGCGGAGCATTCGGCCATGCGCGGTCGAATGCGTCGTCGAGGTCCGCCGCGACACGCTCGGGATCGAGTGCTCGCGTGACGTCGAGGAGCTTCTCGTATTCCGGCGCCGGCAGGTCGGCGAGTTGCCTGAAGGCGCGCTGGATTTCGCTCGGTACGCGAAGCTTAGCCACGAGGACGAGCCGTAAGGATGGTAACCCGCCGCTCGAGAGTGGCAGTAGTAAGAACGGAACGCATGGTGAAACAGTACAGCTTCGGCGACGGCTCCTCGATCAAGGCGGCCGTGGCCAAGTCCGGGTTTCCAGGCGTAGGTTCACCATCCTTGGGGAAACGGCCGCGGCGGCGACCGGTGTTGCATCGATTCTACTCGCTCGCGCCCGGCAGGGCAACTCCCTGCCTCGCAAAGCTCCATTTCGGATGTACTGCCAAGGCCACTTCGAGTTTCACCATGCTATGCTGACGGGAGCCAGGCGCAGCGCGGCACGAGTGAGCGCTAGACGGTCACCGGGCGTGGCGCCGACGCCGGCCCCGTCACCCCATCGGTCGTCCCGTTCCCGCCGGCGGGCGGGCCAGCGTGCTTGCCGCGGCCGAAGCCGAGCTTGTCTTCCGCGCGTGCGATCAGCACGTAGAGCACGGGCGTCACGAACAGGTTGAGGACCGTCGAGAGGATCATTCCGCCGAACACCGCTGTGCCGAGCGAGTTGCGCGCGCCGCTGCCGGCGCCTGTCGCGAACACCAGCGGCGTCACGCCGAGCACGAACGCGATCGACGTCATCAGGATCGGGCGCAGCCGCGTCTCGGCCGCACGCATCACAGCGGTGACCGCGTCGGCACCTTGCTCCCTGAGCTGGTTCGCGAACTCCACGATCAGAATCGCGTTCTTCGACGCCAGCCCGATCAGCATCACATACCCGACCTGCGCGAACACGTCGGAGAAGAGATGCCGCACGATCAGCAAGCCGATCGCGCCGAGCAGTGCGAGCGGGACCGCCAGCAAGATGATCAGCGGGTCGGCGAACGACTCGTACTGCGCGGAGAGCACCAGGAACACGAACACGATCCCCAGCGCGAAGATGATCGCCGCCTGCGCGCCGCCCTCGATCTGCTCGCGCGAGATCCCGCTCCACTCCGTGGCGTAGCCCGGCGGGAGCTTCGTGGCGAGGTTGTCCATGAACGCCAGCGCCTCGCCCGAGCCGTGATGGGCCTTCGGCGAACCGCTGATCTCGACCGAGCGGTACAGGTTGAAGTGCGTGATGACCGGCGGCGCTTTGATCTCCTTGACGCTCACCAGCGCGGTCAGCGGGATCGCCGGCGGCGTCACGAGCTGGCCGTTCACGAGCAGCGGGTTGTCGCTGTGCACGTAGATCTTCTGCAGGTCCGCGACGCGCGAGCGGTACGGCGTGTCGGCCTGCACGTAGACGCGGTACGCCTTCCCGTTCATGTCGAAGTCGTTGACGTAGACCGATCCCAAGTAGACCTGCATCGTATTGAACAGCGACGGCAGCGAGACGCCGAGCGTCGACGCTTTGTCACGGTCGACGTCGGTCAGGATCGTCGGCTTGTCGATGCGGAACGTCGTGTAGACGTTGTCGGTCGGCGCGGTGTCTGCGTGCGCGGGACCGATCAGTGCTCCCCAAGCCAGGCCGTAGAGCGGCGCGATCCCCTGGTTGGCGCGGTCTTCGAGCTCGTACGCGAATCCGGCCTGGAAGCCCAGACCCGGGACCGACGGCGGCTGGAACGCGGCGGCGAACGCGGTCTTGTGCCGCATGTGGAAATCCGTGAACAGATGGAAGTTCACGCGCTGGAGCACCGCGCCGATGACGTGGTCCTTGCCGGGCCGCTCGCCCCACGGCTTGAGCCGCATGAACATCGTGGCTTTGTTCGAGCCCGAGCCGGTGAAGCTGAAGCCGGCGACGTCGAACACGTCGGTGATCTCGGGCTGTGCCCACAAGACGTCCTCGACGTCGCGCTGCACCTCGTGCGTCGTGTCGATCGACGTGCCCTCGGGCAGCTGAAGCGTCAGGATCGCGAAGCCCTGGTCCTCGTCCGGCACGAACGCGGTCGGCGTCGTCGTATAGAGCCAGCCCGTGACGGCGAGCAGCACCGCGAAGACCGCGAGCACGAGCCCGCGGCGGCGCATCACGAACGGCAGCGCGTGGTGGTACCCGCTGCGAATCCCGCCGATCGCCGCGTTCACCGGCCGGAAGAAGCCGCGCTGCTTGCGCACCGTGCTGCCGACCAGCAGCGCCGAGAGGACCGGCGTCAGCGTCAGCGCGCAGAACAGCGAGATCGTGATCGAGCACGCGATCGTCAGCGCGAACTGCTTGTAGAGCTGACCCGTCGTCCCCGGGAAGAACGCGACCGGCACGAACACCGCGAGCAGCACGAGCGAGGACGCGAGGATCGCGCCGGTGATCTCGCTCATCGCCTCGCGCGCCCCCTCGAGCGGCGGCATCCCCTTCTCCTGGATGAACCGCGCGATGTTCTCGATCACGACGATCGCGTCGTCGACGACCAGCCCGGTCGCGAGCGTCAGGCCGAACAGCGTCAGCGTGTTGATCGAGAAGCCGAACAGCTTCATCAGGAAGAACGTTCCGATGAGCGAGACGGGGATCGTCAGCGCGGGGATCAGCGTGGTGCGCCAGTCTTGCAGGAATAGGAAGATCACCAGGATGACGAGCGCGATCGCGATCAGCAGGGTGATGACGACTTCCTTGATCGACTCGCGCACGAACTCGGCGGAGTCGAACGCGACCTTGTAGCTGACCCCGGGCGGGAACTTCAGCGCCAGACGGTCCATCGTCTCGTGCACCTGCTGCGAGACCTGCAGCGCGTTCCCGGTCTGCAACTGCAGGATCCCGAGGCCGATCGCCTCGTTCTTGTCGAACCACAGCGAGCCCGCGTAGTTCTCCGCGCCGAGCACGACGCGCCCGACGTCGCGCACTTTGACGTAGCCGCCGTCGGGGTTGGTCTTGAGGACGATGTTCGCGAACTGGGTCGAGTCGTGCAACCGGCCGGTGGCGAGGACGGAGTACTCGTAGGGCTGGTGGCCGTTCGTCGGCGGCGCGCCGATCGCGCCCGCCGCGACCTGGACGTTCTGCGCCTGCAGCGCCGCGACCACGTCGCCGGCGGTCAAGCTGTTGTCGGCCAGCCGTTTCGGATCGACCCACAGCCGCATCGCGAACTTCCGCTCGCCGAACACGAAGACGTCGGAGACGCCGTTGATGCGCTTGAGGTCGTTGACGACGTTCGTCTCGAGGAAATCCGTGAGGTAGGCCTGGTCCCAGCGCTTGTCGGTCGAGTACACGCCGAGCGCCGCCACGAACGTCCCGGCGTTCTTCGAGACCGTCACGCCGATCTGCTTGACCTCGTTCGGCAGCCGGCCTTGCGCGAGGTTCACGGCGTTTTGCACGTCGTTCGCGGCTTGGTCGAGATTGCGGTCGAGGTTGAAGGTGGCGGTGATCTGCGAGGTGCCGTCGCTCCCCGAGGACGAGGAGATGTAGCGCAAGCCCTGGACGCCGTTGATCGCCTGCTCCAGCGGAGTCGTCACCGACGACTCGACAGCCTCGGCGCTGGCGCCTTGGTAGACCGCCGTGACGGTGATCGTCGGCGGCGCGATGTTCGGGAACTGCGCGATCGGCAGCGTCGGGATCGAGATGAGCCCGAGGAGCAGGATGACGAGCGAGAAGACCGACGCGAAGATCGGACGCCGCAGGAAGAAATCGACCACGGAGCCTTGGACAACGCCGGGCGGGGAGGGGTTGCTTCCCGCGGCTCGATTCCGGCCGGATGGCCCGCGCTAGCCCGCGGCGCTCTCCGCCGGCACCCAGCCGTCGAGCGCGGCGACCTCGCCGACGGCGTAGCCCGCGACGTTCTTCACGGGGACCACGGCGTGGTGGCGCATCGCCGCGCGCGCCCCCGGCTCGAGCGCGTGCAGGGCCTCGAGCAGCGCCAGCGTCGCGGGCGGCGTCGCGCGGCGGGTCCCGTCGATCACCTTGACCGCGAGGCCTAGTCCGCCGTCGAGCAGCGCGTCGCAGTGGACCCCTTCGGCGCCGGCCTTGCAGACGATCCGGCCGCGCGTCGCGCGCATGAGGTCCGTGTCGAAGCGCCCGGTTCCGGCGACGTACCACGGCTCGTTCGCCATCGCCGCGGCGACGCGCGCGAGCGCGGTCGCGTCCGCGTCGTCGAGCCCGCGCAGCGTCGCAAGCCGCGCGAACGAGACCGCCGCCTTGTGGAGCGTCGTCGCGTAGACCGGGATCCCGCAACCGTCCACCGCGAGCTTGTCGCCCTCGAAGACGTCGTCGCTGACGCGCTCGCACATCGCGATGATCACCCGCTGCGCGGGATGCGCGGCGTCGAGATAGCCCTCGAACGGCGCGCCGAGCACTTTCGCGAGCGCGAGGATCCCGGCGTGCTTTCCGCTGCAGTTGTTGTGCAGCTGCGAGGGCCGTTCGCCGCGCGCGGCGAGCGCGGCCGCGGCCGGCTCGTACGAGGGCGGATGCGCGCCGCAGGCGAGATCGCTCTCGCGCGCCCCGATCCGCTCGAGCATCGAGGCGACCAGCTCGACGTGTCCCGGCTCGCCGTTGTGCGAGGCGCACATCACCGCGAGCTCGCGCTCGCCGAAGCCGAACCGTTCGAGCACGCCTTCGCGCACCGACGCCGCCGCGATGAACGGCTTCGCCGCCGAGCGCAGAAAGACAGGCGTCTCGACCGTCCCGACTTTCAACACGATCTCGCCGTCCACATCGGTGGCGCAAGCGGCCACCTGGTGGAGCGATTCGACGCGCGTGCCGCGCCGGACCGCGACCGCCGGGACACCGGCCAACTCCCAGAACATGACGGGAACGCGGCGTACGGGACGCCGTTGCATTCCACCTGTCGCGACGCGAGAGCGCCATGCGCTATAGGACATTCGAACGTCACCCGAAAGCGGGCCGTAGGGGTGAACTCATGATTCCGATTCCCGCAGCTGCGTCGGACCGGTGAGGCGTTCGCGGTTCTCGCAAGCGGAGATTAACGATACGCTGGTCGACGCACGCCGCAACGGCGTGCAAGCGGCGTGCGCCCGTCGCGGTATCAGCGCGGCGACCTATTTCCGCTGGCGAAAACGGTACGGTGATTCGGCGAGCGGCACGGCACGGCGAATCACCGAGCTCGAGAAGCGTGTCGCAGAGCTCGATGCTCTTGCTGCACGGCAAGCGCTGGAGCTTCGAGCCTTGCGCCTCGCGTTCCGGGGCCTCGTTGAGCGCGGAAGAGCGCCGCCTGGTCGTCCGTGAGCTCGTCGCTCGCCATGGCTTCAGTGAACGGCGCGCGTGCGAGCTGACAGGTTCAAGCCGGTCGATGGTCCGCTATCGCCGCCGGCTCTTACCCGACGCTTCGGAACTCTCATAATGAGTGGACCGAAATGTCAAATCGATCGGCAGCGGCGTTCCTGACCATTTACAGCGAGCGTCTCGGCGCGTACGATGCTTTTAGTCATCTTTGATTAGAGCGCGCCCGTTGCGATGGCGCGCGAGCGGTGTGGGTGAATCTTCGGTACGGCGGGAGCCGGTGACTGGCTTCCCTTCACTTTCACGCGCAACGCTCCGACTCGGCGCAGCAGTGAAAGGAGACCCGTAACGATGTCATTTCTTCCGGGGACGGGGTGGGTTCCGGACGTGCCGGACGAGCGAGACCTCTCGCCCGAAAGCAAGCCGGTGCAAACCCTGCTCGGCTCCGCCAACGCCGCCGACACGCTCGCCGCCGCGGAGCTTCCGGCGAACGTCGATCTGCGCGCTTCGTTCCCGCCCGTGTTCCAGCAATCGACTACGAACTCGTGCACGGCGCAATCCGCCGCCGCACTGATCGCCTATTTCCAGTGCGTGACCCAGTCGACGTACGAAACCCCGTCACGGCT
>DATHLN010000030.1:0-13028 GCA_035488115.1 Candidatus Limnocylindrales bacterium | reverse complement strand
CTGATGTCGCATCTGGCGCTGATCGAACGCACGCCGCTCGCGCCCGCGGTCGCCTCGCAGACGCTCCCGGCGGAACAGCCGCCGCCCGGGACGACGGTCGGGGCGCAAGCCGGGGGCACGGGCGACGGCGAGACGGACGCGCTCGAGCAGCTCCCGCTGAACAACGGGACGCCGACGCACAAGATCGTCGAGTAGTGGGTTCACCTTCGGTGAACCCTTCGCGTTCGGGCTTCGCCCGATCCGCCCGTGCCGTCAGGCGCGGGCGAGCTCGGCGCGCATCTCCTTCGCCTCGAGGGGCTGGTTGTAGATCGGCGAGCCCGGCTGCTGCTTGCGGCCGCCCTCGACCAGCCCGCCGTTGTCGACGGGATCGAACCCGACCTCGTCGATGAGGTCCATCACGACGCGCTTGGCGGCGGGGTCGTCGGAGGCGACCGGAATCGCGAGCCGGCCTTTCTCGCCCTTGGGCTTCCCTTCGCCGGCGAGCCGCTTGTAGAAGATCGTGTTGAACGCCTTGACGACGCGCGCGCCCGGGACGAGGGCTCGGGTGAACTCGGTCGAGGTCTTCGAGCCGAGGTCCTCGATCTCGAAGTCCTCGGTGTACGGGTTCATCGCGTCGACGACGATCTTCTCGTCCCAGCCTTCGATCTCGCCGAGAGCCTCTTCACGCTTCGTCCAGGGGACCGCGATCAGGACGACGTCGCTCGCGTCGACCGCTTCCTGCGGGCTCGTCGCCTGGGCATTCTCGCCGATCTCGGCGACGAGGGGCTTGATGGACTCCGGCCCGCGCGAGTTGGCGATCCGGACGTGATGCCCGGCGCGCGCGAACAGGCGCGCGGCATTTCCTCCGATGTTGCCGGAGCCCAAGATCCCGATCTCCATCCAGTGCCCTCTACTCGTCCACGCGGCGAACGGGCCCGCCCGCCGAATTCCTTGCGAGGTGTTTACGCCACGGGAAGCGCAGGTCCCGCGCCTCGCCCGTGGCGAGAGAGGGCTCGCTTCCTCTCGCCTACGCCAGCGCGGCGAGCATCGCGAGGAGCTCACGGGAGCGCTCTTCGCCAAGCGTCGCGCGGGTATCGTGTTGAGCTCGGAGCCAAAGCTCGCGGGCTCGGGCCAGCGCGCGGCGGCCCTTGGCGGTGATGCGGATCTCGCGCCGGCGCGCGTCGCGTGAATCGGCGCGCATGCTGACATAGCCCCCAGAGATCAGCGGCCGCAGCGTGCGCGTCGCCGTCGACACGTCGAGATCGAGCTGTGCGGCGAGTTCTGCGACGCCGCAGCTCGGCTTCGCCGCGATAAAGCTCATCATCGAGAACTGTGAGATCGAGAGGCCCGAGGGGGCCAGCGTCTCGTCGTAACGCCGGGCGACCCGCCGCGCCGCGGAGCGCAGGTTCAGGCAGGTACACTCGACCGAGTCGTGCGGCATCACTTGAGTATACAACGAATCGGTCGGAAACGAAACCAACGGCGCGCGAGCCATGTACTTGTATCTACAAGTACCCGGAGATCCGCCGAAGGAGTCCGCCATGCCGCCGCAAGCCCCTCTCGGGATCAGCGTCGCGTTCCTGCCGGGATGAAGGACGTCTCGGTGGTCGAGTTCGGGCTGCGCCGCGTCGTCATCGTGGCGGCCGTCATGCTGGCCGCGCTGCTGCAGACGCTGGACGCCACGATCGTGAACGTCGCTCTGCCGACGATCGAGGGGAACCTCGGCGCCTCGATCGACGAAGGCACGTGGATCATCACCGGCTACATCATCTCGAACGTCGTCGCGATCCCGCTCGCGCCGTATCTGCTCCAGCGCTTCGGGCGGCGCCGGTACTTCGCCGCATCGGTCATCGGCTTCACCGCCGCCTCACTGCTGTGCGCAACCGCGACCGGCTTGTGGACGCTCGTGCTGTACCGCGTCGTCCAGGGCGCGTTCGGCGGCGGGCTCATCGCAACGTCGCAGATCATCCTGCGCTCGACGTTCCCCGACGAGAAGGTCGGGTTCAGCTCGGCGCTCTTCGCGATCGCGCTCACGTTCGGCCCGGCGCTGGGTCCGACACTCGGGGGCATGCTCACTGACGCGTTCTCGTGGCAATGGGTGTTCATCATCAACGCCGTCCCCGGAACGCTCGCGGCGGTCGTGATCCTCACGATGCTGAGGAACCCGCAACGGCCGCGGCCTTTGCCGTTCGACGCGACCGGCGTGGCTCTGTTGGCCGTGAGCCTCGGCGCGTTCCAATACGCGCTCGACGAAGGCGAGCGCCGTGACTGGTTCGCCGATTCCGGGATCGTCGCAGCCGCGGTCGCGTTCGTCGCCGGCATCACGGCGTTCATCGCCTGGGAGCTGCGCGGGTCGCGCCATCCGATCGTCGATCTGCGGATCTTTCGCTACGGGACGGTCCGCATCGGAACGGCGACGGCGGTGCTGCTCGGGATGGTGGTGTTCGGGCCGACGGTCATGCTGCCGCAGTATGTGCAGAACATCCTCGGGTTCACCGCGACGCTCAGCGGGCTGCTCATCCTCATGCGAGCGCTGCCGGTCCTGGTGATGACGCCGCTCGTCGGGCGGCTCGCGACGCGGCTCGACGTCCGGCTGCTCCTCGTCGCCGGGTTCGTGCTCAGCGCCGTCAGCTTCTTCGCGCTCGCCCTGCGGATGACGACCGCGAGCGATTTCGGCGTGTTCGTCGTTTGGCTCGTGCTCGGCGGCCTCGGCCAGTCGATGCTCCTCGTGCCGCTCCTCGTCGGGCTACTGCGCTCGGTCGCGCCCCAGGATGCGCCGAAGGTGAGCTCGTTCATCAGCCTCTCGGTGCAGATCGGCGGCTCGGTGGCGAGCACGCTGCTCGTGACGGTCCTCGACCGGCGCGCGTTCTTCCACTCCGACACGTACCGAGAGGCGATCACGCTCGGCAGCCCGCAGGTACGACACCTGCTCTCGCTGCCGCACGGGCTCGAGCATGCCGCCGCGATCGTCCAACAGCAGGCGATGAACGCGGGATTCGCCGATTCGATCTACGCGCTGGTCCCGGTCGCGCTCGCCGGGATCGCGTTGAGCATGTTTCTGAGGGAGTTCCCGGCGCCTACCTGACGCCGTCCGGGCCGCGGCCGTTCATCGCACGGTCACGATTCGAACACGATTCGGCAAACGCTGTTCCCGCATCATCGCGGCATGGATGGACAGCATTGGATGGCCAGCGCGATGCGAGCTGCGCGCGCGCAGCTCGACATCGCGACGCATAACCTCGCCAACGCGTCGACAGGAGGCTTTCGCAAGACGCTCGCCGCGACGGTGGTCGGCGACCGCGGGCTTGCGGTCACCGAACGCACCGTGTTCGAGCAAGGCGCCGTGCGCAGCACCGGGCGCCGCTTCGATCTCGCGCTGCTCGGCGAAGGGGCGTTTCGTGTCGGCACCGTGTCGACGCGTGAGGGCGCGTTCACTCGCGACCGCGACGGTTACCTGACCGACGACCGCGGACGGCGGCTGCGCGGCGCGCACGGCGCGCTGCGCGTCTCCGAGGACGCGGCGATCGCCTCGGATGGGAGCGTGCGCGAGGGCGGCCGCGTCGTCGACCGGATCCCGCTGCCGCGCGGGACGCGCGTGATGGCGGGCGCGCTGGAGACGAGCACGGTGAACCCGATCGGCGAAACGCTCGCGATCCTGACCGCGCAGCGCGCGTTCGAGACGGCGCAGAAGACGCTGCTCGCCATCGACGCGGCGCGCGAGAAGGCCGCCAACGACGTGGTGCGGCTGAAATGAACCGCGCGATGTTCGCGGCGGCCAGCGGGATGGCCGCGCAGCAGACCCAGCTCGAGATCGTCGCCGACAACCTCGCCAACGCGGACGTCGCCGGCTTCAAGGGCGCCGCCGCGACGTTCGCCGACGTGCGCGCCGGATCGCTCGGGCTCGGCACCGTCGCGGTGGGGAAGCATGCCGTCTTCGCGCAGGGGAAGCTGGTGCGCAGCGGCGGTGCGTTCGATCTCGCGATCGACGGGCCGGGGTTCTTCGCGGTCGAGCGCGGCGGCGCGCGGGCCTACACGCGCAACGGTGAGTTCGCGCGCGATCCGGACGGAACGCTGCGCAACAGCGCCGGCTGGGCGCTGAGCGGCGTGCGCATCCCGACCGACGCGCTGAGCGCGCGCGTCGAGCGCGACGGCCGCGTCGTCATCGACACGCCGGCGCACAAAGGGCGCACGATCGCGCACATTCGGCTTGCGTCGTTTGCGGCGCCGGAGGCTTTGCAGCCGCTCGGCGCGACGCTCTTCGCGGCGACCGGCGCGTCGGGGCGCGCGCGGATGTTCGCACCCGGCGCGCACGGGACGTCCGCGATCGCGTTCGGGATGCTCGAGCGCTCGAACGTCTCGATCGTCGAGGCGATGATGCAGATCCTCGGCGCGCAGCGGGCGTACGAGGCCAACGCCAAGGGCGTCCAGGCCGCCGACGAGATGCTGCGCATCGCCAACAACCTCCACCGAGGCTGACGCGATGGACAACCTGTACGTCGCGCCCCACCCCAATGTCACCCTGAGCCTGTCGAAGGGTGAGCCGAAGCCTCAAGACATCGCCGCCACCGTCATCTTCCGCGAGATCCTCAAGCCGCTCGCGGACGGCCTCGGGCCGGTCGGTGAGATCGCGCTCGGCACGGTCGCCGACGAGCTCTTCGTGCGGAGCCGGCGATGAAGGCCGCACTGCGCGAGGCGCGCATTCGCGCGCTGCTGCCGCTCGTGCGCCAGGTCGCGCGGCGCGTGCACCGCATGGTTCCGGTCGTCGACGTCGACGATCTCATCGGCGACGGGTGCGTGGGCTTGGTCCGCGCCGTCGACGCGTTCGATCCGTCGCGCGGCATCCCGCTCGAGCACTATGCGCGCAAGATCATTCTCGGTGCGGTCCTCAACGGCGTGCGCCGCATGGACCCCGTCTCGGAGCGCAAGCGCCGTACGATGCGCCTCGCCCGCAACGCGCGCTACGCGCTCGCGCAAGAGCTCGGCACGCTGCCGACGATGAACGTCATGGCGCGCCGCTTCCCCGCGCTGACCGCGGCGCGCGCCGAGATCACCGAACGAACCCCGCTCTCGCTCGACACGCCGCTCCCGCGCGGCGAGCGCTGGGACGTCGACCACACCGCCGACCCGCAAGCCGTCGTCGTCAGCCGCCTCGACCGCAAGACGATCTACGACGCGATCGGCAGCCTTCCGCCGCGAGAGCGCCGTGTCGTCCTCGCGCACTACTTTGGCGAACGTAAGCTCCGCGAGCTGACCGGCCCGATGAACATCTCACCGCAGCGCGTATCGCAACTCCACCTCCACGCGCTCAGACGGATGCGCGAAGCGCTGGCGCACGCGGCATGAAAGAGCCGGTCCTCACGCCGCCTGCTCTGGACTCACGATCGGTCGCGCCGGCGAACGCCGTCGGCGAGCAATTCGAGCCGGGGCACGAGGGGATGTCGTCGCTACCGCGCGATCATCCCGCGTGGCAGCGCGACGTCCTCGCCGTCTCAGCGCGCGCTCGTGAGCTGCTCGCCCGGTTACGGCCGGTGACCGTTCGGGTGCTGACCTTCTGGGACCACGTGCTCCGCGCAATCGTCGTCGGCGGGCGCCGCGTCGAGGTCGACCCGAGCGGCAGCTATCGCATGCGGTAGCAAACGGCGGGGTCTCTTCGTCCGCACTCGGGCCTCCTATGGACAGGTGCCGATCACGTAATAGTTCGGGCCGGTTTGCTTGAGCGTCGTTTGGTAGAACACGTTGTCGAGGCCCATGTTCTGGTTCGAGCCGTTCGCGAGCGCGTAGCCGACGCTGTCGTGCGCGCGGCCGGCTTGGACGTGCGCATAGTTCGACGCGGTGTAGCAGACGGGCGCGGGCGTCGGCGTCGCGGTCGGCGCCGGGGTCGGCGTCGGTGAGCCGTTCGGGGTCGGCGTGGGCGTCGGTGTCGGGCCGCCGCCGGACTGGATGCGGTCGACCATCTTCTTGATCGCGGCCATCTGCACGCCCGATTTGAGCGCGTAGTTCGAGCCCTCGAAGCCCCACCAGTCCCAGCACCCGTTCGGGTTGTTCGGCGTGCTGCTCGAAACTTGGTAGGGGTACAGCACGAGGACGTTGTTCGTGTCGGCGTACTCGTCGAGGCCCGACTCGGTGATGAACTTCGTCCCGATGCTCGCTTGGGTCTGCACGCAGCCGTCGAGCGCGACGATCAGCCGGCACTGCGTCCCGCTCGCGCAGCTCTTCGGCACGAAGAGATAGCCGTTCGTATCGAGATCGTTCGCGCCGCCGCCGTACGGCGTCTGGTCGAAGTTGATCAGCGTCCCGCCGAGCGCTCCCGCGTTGCGCGCGTTCACCGAGCCGTAGAAATACGTCAGCCAGGTCTTCTGCGAGTCGTAGTTGCTGCAGTCAATCATGTACGGGCTCGCGGTGGTCCCGCACGCGACCTCGCCGTCGAGCGACTCCCACCCGTGGCCCGCGGCGTAGGTGTTGTCGTACTTCGTCGCAACGCCGTAGTGCTGGTACTCGCTGTTGAGGTCGTTCATCGTCTTCTGCTCGACGGTGTAATCCGACGTCCCCGACCAGAGATACGCTTTCTGTCCGTTCAGATTGCTCTTGGGATCGATCGTTCCGGCGCTCGACTGCGAGTCGAGATAACTCTCCGACGCGGAGAGCGAGCTCGAGGTCGCGTACTGGCACGTCGTCTGCGCCGTCGAGAGGCTGTCCTGCGCGCAGTAATACGGCCCGCCTGCGTAGATCGCGGCGTAGTGGAACGTCCCGGAGAACGCCACGTGCAGCTGCACGGCCATGAACCCGCCCGACGAGATGCCCGCGACCGCGGTCTTCGTCTTGTCGACGTTGTACGCGCCCAGGCTCGCGAGCGCGCGAACGGCGCGCTGCTGCCCGTTGGTCACGGGATCACCCGCGGGAGCGAACGTCTTGCCCCCGCCGGCACAGCCCGCAGCCACCGCTGCGGAGAGCACGGCGAACGCCGCCAGGCGCGAGAACGGCCGACCGAGACGCATGAACCTTCTCCCCGATGAAGCGAGCGCGATGGCACGAATGTTTCCGGCGACCGCTGGTCATCCTGCGAGTCGAGCTGGGCAGGCATCGAGGGACCGGCGTCCGGCACTCAGGTGTCTACGTACCGCGAACGGCGGTCGGGTCCCAGCCTAGGTAGTTTCCCCGATGTGCGGAGCTCGTTCGGGGCGTTATGCTGATGACGCCACGAGCCGAACGCCGTGGCGGAAAGGAGCAAGCGATGCCTGGGATCATGGTCTTCAAGACGCTCGCCGATGCGCTGCACGCCGGCTATCACGTCTACGACCGCACCGACCACGGCTATCTGGTTCGCACCCGGACCTCCGGCGGCTGGGCGCTGGCGATCGTCAGCTGTCGCTAGCGCCGCCGGCGAGTCAGACGTTCGCGACGATCCCTTCGACGAGCTTCGCGACGTCGCCGGCGCTGCGGATCGCTGCGTCCAAGACTTCTTCGTGTGACGTGGGCGCGCCGGTGCCGTGGACGTTCGTGATGAGCGAGAAGCCGACGATGTCGCGGCCGAGCGCGCGCGCGGCGATCGTCTCGAGCACCGTCGACATCCCCACCGCGTCGGCGCCGATCGTGCGGAGGTAACGGGCTTCGGCGGGCGTCTCGTACGCGGGACCGATCAGGCCCGCGTACACGCCTTCGTGCAGCGTGATCCCGTACTCGCCGGCCATGTGGCGCGCGAGCTCGCGCAGGTGCGGCGCGTACGCGTCGACCATGTCGACGAAGCGCACCTCTTGTCCGGGCAGCAGATCGGCGCCGATCAGCGGGCTCGTGCCCGTCAGGTTCAGATGATCGCCGAGCAGCATCAGATCGCCGGCGCGGTACTCCGGGTTCACGCCGCCCGCGGCGTTCGTCAGCACGAATGTCTTCGCGCCCGCGTGCGCCGCGGCGATCACGGGATAGATCACCTCGCCGGTCCGACGCCCTTCGTAGAGATGGAACCGCCCGCTGAACGCGACGACGCGGCGGCCGTGCAGCGTCCCGACGTGCGCTTCGCCCGCGTGCCCGGCGACTCCGGGCAGCGGCATCCCTTCGATCTTCTTGTACGCGACCGTCGTCCCGTCGATGCGGTCGCGCAGCACCGCGCCGAACCCCGACCCGAGCACGATCGCGCAGTCGAGCTCGCCGCCCGCTTTCTCGCGCAGATAGTCCGCCGCGGCGTGGATGCGTTTGCGCTTCATGCGCTCGCCTCTCCGGCCGCGCGCGACGACATCGGCGCGAGCAGGTTCGCGCCGGTCATCTCCTCGGGAACCTCGAGGCCGAGCAGCGGAAGGAGCGTCGGCGCGACGTCGCCGAGGCTGCCGTCGCCGATGAAGGCGCCGACCGGCTGCGCGGAGACGATCACGAACGGGACGGGATTCGTCGTGTGCGCGGTCAGCGGGTTGCCGTCGAGGTCGATCTTCTCTTCGGCGTTGCCGTGGTCGGCGGTGATCGCAAGGATCCCGCCCGCGTTGAGCACCGCCTGCTCGAGCCGGCCGAGCGCGACGTCGAGCGTCTCGAGCGCGGAGATCGTCGCGTCCCAGACGCCGGTGTGGCCGACCATGTCGGCGTTCGCGTAGTTCATCACGATCACGTCGTGGCGGCGGCGCGAGATGTCCTCGATCGCCGCGACCGTGATGTCGTTCGCCGACATCTCCGGGGCCAGATCATACGTCGCCACGCTGCGGTTGGACGGGATCAGGATGCGGTCCTCGCCCGGGAACACGTCCTCCCGCCCGCCGTTGAAGAAGTACGTGACGTGCGCGTACTTTTCGGTCTCCGCCAAGCGCAGCTGCGTGAGCCCGGCGTTCGAGACGATCTCGCCGAACACGTGGTACTGCGGGCGCGGGCCGAACAGGATCGGGTTGGGGAAGTTCTCTTCGTAGCGCGTCATCGTCGCGAAGACGAAGTCCTGGTACCGGTTGACCGGGAACTGGTCGAACTTCGGGTCGCTGAACGCGAGCGTGAGCTGCCGCGCGCGGTCGGGGCGGAAGTTGAAGAAGATGCACGCGTCGCCGTTCTTCACCGGACGCGCCTCGCCGACGATCGTGGGCATGACGAACTCGTCGGTCTCGCCGCGCGCGTACGCCGCCGCGAGCGCCTCCTGTGCCGTCGCGTAGCGGTGCTCGGCGGCGCCGTTCGCGAGCGCGTCGTACGCCTTGCGCGTGCGGTCCCAGCGCTTGTCGCGGTCCATCGCGTAGTACCGCCCGCAGACGGTCGCCATCGCGCCGGCGCGGTCGCGCTGCGCGAGGTGCCGCTCGAGCCGCGCGAGGTACGTCCCGGCCGACGAGGGCGGGGTGTCGCGCCCGTCGAGGAACGCGTCGACCGCGAGCGGGACTCCCGCGTGCGCGGTGACGTCGATCAGCGCCTCGACGTGGTCGAGCGAGCTGTGCACCTTTCCGTCGCTCACGAGGCCCATCAGGTGAATGGTCCCGCCCGTCTTCCGCACGTGCTCGATGCACTCGCGCAGCGTCGCGTTCTGCGGGAACGTCCCGCTCGCGATCTCCGCGTCGATCACGACGACGCCTTGCGGGACGAGGCGGCCGCTCCCGATGTTGATATGGCCCACCTCGCTGTTCCCCATCACGCCCGCGGGGAGCCCGACGGCTTCGCCGCTCGCCTCCAGCAGCGTCGCCGGATAGCTCTCGACGATGCGCTTCCAGTTCGGCAGGTCGGCGGCGCGGATCGCGTTGCCGCGCACCTCCTCGGTGAAGCCCCAGCCGTCGAGGATCGCGAGCACGAACGGCCGGCGGCGGCTCACGCGTACGTTCCTTTGCGCGCGCCGTCGAGCAGCGCCGCGAACGAGGCGGGATCGAGGCTCGCGCCGCCGACGAGCCCGCCGTCGACGTTCGGCCGCGCGACGAACGCGGCGACGTTCTCCGACGTCATGCTGCCGCCGTAGAGGATGTGTGCGGACTCGAGCGCCGGGACGCAGCCGCGTATCTCGCCCATCACCTCGTCGGCTTCTTCCGGCGAGCACGGGTTCCCGGTCCCGATCGCCCAGATCGGCTCGTACGCGACGACGCAGCGCCGCACTTCAGCGTCCGATACGCCGGCGAACGCGGCGCGCACCTGGCGCATGACCTTGTCGCGCGTCGCGCCGGCCGCGCGCTCGGCGCCGGTCTCGCCGACCGCGACGATCGGCGTGATCCCGTTCGCGAGCGCGGCGCGAACCTTCTCGTTGACGCGCTCGTCGAGCTCGCCGAACATCGCGCGCCGCTCGGAGTGGCCGAGCACCACCCACCGCACGCCGCACTCGACCAGCATCAGCGGCGAGATCTCGCCGGTGAACGCGCCCTCGTCGGCCCAGGACATGTTCTGCGCGCCGAGGCCGATCGCGCTCGCGCCGAGCGCCTCGCGCGCGGCACAGAGCGCGGTGAACGGCGGGCAGATCACTGCGTCGACCTCGTCGAGCGGGAGCTCGCGCGCGCAAAGGTCGGCGACGAACGCGCGCGTCTCGGCGATCGTCTTGTGCATCTTCCAGTTGCCCGCGATCAGCGGCTTGCGCGCGGTGCTCATCGCTGCGCGGCGCGCTCCAGCGCCGCGACGCCGGGGAGCGTCTTGCCTTCCAGGAACTCCAGCGTCGCGCCGCCGCCGGTCGAGACGTGCGTCATCCCGCCGGCGAAGCCGAGCTCGTGCGCGGCCGCCGCCGCGTCGCCGCCGCCGACCACGCTGGTCGCACCGTCGCGCGTCGCTTCGGCGATCGCTTCGCCCACGACGCGCGTCCCGTTGCGATAGGCGGGCTTCTCGTAGACGCCCATCGGACCGTTGAAGACGATCGTCTTCGCGGCGCGGAGCACATCCACATACGCGCGCGCGGTCTCGGGCCCGATGTCGAGGATCATCCCGTCCCCGACCCCCGAGAGCGCTACGGTCCGTGCGGTCTGGTCGGCGTCGAATGCGTCGGCGACGACGGCGTCGGTCGGCAGGTGCAGCGCGACGCCTTTCGCCAGCGACATCGCGATGATTCGCTGCGCCGGCATGAGATCCGGATCGCGCAGCGACCTGCCGACGCCGATCCCTTGGGCGGCGAGGAACGTGTTCGCCATCCCGCCGCCGATCACGAACGCGTCGACCTTGTCGAGGAGGTGCTCGAACACGCCGACCTTGTCGGCGACCTTCGCGCCGCCGATCGCGCAGACGAACGGGTGCGCGGGATTCTCGGTGAGCCGCGCGAGCGCCGCGAGCTCGGCCTCCATCAGGAAGCCCGCGTACGCCGGCAGATCGTCCGCGACCCCGGCGGTCGAGGCGTGCGCGCGGTGCGCGGTGCCGAACGCGTCGTTCACGTAGAGATCGCCCGAGCGCGCGAGCTCGCGCGCGAACGCGGGATCGTTCGCCTCTTCCTCGGCGTGAAAGCGGACGTTCTCGAACAGCGCGAAGCCGCCGTCCGGGATCGCGTGCGAGGCCGCGACCGCCGCTTCGCCGACGCAGTCCTCGACGAAGCGCACCTCGGTGCCGAGCAGCTCGGAGAGCTTCACCGCGACCGGGCGCAGCGAGTACTTCGGGTTCGGCTTGCCGTCGGGGCGGCCGAGGTGCGAGAGAATGACGGTCTTCGCGCCGTGCTCGCGCAGCCAGCGCAGCGTCGGCAGCGCCGCGTCGATCCGCGTGGTGTCGGCGATCGTGCCGTCCTTCATCGGCACGTTGAGATCCTCGCGCAGCAGCACGCGCTTGCCGCGCACTTCGGCGTCCTTCAGGCTGTGGAAGCGCATCCGGTCCTCATCGTTCGGCGTGCGCGTCCGGAACCCGGGGCGCGCTGACGCGGGCGTACGGCGCGCGCGTCGGCGGCCCGTTCGCGAAGAGCAGCACCGCCTCGTCCGCCGGCGAAGCCGGCAGCGCGAGCAGCTGGCTGCAGACCGTCCCGAACGCGTGCTCGGGGATCGCGACCGTCATCGCGCGGTGCGGATCGTCGTCGTCGGCATGCCGCAGCAGCTCGATCCACGCGTCCCAGTCGCCGCGCGCCGGATCGGGCGGGGCCGCTGCGCGAAATGCGCCGAAGTGCGCGGCATAGCGCGGCGAGGCCGGGAGATCGACGCCGTCCGGCGTCGCCAGGTGGTGTCCCGGCGCGAGCGGCTCGACCCGAATCGCGCGCTCGTCGCTCGCGACCGCGTACGCCGCGCGCCGGTCGGCGACCAGCACCGTGAACCCGCGATACCGCTGCGCGTCGAGCGCCGCGAGCGCGTCCGCCGCCGCGCGCGCGTCGCGCTCGCGCAGCGCGCGCAGGACCAGTTCGCCGCGGCTCGTCTTCCCGGGGAGCGGGCCGAGGCGGTCCATCCCGTTGACGATCGTCGCGACGACGCCGTCGTCGTTCACGCCGAACCAGCTGCCCCCGCCGAGCGCGTCGCGGCCCGCGAAGATCCCCGGCGCGTCCGGCCACCAGCGGCCGGGCGGATCGAAGGCCCGGTCGAAGCGCTCGTCCCGGTTCGCGCCGATCAGCAGCGGCCAGCGTTCGTCCGGGCGCAGCAGCAGCAGGACGGTGCACATCGCTACGCCCCGAACCCCTCGGCGATGAACGCGATCCAGCGCCGGTAGACGTCGTTGCGGCGGACCGGATCGCTCGGGAAGTGACCGTCGACCGGATACGCGATGAGCTGCACCGGCCGGCCGAGATCGCGCAGCGCGTGGTAGAACTGGTAGACGCCGACCGGCGAGACGCGCGTGTCGCCGCGGCAGGTCATCAGCAGCAGCGGCGTGCGGACGCGGTCGGCGTAGGTGATCGGGCTCATCGCGGCCGCGCGCGCGCGGTACGGGCCGACCAGCGGGGAGCCGCCGACCAGCGCGCGGTCGGCGGCGATGTCGTCGGCGGTCGCGTAGTCCGCGGCGATGTCCGTCACCGCCGCGCCCGCGACCGCGGCGCGCCAGTCGTGGCGGTGCTCGATCATCCAAAGCGTCAAGCCGGCGCCGTACGACCAGCCGCTCACCGCCATCCGGCGCTCGTCGACGATCCCGAGCTTGCGCACCGCGGCGAGCGCCGCGTCGATGTCCTCGCCGGGACCGCGCAATTTGTCGCCGCCGACCGCGCGCTGGTAGCGCTCGCCGAGGTTGTTGCTGCCGCG
>DATHLN010000029.1:0-1918 GCA_035488115.1 Candidatus Limnocylindrales bacterium | reverse complement strand
AATCTCGACCGCTTTGTCGACCGCGGCCTTCGCGTCGGCGACGAGCTGGTCGACGAACGTGTCGTTCACGGTCGCCGGACTGCCGACGATCGGCATCGAGGCGTTGTCGAGGACGGCGTAGCCGGCGAGCGCGAGAAACAGCGGTGAAGCGCCGGTCACGCTGACGAACGTCTGCGTGGTGTTGGTGTTCTGCGAGGCGGTGTCCGGGTCGATGTACTCGAGCGGATACGCCCACACGAACGTCGGCAGCCGCGTCCCTTCTTTCCACCCCGGCGGCGTGTAGAGGGTGAACGACAGGTCGACGCCGTCGGCGCGCTTATAGCTCACGACGCGGCGCCCGATCGCGCGCAGCTGCGGCGCGGGATCGGTGAACGCGGTCACCGCGCGCAGCGCGCCGTTCGCGCGCGTTCGCACGTAGACGTTCGGCGGCTCGGCCGGCGACTGGCGTGTCGTGACGATACGTGTAGCGTCGGGATCGAGCATGACGATCGGCTGCTCGAGCGGCGTAAGCTGGGACACGAAGAGCCGCGTCTTCTCGCCGCTGCGCAGGTTGAGCCGGTCGAGGAACGGCCGGCGCCCGTCGCGACCGTAGCCCGCGCCGCGCAGCCAGATCGCATCGCCGTCGTGCGCGACGACGAGGTCGCCGTTCCGCGCGAACTCCACCTCCGCGCTCCCGGGGTCGTTGTAGACGTCTCTGTCGCGCAAGGTGAAGACGGTCTTCGGTGCATCGCTCGCCGCGCGCGCGTCGGCGAGCAGCTCGGTGCGAATGCCCGTGTCGCGGTCGAAGGTGTTGATGAGCGCGCGCTCATCTGCCCTCAGCCAGAGGAAGGAGAGCGTCCGCGCCGGGGTGCGCGCCACTTCGCGCGGTGGACCGCCGAACGGCGCGGAGAGCGTGACGATGCGGTCGCGCAACGCGCTCTTCGCGCGCGGGTCGCCGCCGTCGAGCGCTTCCGTCCAGGCGAGCGTCGCGGGGGACGATGGTTTCCACGCGACGTCGCGCGGGCCGATCGGGACGCCGTTGGCGGGGACGCGGTCTTCGAGCGGGCGGTCAGCGATCGTCGCGACGTGCCGGCCGCCCAGATCGAGCACCTCGCTCACGCGCGGGAAGCGCCGGTACGGGAACAGGTACGAGAACGGCCGATGCACGCGCTCGGTGAGCACATAGCGTCCGTCGGGCGACGGCGAAAGCGCGGTGAAAATCCCGCGCGCCGCGGTGCGCGTCACCGCGCCGGTGCGCGCGTCGACCAGCTCGACGCGCGACGTCGCGTAGTACTCGAAGAGCGCTTCATCGTGCGCGTTCGCCAGCATGTCCTCGTACGTGACGATCTGGCCCGCTTTGCCGCTCGTCTCTTGCACCGCCGGCCCGGACGCGATCGTCTCGGCGGGTGCGGGTCCGCGGCGGTCGACGGCGCGCACGAACAGATGCACCCCGTCCGGCGCCCAGCGCACCGCTTCGTCGAAGACGCCGTTCACCGCGACGTTCGCGACGCGCGACGCGCGCCCGTCGGCGAGCGTGCCGAGCCACAGCTCCGTGCCGTGCGCGGTCGCGTTCGTGATCGCGAAGCGCGTCTCGTCCGGCGAGAACCGCAAATCCGTGAGGTGCGCGTCCGCCGGCAGTGCGACGCGAACGGTCCTCTGTCCGGAGCCCGGCGAAGGATCGATCCGCGCGAACGCGAGCGAGGTGAAGGCGCGCGCGTGGTGGATCCCGTTGGTCACCGGATCGATGCGCAGCCCCGCGAGCCGCAGCATCGGACGCGCCAGGTCGGCGACCGGCGGATAGCGCAGCGGCGTTAGAATCGCGAGGTAACGGTGTCGCGGTCCGACTTCGACGGTGGGAATCGGCGGCGCGTTCAGGGCGGCCTCGATCGCCGGCGGCGGCATCCGGTAACG
This sequence comes from Candidatus Limnocylindrales bacterium, assembly GCA_035488115.1. Taxonomy (GTDB): domain Bacteria; phylum Vulcanimicrobiota; class Vulcanimicrobiia; order Vulcanimicrobiales; family Vulcanimicrobiaceae; genus Vulcanimicrobium. The sequence goes on along the minus strand of DATHLN010000029.1, from coordinate 28 downwards.
CGTCGCGTCGGCGAACGCCGGCCCCGCA
>DATHLN010000028.1:0-3902 GCA_035488115.1 Candidatus Limnocylindrales bacterium | reverse complement strand
GCTCGCGCTTGCGCTGAGCCACCAGACGATCAACATCTTCTCGATGATCGGGCTGATCATGCTCTTCGGCTTGGTCGCCAAGAACGGGATCCTGCTCGTCGACTACGCGAACACGCTGCGCAAGCGCGGCCTTACGTACATCGAGGGCATTCTCACCGCCGGCGGGACGCGGCTGCGCCCGATCGTCATGACGACCGCCGCGATGGTCTTCGGGATGCTCCCGCTTGCCACGGGCCACACCGAGGGCGGCGAGATCCGCCAGTCGATGGGGATCGTGCTGATCGGCGGGCTCGTCAGCTCGCTCTTCCTGACGCTCTTCCTGGTTCCGGCGATGTACGTCACCGCCAACCGGATCGCCGGCTACTTCGAAGACCGCCGGGCCCGCCGCCGGGAGCCGGGCCGGACGGCCGACGTCCCGCTCAGCCCGCCACCGGTGCCCGCCGGAGCGCTCGGCGACTAGGACGTCAACTGTAAATTTAAGAGGTCACGGGCAAAACGCCGCGAACGACCCTCTGTAGTTCCGGGCGATCCAGCGAGAGGACGGCTGCCGTATGTGGTTGACGCGTTTTTCGATTCAGCGCCCCATCATCGTCGCGATGTTCTTCATCGCCCTGGCTGCGTTCGGGACGCTCTCGTACCGCGCGCTCGGCAAGAACGCCCAGCCGAACGTCGCGTACCCGATCGTGCTCGTCTTCGCCGGGTATTCCGGCGCCTCGCCGGCCGAGATGGAACGGCTGGTCGTCAAGCCGATCGAAGACCAGCTCGACGGGATCGAACACCTTGACCAGATGACCGCGACGGCGCAGGACGGCTTCGCGGTCGTGGTCGTGCAGTTCAAGCTCGGCACCGACCTCGACTTCGCGGCGATCGATGTGCAGCGGCGCGTCGACACCGCGCGCATCTACATGCCCAGCGATCTCGATCCGCCGCAAGTGCAGAAAACGGCGCGCAGGACCCGATCCTTACCTACGCCATCAGCTCGAAGACGATGACCGGGCCGGCGCTCGCCGACGTCGTCAACGACCGCGTGCTGGGCGAGATCAAGCACATCCCGAATGTCGCCGGCGCCGACCTCTACGGCGCCGCGCAGCGCGAGTTCGAAGTGTACGCCGACCCGCTGCGGCTGATGGGAACCGGCGCCTCGCTGGCGGACATCGCCACCGCGATCGCGCAGAACAACGCGAACGTCCCGGGCGGACGGATCGACAAGCCGACGATCGAGCGGGACGTTTCGGTCCACGCCGAGATCAACTCGGCCGCCGACATCGCGGCGATCCCGCTCAACGTGCCGGGCGGCGCGCAGAAGGGGCTCGACGTCTCCTCGGTCGCGACCGTCGTCGACGGCCACGCCGAGCAGCGCCAGCTCTCGCACATCAACGGCGCGCCGGGGCTCTTCATCGACGTCAACCGCAACATCACCGCCGACGAGATCGCCTCGACCGCCCTCGCGCGCGCCGAGATGAAGAAGATCGCCGACAAGTATCCCCAAATCTCGTTCAAGGAGCTGTTCGCGCCGGCCGACTACACGCAAGCCTCGCTCAACGGCGTGCTGCAGTCGCTCTTCGAGGGCATCTTCCTCACCGCGATCGTGCTGATGCTCTTCCTGCACGCGTGGCGCAACGCGGTCGTGGTGATGATCTCGATCCCGTCCTCGCTGCTGGCGACGTTCGTCGTCATGCGGATCATGGGGCTGACGCTCGACAACGTCTCGCTGATGGGCCTCTCGCTGATCATCGGGATCCTAGTCGACGACTCGATCGTCGTGCTCGAGAACATCACCCGGCACCGCGACATGGGACAAGCGCCGGGGGACGCGGCGATCAGCGGGCGGACCGAGATCGGCGGCGCGGCGATCGCGATCACGCTGGTCGACGTGGTCGTCTTCCTGCCGCTGGCGTTCCTGAGCGGATTCGTCGGGAAGTACATGCAGGAGTTCGGGATCGTGGTCACCGTCGCGACCCTCTTCTCGCTGTTCGTCTCGTTCACGCTCACGCCGATGCTGGCGGCGAAGTGGTCGGTGAAGCGCCGCAGCGCGGCGCCGCCGCGCTACCTGGCCTGGTTCCAGCACGGCTTCGAGCGGCTGACCGCGTGGTATCGCGACCGTGCGCTCCCGCTCGCGCTGCGCCACCGCTGGATGACGTTTTGGCTGAGCGCGCTGTTCGTCCTCAACGCGCTCACGCTCCCGGCCGGCCCGCAAGTGATGACCTTTGTCGCGGGAACCGACGTCGCGCTCGCGCTCGCGACGCTCTTGTGGTTCGTACTCGGCCGCGGCCTGCACGGCAAGCGCGTCCTCGCCGGGATTCGGATCGAACTGCACGGCGGCGCGTCGGTCGCCGCCGCGATCGCATGCGCCGCCGCCGGAGCGCTGCTGTTCGTCCTCGCGGTGACGAAGACGTCGATCCCGAGCGAGTTCCTGCCCGACGAGAAGCGCGGCCAGGTCGCGATCACGCTGACCTTCCCCACCGGAACGCCGCTCTACGTCACGCAGGCGGCGATCGACCGAATCGACGCGGCGGCACTGAAGCTGCCGCACGTCGACACCGTTCGCTCCGCGTCCGGCCGCAAACCGGCCGGCTGGGGAACGACCACCGGCGGCTTCGTCGGAATCATCCGCGTCACGCTGCAGAAAGACCACCGCCCGGAAGAGGATTCGCTGCTGGCGGAGCTGCGCAAGGTCGCGCCGCCGCTCGCCAAGGGCGCCCAGGTGCAGGTTTCTCTGCGCGGCGGCGGCGGCAGCGGCGCACCGATCAACTACACGCTCTCGGGGCCGGACAACGTGATCGACGACGCGGCGAACAAGCTGGCGGCGTACATTCGCTCGCTCCCCGGAACGTTGAACGTGCAGACCGGGGCCGAGAACGCGGCGCCGCATCTCACCGTTCGAATCGATCCGCAGAAGGCGTCGATGCTCGGCGTCTCGCCGGGCGCAGCGGCGACCGCCGCGCGCGTCGCGGTGGGCGGCGCGGTCGTGACCAAGGTGCGCACCTGGAACGGGCTCGTCGACGTACGGCTCCAGTACCCGATCGGCTCGAAGAACTCGATGGAGCAGATCCGGCGCATCCCGGTGCGCGCCGGCGACGGTTCGTTCGTGCCGCTCGCGGCGGTGGCGAACTTCACCGAAGACCGCGCCCCGACGAAGATCCAGCACGTCGACCGCGAGCGCGTCGCGGCCGTCAACGGCGACATCGACCGTTCGAAGACGACGCTCGGCGAGGTGATCGGAAAGGTCGACCAGCAGCTCAAAGTACCGGGTTTCTTGCCGCCGGGCGTGCAGCTCGCGACGCAAGGCGACTCGCAGCTGTTCCAGGAGTTTCAGAGCAGCATGGGGCTGGCGCTCATAACGTCGGTCGCGCTGATCTACTGCCTGATGGTCGTGTTGTACGGCTCGTTCTTGACGCCGTTCGTGATCATGTTCTCGATCCCGGTCGCGCTGATCGGCGGCCTGCTCGCGCTCGCGCTCACGCACCAGAGCTTCAACATCTTCTCGATCATCGGGACGATCATGCTCTTCGGGCTGGTCGCGAAGAACGGGATTCTCTTGGTCGACTACGCCAACACGCTGCGCAAACGCGGGCTGACGTACGCCGAAGGGATCGTCACCGCCGGCGGAACGCGCTTGCGGCCGATCGTGATGACGACCGCGGCGATGGTTTTCGGCATGCTGCCGCTTGCGCTCGGCCGCACCGAAGGCGGCGAGATCCGCATGTCGATGGGAATCGTGCTGATCGGCGGGCTGCTGAGCTCGCTGTTCCTCACCCTCTTCCTCGTCCCGGCGATGTACGTGACGGTGAACCGCGTCGGCGGCTGGTTCGCCGATTGGCGCGCGCGCCGTGCCGAGCGCCGGCCCGGCGACGACGAGCTGGTCGAAACGCCGCGCGTTCCCGCCGGTGCCATGGGCGACT